>NZ_JBSGAI010000003.1:0-340311 GCF_053600695.1 Amycolatopsis sp. NPDC005003 | reverse complement strand
CGTCCCTCACCGACGCGAGGCAGCGACAGCACGCCATCGCACACCGGCGACAACAGCCCCTCACCCACCCGCGGCAGCGACAGCACGCCGTCACACGCCGGCGACAACGGTCCCTCACCGACGCGAGGCAGCGACAGCACGCCATCGCACACCGGCGACAACAGCCCCTCACCCACCCGCGGCAGCGACAGCACGCCGTCACACACCGGCGACAACGGTCCCTCACCGACGCGAGGCAGCGACAGCACGCCGTCACACACCGGCGACAACAGCCCCTCGCGCGCCGGTGAGAACACGGCGGCCCGTGGTGGGGACAGCAGTCCTTCGCCCGCGCACTCCGGCTCGTCGCCCGGCTCGCGGGCTGATGCGTCCGGCACGCACGGTGGGGCCGACACTCCCAGCAGTGCCGCGCCGCCTCGGGTCGATGGTGGTACCTCCGCCAGCGGCAGCGCGCCCACCGCCCCGCGCACCGGGGATCCGAGCACGCAGTTCCCCTCGCCGCGCGGTGGCGATGGTGCGGCCGCGCCCGGCGTCCCGCCGCAGGGTGGCGCGCCGATGCCGGGTGGCGGGATGCCGCCCGGTGGCGCACCCGGTGGCGGCGGCTCCCCTCGCACCGGCGGCGGAGGAGCCGGCTGGACCGGCACCCCGGGCAGCCCCGGAGCCCACACCCCGCACGTCGACGCCCCCGGCCGTCCGCGCCCGGGTGGCGAGCTTCCCGAGGGACGTCCGCGCGCGGGAGGCGACACGCCCCGACCGCGCACGCCCGACGCGCCCGCGCCGGCGGCCCGAGGCTTCGGCCCCGGCACCCACGGCCCCGACACCCGCCCCGGCACGCACGCGCCGGGCACCCGGCCGGGCGGACCCCACGGTCCCGACGCCCGGCCCGGTGGTCCGCACGGCCCCGATGGCGGCGCCCCGGGCCACGGCCCGCACGAGAACGGCCCGCACGACGGCCCCGGTCACCACGACCCGGACGGCACCCCGCACCACGGCGAGCCGCTCACCCCGGACGAGGTCAACGCACGGCACGCCGAGAGCACGCCGTCGGGCAGCTCCTACCACGCCGGCGATCCCGAAATCGGCGACCTGCCGCACCGCGTCCACCCGGACCCGGACGGCCGCTACACCGTCGACGTGCACGTCACGCCGGACGGCCACGCCCGGATCGGCGACCGGCTGTACACCCCCGAAGAGTTCGCGGACATCCTGCGCCGCAACGGCGACTACGACGGCCGCCCGATCCGGCTGATCGGCTGCGACGCGAGCTCCAACGACTTCGCGCACCGGCTTTCGCGCGAGCTCGACACCGAAGTCATGGCCCCGACGAAACCGGCGTGGACCGACTCGCACGGCCGCGTCTTCTCGTCCGACTACGAGATCGGCCCCGACGGGCGCATGCGGCCGCGGATCCCGCCGGACGGCGAGTGGAACACCCACCGCCCGGACGGCTCGGTGCACCGCGCCGGCGACGACGGCTTCGCGCCGGACACCCACCACGGCGACCCGCACGACGTCGACGCCGACAGCGCCCGCCACCGTGGTGACGGCGACGAGGACGGGTCGCCCTCCGGTGCGGACGACGACCAGGAACTCTTCGACAGCAGCGAGTGGGACGAATTCGAAAAGCCGCGCTCCGACCCGACGTACGACGACAAGTTCGTCGACTACGACCGGCCGGGACGCGAACACCCGCACGACTCGCCGGACAACCCGTACCACCGGCCGCCCGAGTCGCCGCAGAAGATCGAGTCCGGGCCGCGCCCGCGGGACAAGACGGAGCCTGGTGACTTCTCGACGCCGGTGCCCACCCACCCGAAGGTGCTCGCCGGCGTCGAGCTGAAGCCGAACACCGAGTACCACGTGGTCAACAGGACCCGGGGCGGGGAGATCGCGTCCGAGACGCGCTTCTACACCGACGCCGAAGGCAAGATCAAGTGGGTGGAGCTGACCCCCGGCGGCGGCCGGACGCCGGGCGGCGTCAAGCTGCCGGCGAACCCGGACTTCAACTACCCGCTGCTGCCCGACTGCCAGTACCGCGTCGACAACTTCAACGACCCGTCGAAGAAGCTCGACTACCGGACGGACAGCCGTGGCCAGACCATCGACACCACCGCGCAACCGGAGTACGGGAAGTCGAACGAGGACTTCCGCGACGCCGGCGGCAAGTACAGCGGTCAGGGCCGGGCCGGGCACGAGGGGCAGAACGCCTACCGGAACCACCCCGAGCACGGCGAAGTCCGGTGGGCGGGCGGTCACCTCGTCTCCACCGAGGGCGGCGGTGCGCCGGGCTACGGCAACATGCACGGGCAGATGGCCGCCTCCAACAGCGGCCACGCACGGGATGGCTGGGAACCCGCCGAAACCTGGCGGCGCCAGGAGGAACAGCTCGCCGCCTACCACAATCCGCCCGACCGGGTGGTCGAGCTGCTGCAGGTGAGCACCCCACGGCGGGCGGACGGTCTGTCCGAAGAGGACGTCATGCGGTGGCGGGTCACCGAGGTCGACCCGGAGACTGGTGAACGGGTTTCCCGGGTCTACGAGCGAGTGTTCGTCAACGTGCCGGAAAAGATCGATCCCAACGCGACGGTGAGGCGCTATGGCGAGCCCTGATGAGCTGATCCCGGCGATCTTCGACGCCGTCGAGCGGGTGCTGCCGCCGAAGTGGCGGCGCGTGACGTTCCGGGTCTGGGCAACGGTTGTCGCGTACCAGACCGAGCTGACGGTCGTCATGGCCGACGGCAGCTCGCCCGAAGTCGCACCGCCCGCGGTGACGAACCTGCTCGCCGCGTTGCGTGAGGCGATGTACCAGCCGGGGCGCGGCACCTGGTTCTCCGCGGTTTTCCTGCTGCGCGCGGGCGAAGAGCCGGAGGCCACGTTCAACTACGACCAGGACCCGCGGTGGTTCCCGGAACTTCCGCCGGTGGCGTTCGCGCGCGACCTCGCCGCGTTCCCGCGCTCGGACGACCGGATTCCGGACTGGCTGCGCCGGGCGCTCGCCGACGCGGCGGCCATGGCACCTGCCCCGGAAGACTAAGGTCGGATCGAAGAAACTACGCACCGGTGAGCAAAACGGAGGACCGGACAGCATGACGCTGAGCCCGATCGAGCAGAACGAGATACTCGGCGAGATCGCCAAAACGCTCATGAACGCCGCGCCGCCGAACTGGGAACGGCTGACCTTCGAATTCATGTCCGTCGGCAAGCGCGCCGGTGTCGGCTTGGGCGCAACGCTGGACAACGACACCCATCAGCAGGTGCCGGTGCCGCGGGAACTGTCGAAGCCGCTTTCGAAGCTGCGCCGCGGGATGTACGCCGAGGGCCTCGGCACGTGGTACTCGATGGACATGGTGATCGACCGGCCCGACCGCTACCGCGTGCACTTCAACCGGGACAACGAGCCGTCGTTCCAGACGCCTCCGGCGCCGGACGAGTACGCGCTGGACCAGGAACGCTTTCCACGCTCGCCGGAGAACATGCCGGACTGGTTCCGGGCGAAACTGCCTTCGTGAGCGAACCGAACCGGAGGGGATGAACCGTGAGCCAGCCGCCGGGGCCGCTGCGCCCGGACCAGCAGCAGGAGGTCGTCCGCCAGATCGGGGCGGTGCTGACCTCGCAGGTGCCGCCGGGGTGGCGGCAGCTGCGCGTGGAGTACCGCGCGGCCGGGCGGCACGTCGAAACCGACCTGCTGGTGACCGGGCCGGACGGCGCGCCCCGGCCCGGCCAGCCGCACCCGGAGGCGGTGCGGCTGCTCGGGGTGCTGCGGTCGGGCATGTACCAGCCCGGGTTCGGCACGTGGCTGGGCGCGATCCTCGTGTTCGAGCCGGCGCAGCCACCCGACGTCGACTTCGTGCGGCCCGACCTCGAACCGCCGTTCCGGCAGCAGCCGCCGCCGATCGGGTTCCAGGACGAGCTGCGGTTCTTCCCGCGCGCCGACGAGCACATCCCGGCGTGGCTGCGCGAGCGCGCCGGGCTGACCCCGCCGGCCGCCGACGGCGAGGTGCGCACCCCGCGGATCTACGACGGCCTCGACGCGGCGGGCAAGCCGCTGGTCCGGCGCGCGCCACTGCTCCCGGCGGAAGCCGAGCGGGTGCTCGCGTACCTCGACGCGGCGCCGGTCATCCTGGCCTCGCGCAGCAACGGCCCCGACGCGTTCGCGCCGGACCGCACGGACGCGGTGCCGATGAACTTCCGCACCGACGGCGCCTGGGCCTGGCCCGGCGCGGTGGCGTACTACCTGCGCGAGCACGGGGTGCCGCCGGACCCGGACCTGGTCGCCCACATCCGGGCCCGCCGCTTCACCGCGCCGGCGGAGGTCCCGGAGCCCGCCAAGGACCTGGCCCTGGCGGCGATCACGGGAGAACCTCCTCAAACCACGGTGTAGCCCGCGTTGGTCAGCGCGAATTCGACCTCTTTGCAGTGGTCGGGGCCGCGGGTCTCCAGCGCCAGCACGACGTCGGCCTCGCCGAGGTCGAGGCTGCCGGAGATGCGCGAATGCTCGACGTCGAGCACGTTCGCGCCCAGTTCGCTGACGCACGACAGCACGCCGACCAGCGAACCGGGCCGGTCCGGGACCCGCAGCCGCAGCCGCAGGTAGCGGCCGCCCGCCGTCATGCCGTGCTGGATGATCTGCAGCAGGAGCACCGGGTCGACGTTGCCGCCGGAGAGGATGGCCACGACCGGGGGCTCGAAGATCCCGGGGTGCTGCAGCAGCGCGGCGACCGTGGCCGCGCCGGCGGGCTCCACCACCAGCTTCCGGCGTTCGAGGCACAGCAGCACGGCCCGGGAGAGGAACTGCTCGGACACCGTCACGACGTCGTCGACCAGCGACTCGACGTGGGCGAAGCTGACCAGGCCGGGTTCGCCGACCGCGATCCCGTCGGCCATGGTCGAGGTCGAGCTCAGCCGCACCGGCGCCCCCGCGGCCAGCGACGGCGGGTACGCCGCGGCTTCCTCGGCCTGGACACCGATCACCCGGACGTCCGGGCGCAACGCCTTCACCGCCGACGCGACCCCGCCGACCAGCCCGCCGCCGCCAGTGGCGACCAAGACGGTCTTCACGCCCGGCACCTGCTCGAGGATCTCCAGGCCGACCGTGCCCTGGCCGGCGATCACGTCTGGGTGGTCGAAGGGGTGGATGAACACCGCCCCGGTCCGCTCGCCGAACTCGACCGCCGCTCTGAGCGTCTCTTCCAGGAGAGCACCGTGCAGGTGGACGTCGGCGCCGTAGCCGCGGGTGGCGGCCAGCTTCGGCAGCGGGGCCCGCAGCGGCATGAAGACGGTGGACCTGGCGCCGAGCAGCGACGACGCCAGCGCGACACCCTGCGCGTGGTTGCCGGCGCTGGCCGCGACGACGCCCCGCTCGCGTTCGGCCTCGGTCAGGCCGTGGATGCGGGTGTAGGCGCCGCGGATCTTGAACGACCCCGTCCGCTGCAGGTTTTCGCACTTCAGGTACACCGGACCGCCGTGGAGTTCGCGCAGGTCGCGCGCGTGCTCCATCGGCGTCACCCGGGTCACTCCTTCGAGGAGTTCCCGGGCGGCCTGGATCCGCTCGAGGGTGACGAGTTCCATGGGCCGGACTATGCCACTCAGGAACTCCACAGGTTGACCGGACCGTCGGCCGGGTACCCTGGGTCGCGTCAACACGCGGTAAACAAGGAGCAACCTATGGCATCCGGGAACGACGCGAACGCCGCCCGACGGGCTCGCGCGACCCGCTCCGCCGGCCTGCTCCCGCTCGTGATCGGGCTGGCCTCGGCGGCCGCGCTGACCGGTGCCGCGTACATCACCGTGGACAGCGCCTCGTGCGGCGCCCCGGCGCAGTACATCCGCCACGACAGCCACGTCGAGCTGGTCGGCGGCTGCGTCGACGGCGCGAAGCTGCCGGCCACCGGCACGCAGTCGTCCGGCGGCGTCGTGCACGGCAACTACAACCCCTGACCTGGCGGGTTACCCCGATGTGCCGGGGGAACACGAAAGTGCCTTCTTCCGCGGGGTCGGCCGGTCCCCGATGATCATCGGCGTGACCACCGTTTACGAGCCGGGCCGCGGTCCCGGCCCCGCCAAGCCCACCGAAGAAGCGTCGAGCCGGCTGCTGAGCGACCACAGCCTGGGCGCGCTGGCCACCGTCAACCGGGGCGGCTTCCCGCACGTGTCCACGGTCGCCTACGCCTGGGATCCGGACGAGCGCGTGGTGCGGATCGGGTCCACGGCGGGCCGCGCCAAGGTGCGCCAGCTCGCCCGCGACCCGCACGCGTCGCTGTACGTCAGCAGTGACGACCGCATGGCCTTCGCCGTCGCGGAGGGCGTCGCCGAGGTGTCGCCGGTCAGCTCGGTGCCCGGGGACGAGACCGGCCGGGCCCTGCTCGCGATGCAGGCGCCGTTCGAAGACCCCGAGGCCGAGGCCGCGTTCCTGCGGAACATGGTCGAAGACCGCCGCGTGGTGATCACGCTCCGGGTGGAACGGCTCTACGGCGGCGGTCTCGACCTCGGTGCTTGAGGCTCAGCCCAGGGCGGCCAGGAGGTCGGCCACCAGGTCGCGGCCGTCCTCGATGCCGACCGAGAGGCGGAGCAGGTCGGCCGGGACCTGGAGGGTCGAGCCCGCCGTGCTCGCGTGGGTCATCTTGCCCGGGTGCTCGATCAGCGACTCGATGCCGCCGAGCGACTCGGCGAGGATGAACAGCTTCGTGCGGCTCGCCACTTCCAGGGCCGCCGCCTCGCCGTCCACGTGGCTGAAGGACACCATCCCGCCGAAGCGGCGCATCTGCTTCGCGGCCGTCTCGTGGCCCGGGTGCTCGGGCAGGCCCGGGTAGTAGACCTTCGCCACCTTCGGGTGCTTGACCAGCGCCTGGACGATCTTTTCGGCGTTGTCGCTGTGGCGCTCCATGCGCAGGGCGAGGGTCTTGATGCCGCGCAGCGTCAGCCAGGCGTCGAACGGGCCCGGCACCGCGCCCGCGGCGTTGCGCAGGTAGAAGAACTGCTCGCGCAGCTCGTCTTCGTTCGTGATGATCGCCCCGCCGACGACGTCGGAGTGACCGCCGAGGTACTTCGTCGTCGAGTGCAGGACGATGTCCGCACCCAGCGACAGCGGGTTCTGCAGGTACGGCGTCGCGAAGGTGTTGTCGACCACCAGGCGCGCGCCGGCGTCGTGCGCGACCCCGGCCAGCGCGGCGATGTCCGCGATGCCGAGCATCGGGTTGGTCGGCGACTCGCACCAGATCAGCTTGGTCTCGGGCCGGATCGCGGCGCGCACCTCGTCGAGGTCCGCCAGGTCGGCGACGGTGTGCTCGACGCCCCACAGGCTGAGCACCTTGTCGATCAGGCGGAACGTGCCGCCGTACGCGTCGTTGCCGAGTACGAGGTGGTCGCCGGGGCGGAGGGTACTGCGCAGCACCACGTCGGAGGCGGCCATGCCGGAGGCGAAGGCCAGCGCGTGCCGGCCGCCTTCCAGCGAGGCCAGCGCCTCTTCCAGCGCCGACCGGGTCGGGTTCGCGGTGCGCGAGTACTCGTAGTCGCCCTCGCGGGTCCCGCCCACGCCGTCCTGCGCGTACGTCGAGGTCTGGTAGATCGGCACGATCACCGCGCCGGTGCGGGGGTCGGGCTTCTGACCGGCGTGGATCGCGCGCGTCTCGAAGCCCAAATCGGAGTAGTCGTCCACCATTGGTCAAGCGTACGGGCCCGCCCTGACATTCCCGACAGGTGGGATGGATCTCAGCGGCGCGTCCAGCGGCGGGTGGCCGGCCGGGCCGCGAGCACCAGCAGGGCCACGAAGGGCGCCGCCATGGCGATCGCGCGTGGCACGTCGGCGTCGATTCCCGTGGGGCCTCCGACGAGGAACAGAATGCGCTGGTAGCGGAGCGCCACGCCGGTCATCAGCGCGACCAGCGCGACGACCGCGGTGCCCAGGCACAGCACCCGGCCCGCCTCGGCGCCCGCGAGCAACGACACCCCGGCGAGCAAGAGCAGCAGGCCGACGACCGCGTCGGCGATCTGGCCGGGGACCATCAGGTCCAGCTGGTCGTACCCCAGGACGAGGGTCCACCAGAAGATGCCCGCCAGGAACCACACGCCGCCGAGCACGGCGAGCACCCCCGCCGCGACCGCCGGTCCGGTTCCCGGCTTCGGCGGGGCCGGGACCGCCACTCACCAGCTCCGCGACGAGTAGGCACCCTGGCCCGACAGCACCGGCACCGCGGACGTGCGGTACCGCAGGTAGCGGAACGTCGGCGGCAGGAACGCCAGCACCAGCACGAGCACCGCCAGCCCCGCCAAGCCGACGCGGTCGGCCATCGCGAACCCGCCGTGGGTGAACATCGCGTCGGCGAAGCGGGCCGGCGGGACACCGACCGACATCGGCTCGGTGAGCAGGGCGCCGATGGCCAGCAGCGCGCCCAGGCCGAGCAGGACCGCGCCCGCCGTCGCGCGGAAGAGTGTGGCCAGCGACCCGAGGAGCAGCACCAGTCCCGCGACGACGTAGGCGGCGAGGTCCACCAGCACCCAGCCCGGCAGCGCGTCGAGGCTGAATTCGGCCGGCATGTCGAGGAAGATCTTGACCGGCACGTATCCGGCGGCGACCGCGGCCGGAAAACCGAGCACGCCGGCGAGGACCGCCGTTACTCCGGATGGCCGAGTCGATGAACGCGAATGCGAATGCGCCACCTGATAACGGTGCGGACCGGTCACAACTCCCCCATCAGCCGAGCTCAGGACGACGGCGCTCACCCTAGTCGGAATCGGCCAAAGTAGTCCGGAATGCGAACGGAATTCGGCCGGACGGCGGAACCCAAGATCATTTCTGTGCGGTAGTGGCAGAAATGCGGTCACGCGATTACCGGCAGTGCTGCCGCCCCGGCAATTGTCCTCTTCGGACAATTGCGGACCGGTGAAAAGCAGCGTGCCCCGGAGCCGAATCGGCTCCGGGGCACGAATGCGCGCGCTAGCTCACCACTGCTGCTGCGGGGGCTGGCCCGGCTGGCCGAACCCACCACTCGGCGGGCCCTGCTGGCCCGGCGGCGGACCCCAGCCCTGCGGCGGCTGGCCGGGCTGGGCGGGCTGCCCCGGCTGCCCCGGCTGGCCGTACCCACCGGGCTGGCCGTAGCCACCCGGCTGCCCCGGCTGCGGGAACCCACCGCTCGACGGGTTGGGTCCGCCCGGCTGGCCGTAGCCGCCCGGCTGACCAGGCTGCGAGAACCCACCGCTGGAGGGATTGGGCCCGCCCGGCTGCCCGTACCCACCCGGCTGGCCGTAACCCTGCGGCGGCTGACCAGGCTGACCCGGCTGGCCGTAGCCGCCCGGCTGCTGGCCGAACCCGCCGGGCTGGCCGGGCTGGCCGTAGCCGCCCGGCTGCTGCGGGCCACCGAAGCCCGGCGGCGGCCCGCCGAAGCCCTGCGGCCCGCCCGGCGCGGAACCGCCGCCACCGAGGCCGACGAACTGCTGCGTCGCCGGGACGAGGCCGAGCACCCCCACGATGAGGATCAGGACACCCAGGATCAGCGGCGGCAGCCCGATCCCGAAGGTGTCCCGGCCGGAGGCGGAGCCGCCCAGCGCCTCGGCGTTGGGCGTCATGCCGATCTTGAGCAAGAGGGCGAAGATCGCGAGCAGCGCACCACCCGCGACGACCGCGATCGGGACGAACTTCTTGAGCCCGCCCAGCTTGCCCGCGAGCGCCAGCCCGACACCGCCGGCGAGGGAGATCAGCGAGCCCAGCAGGATCATGACCACGTAGAACCAGACGAGCCCCGGGCCGATCAGCCCGGCGGCGTCGAGCGCCTTCTGGATGATCTCCGAGTCCGTGCTCCCGACCAGGGTCGAGTAGTCGCTCGCGTCACCCATGTAGTTGAACGAGATGATGAGCGCGATCAGGCCCAGCAGGGCGACGATGCCACCGGCGATGTAGCCGAAGAGGCCGTTGCCGCCGGCCGACGGCCCGCCGAACGGCTGCTGCGGCCCACCGAAGCCGGGCTGCTGCGGGCCACCGAAACCCGGGGCGCCGAAGCCCTGCGGCGGCTGGCCCGGCTGGCCGAAGCCCGGCTGCTGCTGCCCGAAGCCACCCGGCTGCTGCCCGAACCCGCCCGGCTGCTGGCCGTACCCACCGGGCTGCTGGCCGAAGGCCGCCGCCGGGTTGTCGGCCGCGCTCGGCGGCGGGGTGTACGGGATCGCCGGCGGCTGGGAGCCCGGCGGCACCAGCTGCGTCGAGTCCGCGACCGGGGCGTCGCCGCCGCCGGCCGGGTTCACCATCTGGGTCGCGTTCGCGTCGACCGGCGGCATCGCCTGGGTCGCGCCCGCCCCGCCGTCACCCGGCGGGACCGGCTGGACGACCTGGGTCGGCTCCGGCGTCTCCCCGAACGGCGAACCGCCCTGGGGCTGCACGGGCTGCACCACCTGGGTCGGCTCCGGGCTGCCGAACGGGTCCTGCTGCGGCTGGGGGCCACTCGGCGGGCCCTGAGGTGGCTGGCCGCCACCCCACGGCTGGTTCGGTGGCTGCGGTGCACTCATGTGGGTCTTGAACCCCCTTGACGAGAACGCGAAAGTGTTCTATTTGCGCCCACGCTATCGGATGGCCCGGCGAGGCGCTCGTAACGCCCCTGCCGGGTCCGCCGATTAAGACTCTCTTGTGGCCGGTCAGCGACCGGCCAGGAAGCCCAGGAGGTCGTGCCGGGTGACAACCCCGGCCGGTTTGCCGTCCACCAGCACCAGCGCGCCGTCGGCGCCCTCGAGCGCGGTCATCGCCGCGCTCACCTGCTCGCCGCCGCCGATCGTCGGCAGCGGCGGGGACATGTGCTGCTCGAGCCGGTCGGCCAGCTGGGCCTTGCCGGTGAACAGCGCGTCGAGCAGGTCCCGCTCGTTGACCGCGCCGACGACCTCGGCCGCCATCACCGGCGGCTCCGCGCTGACCACGGGCATCTGGCTGACGCTGAATTCGGACAGGATCGCGATGGCCTCGGCGACCGTCTCGTTCGGGTGCGAGTGCACCAGCGCCGGCAGGTGGCCGCTCTTCTTCGTGAGCACGTCGGCGACCGTCGCGCCGGAGGAGTCGGGCGGCAGGAAGCCGTAGGAGGACATCCAGGTGTCGTTGAACACCTTCGTCATGTACCCGCGGCCGCCGTCGGGCAGCAGCACGACCACGACGTCGTCTTCGGTGAGCCGCTCGGCGAGCTTGAGCGCGGCGGCGACGGCCATCCCGCAGGAGCCGCCGACCAGCAGGCCCTCCTCGAGCGCGAGCCTGCGGGTGATCTGGAACGAGTCGGCGTCCGAGATCGGGATGATCTCGTCGGCGATGGTCCGGTCGTAGGTGTCCGGCCAGAAGTCCTCGCCGACGCCTTCGACCAGGTACGGGCGCCCGCTGCCGCCGGAGTAGACCGAGCCCTCCGGGTCGGCGCCGACCACCTGCACGCGGCCGTCGCTGACCTCCTTGAGGTACTTGCCGGTGCCGGAGATCGTGCCGCCGGTGCCGACGCCCGCGACGAAGTGCGTGATCTTGCCGTCGGTCTGCTTCCACAGCTCGGGGCCGGTGGAGAGGTAGTGGCTCTCCGGGTTCTGCGGGTTGGCGTACTGGTTGGGCTTCCAGGCGCCCTCGATCTCGCGGACCAGGCGGTCGGAGACGTTGTAGTAGGAGTCCGGGTGCTCGGGCGCGACCGCCGTCGGGCACACCACGACGCGGGCGCCGTACGCCTTGAGCACGTTGCGCTTGTCCTCGCTGACCTTGTCCGGGCAGACGAACACGCACTGGTAGCCCTTGCGCTGGGCGACCATGGCCAGCCCCACGCCGGTGTTGCCGGACGTCGGCTCCACGATCGTGCCGCCCGGGCGCAGCTCGCCGGACGCTTCGGCGGCCTCGATCATGCGCAGCGCGATGCGGTCCTTGACCGAGCCACCCGGGTTCAGGTACTCGACCTTGGCCAGCACGAGCGGCTTGAGCCCCTTGGTCAACGAGTTCAGCTTGACCAGCGGGGTGTTGCCCACGAGGTCTGCGATGTGCTCTGCGTACTCCACGGGGGCCAGCCTAAACGGCCCACCGATGAGGTTGTCCAGTCGTGCACGATCGAGCCCCGAGCGGGCTCCGGGTGCGCGTCGGCGATGGTGGGCAGTGCGCGCGAGGTCGGGCCGCCCGGCCCGGGCCTCAGGCGGCCACCAAGCCGCTCGTCCGCACCGGTACCGGCCCGAGGGCCGCCGCACACTGAGCCGTCATCCCGTCCCGGAGGTTCCACCCGGCGTCGATGACCGTGCGGCAGCCCCTCCGTGGGGCCGCGGACGCCCAGTGGGCGGCCCGAGTGGTGATCATCGCCAGTTCACCTCCTGTGGCATGGCGACTGTCTCCTTGGTGCGACGATCCTATCGGCTCGCCGGTTGCCCCGGTTCGCCCTTTCGTGTCAGTTCCGTACATTCGGTCTCGTCGGCGATCGGCCGTTCTTCCCAGCCCCGCGGCCAGGTCCGCGGAAATCCCCGCTTCGCCCGCGCACCCGCGAGCCGGGCCGCGGACTTCGTGCCGAAATCGGCCGGACCTGCGAAAACGGCGCCGTTGAAACTCTCGCCGTCGCCACCGAAAACGGTTCCGCGGAAATCGACCCGGTCACCGAAACGCGCCTTGTTGAAATCCGCCCTGGCGCGGAATTCGGTGCCGCGGAACGACGCCAGTTCGAGAAACTCCGCGTCGTAGCAGGTGATCGACCGGATCGAGCAGTGCGTGAGGGTGAACCCGACGAGCGTCGCGCCGGAGAAGTCGAGGTCGATGTCCGGCCAGAAGTCCTCGTTCGGCCGCTCCGCGGGCCCGGGGCGCAGGTGCTGCCGGAGGATGCCCTGGGCGGCCTTGCGGACCTGCAGCTCCTCGGCGTTCTTCGCGATGCGCTTGAACGGCATCCGCAGGTAGGCGCAGAGGACGTTGACGATCGTCTGCCGGTGCTCCTCGTACCCGCCGGCCAGCCGCTCGAGGGCGTACAGGCCGGCGAGCCGGACCGGGGCTTTGTCGCTGCCGAGCTGGTCGGCGGCCTTGCCGTAGATCTCGGTGATCCGGCGCTCGGTGGCGTCGTGCTCCTTCTGCACGAGGTCCAGCTCGGCCGACCGCTGCCGCCGCGCGGCGAGCAGCAGGGCGGCGGCGCCCCCGGTGCCGACGACGATGTTGGCGGCGGTCTTCAGCGCGTCGAGCCGGGCCGAATCCTCCGGGCGTCCGCCGCCCAGCAGCGTCAGCAGCAGGGTGGCGGCGAGCGCGGCGACCGTCAGCAGCCCGGCGCTCCACAACACGATCGTCCTCGTCCGCAGCACCCGTTCGAGTTCGTTCGCCACGAAGAGCGATGGTGCCAGTGTTGCCTTAGTCGCGTTTGGCTTTGACCCAGGCCACGGAGACGGCAGTATGTGACCAACCGCTTAGCACGCCGATACGAGGATGTGTCCGCCATGCCCGAAGCCGTCATCGTCTCCACCGCACGCTCGCCCATCGGGCGGGCCAACAAGGGCTCGCTGGTCGGCATGCGGCCCGACGACCTGACCGTGCAGATGGTCCGGGCGGCGCTGGACAAGGTCCCGCAGCTCGACCCGGCCGACATCGACGATCTGCTGCTGGGCTGCGGCCTGCCGGGCGGCGAGTCCGGGTTCAACATGGGCCGCGCGGTCGCCGTCGAGCTGGGCTACGACCACCTGCCCGGCTGCACCATCACCCGCTACTGCTCCTCCAGCCTGCAGACCACCCGGATGGCGTTCCACGCGATCAAGGCCGGTGAGGGCGACGTCTTCATCTCGGCCGGCGTCGAGACCGTTTCGCGGTTCGGCAAGGGCAGCTCGGACTCCTGGCCCGACACGCACAACCCGCTGTTCGCCGAGGCCGAGGCGCGCACCAAGGCGACCGCCGAGTCCGGCACCGACACCTGGACCGACCCGCGCACCGAGGGCGACGTCCCGGACGTCTACATCGCGATGGGCCAGACCGCGGAGAACCTGGCGCGGCTGAAGGGCGTCACCCGCGAGGAGATGGACGAGTTCGGCGTCCGTTCGCAGAACCTGGCCGAGAAGGCCATCGCGGACGGTTTCTGGGCCAAGGACATCACCCCGGTGACCCTGCCGGACGGCACGGTCGTGTCGAAGGACGACGGCCCGCGCGCCGGCGTGACCGTGGAAGGCGTCTCCGGCCTGAAGCCGGTGTTCCGCCCGGACGGCCGGGTCACGGCGGGCAACTGCTGCGCGCTCAACGACGGCGCGGCCGCGCTGGTGATCATGTCCGACACGAAGGCGCGTGAGCTGGGCCTGACGCCGCTGGCGCGGATCGTGTCCACCGGCGTCACCGGGCTTTCGCCGGAGATCATGGGCTACGGCCCGGTCGAGGCGTCCAGGCAGGCGCTTTCGCGGGCGGGGCTGTCGATCGGCGACATCGACCTGGTCGAGATCAACGAGGCGTTCGCGGCGCAGGTCATCCCGTCGTACCGGGACCTGGGCATCGACCTGGACCGGCTGAACGTCAACGGCGGCGCGATCGCGGTCGGCCACCCGTTCGGCATGACCGGCGCCCGGATCACCTCGACGCTGATCAATTCGCTGCAGCACCACGACAAGCAGTTCGGCCTCGAGACGATGTGCGTCGGCGGCGGCATGGGCATGGCGCTGATCATCGAGCGCCTTTCCTGATTCCGGCGAGGGCCCCCACCCGCGCGGTGGGGGCCCTCGTGCGTCAGCAGACGCTGTCGGCCGGTTCCGGGTTGGCCAGCCCGAACAGCGGCCGCAGTTTCAGGCCGATCCACGTCCCGCCGAGGGCGAACACGCCCCACAGCCAGCCGTGCAGGCTGCCGGTGGAGATGCCGCCGAGGTACGCGCCGATGTTGCAGCCGCCCGCCATCCGCGCGCCGACCCCCATCAGGACGCCGCCGAGGAGCGCCGCCACCGCCGTGCGCCACGGGATCGAGCTGTGGATCTTCCACGCGCCCGCGGCCGCGGCGGCCACCGCGGCGCCGAGCATGATGCCGATGTCGGTGAGGCTGGTCTTGTCCCGCCAGATCGGGCCGGCCAGCGACGTCGCGTTCGCCTTCAGCCGCCAGAACTCCCACGTCTCGGGGTGCAGCCCGAACACCTGCAGGACCTTCGCACCCCACAGCGCGAACGCGCTGGTGATGCCCCAGATCCCGCCCGAGACGAGGAACACCGCGGCGGCCAGCACGCCGAGCACGACCGCGCCGGCGAGCATCGGCCACGAGCCGCGGAAGACGCGGGCGAAGCCGCGCGCGGTCGGGACGACGTCCACCGGCGGCGGCGTGCGGCGGCGCTGCACCGCGCGGGTGACCAGGACGATCGCGGCGAGCACCGCGATCGTGATCGCCCACGAGCCGAACCAGCCGACGTGGTCGGCCAGCAGCACGCCCGTCAGCTCGGGCCAGCCGGACAGCACCGGGTACGCCCAGGTGTAGAGCACCGAACCGGCGATGAAGCCGCCGAGGGTGAGCACGATCACGGACTGGCCGGAGCCGACCGCGAACAGCGTCCCGGACGCGCACGCGCCGCCGAGCTGCATGCCGATCGCGAAGAGTGTCGCCCCGACGAAGAGCGCGAGGCCGAGCGCGCCCGCCGTCGGCGCGGGCTTGCTGCCGAACAGCCCGCTGCCAGTGCCCGTGATCAGCGCGATGAGCGTCGCGGCCGTGCCGAGCAGGACGGTGTGGGCGCGCAGGCCCTGGCCGTTGCCGACGGCGATCAGCTGCCGCCAGGCCGAGGTGAAGCCGAACCGCGAGTGGAACAGCGCGAGCCCGAGCCCCAGGCCGAGCAGCAGCAGGACGCCGAACTTGGCGCCTTGGCTCGCCCAGACGTACCAGGTCAGGCCGGCGGCGAGCACGCCGGCGGCGGCCAGCGGGACGGTCTTGACGGGGTCTTCCGGCCGCGGCACGGGCGCGGCGCAGGACGTGGGGAAGTCGAGGAACTTCTTGGCACCGATCGGGGATTGGGTCGTCGCCACCGGCTACTCCAGGCTCGGGCGGGCAGGACGACCAAAGTTAGAACTGTGACGGACCGGTCGCAGCCCGTCGCAAAGTGTGGGACGAACGGAGCAATCGGGGTTACCTTGAACGCGGCGAAGGCCCCCTCGCGCGGAGCGAGGAGGCCTTCGCGAGGTCCGCGGTTACTCGTTCGTCTTGACGCACATCGTCGTCGCCGGCTCCGGGTACACCGCGACCCGGGTGGCGTCGGTGCCTTCGCAGACGTTCTTGTCGGCCTGGCCGGTCACGACCTTGACGAGCTCGCCGTCCTTGGTCGGGTCGGTGCAGGGCACCTTCAGGTAGCCCTTGGTCTTGGAGGTGAAGTTCGCCAGGCAGTCGCCCTGCTTCGCGTTGATCATCAGGCACAGCTTGTACGGGCTGCGGCCGCTGACCGAGTAGGTGTCGTAGCCCGCGTCGGAGCCACCGGGGCAGTCCGCGGTGGAGCTGTCCAGCTTCTTGGCGATCTTGACGTTCGCCTTCGGGTCGTTGCACTCGGCCTTCGCCGGGTCGTCCCCGCCCTGGGTGAACTCGGTGATGGTGAGGCAGTCGCCAGCGTTCGCGGTGTCGGGCGACTTCATGAAGGCCATGATCCCGACGATGAGCAGCGCGATCACCACGATGGCACCGATGCCGCCGAGGATCAGGCCGAGGACCTTCGAGCGCTTCGGCGGGGCCGGCGGGGGCGGGAAGCCGGCCTGCCCGGGCGGGAACTGGCCGGGCGGCGGGCCGTACTGGCCCGGCTGGCCCTGCGGCGGCGGGCCGTACGGGCCCGGCTGGCCGTAGGGCTGCTGCGGCTGGCCGCCCGGAGGCGGCCCGTACGGATCGGGCTGACCCACCGGCTGCTGGCCCCCGGGGGCCGGAGGGGGAACGCTCACTGTGAACCTCACACATGTGAAATGAGAACCGACCGGCACATCAAACACGCAGGGTGAGCGCCACCCGCACCGGGGTCCGCAAATGCACGAATTACCCACAGAAAAGGCGCCCCGCCGATTACGGAGCGCCTTCACTGCGGAACTGTGAGCCAGGTTACTCCCGGAAGTACGAGAGCAGCCGCAGGATCTCGAGGTAGAGCCAGACCAGGGTCGTCATCAGGCCGAACGCGGTGTACCACGCCCACTTCGACGGCATGCCCTCGCGGATCATCCGGTCCGCCTGGTCGAAGTCGAGCAGGAAGCTGAAGGCCGCGATGCCGATGCAGAGGAGGCTGAACAGGATGGCGATCGTGCCGCCGCCGCGCAGCGGGTTGAAGCCGAAGGCGAACGTGCTGATCAGGTTGAACAGCATCAGGATCGCGACGCCGACGGTGGCACCGACGATCCACTTGGTCAGCTTCGGCGTGACCTTGACCGCGCCGGTCTTGTAGACCACCAGCATGCCGATGAACACACCCGCGGTGCCGATGATCGCCTGCAGCGCGATGCCGGGGTAGATCGCGTTGAACACGCCGCTCAGCGCGCCGAGGAAGAGACCTTCGGCCGCCGAGTACGTCAGCGTCAGCGCGCCGCTGGGCTTCTGGCGGAAGATGATCACCAGCGAGATGACGAGGCCGACGATCAGGCCGCCGAGCATCGCGCCGAGGAGCGCGCCGGGGATCCGGCCGGTCTCCGCGATCTGGACCTGGGCCCAGATCGCCGTGATCACCCCGACGAGCAGCGCGACGCCGAGGGACATACCCGTCTTGACGACGACGTCGTCGACGGTCATCGGGCGGTCGCCCTCGCCGGCGGTGGCCCGGCCCGGGTCGTACCCGGGCACGCCGCCCTGGGGTTGGTTGAAGCCCACCGGGGGCCCGTACTGCCCGTAAGTCTGGGTTCCGCCGCCGGGCAGGTTGCGGAACGCCGGGTTGCTACTGGATCGCACCTGATCCTCCTGGATCTGCTGCTTCTCGGATCATCGCTGCATCGGGTTCAACGACTGCCGCGGGCGCGCGGTTCCCGTCGAGTAAAGACAACTTTACTCGACGGCAGCTCGTCTGCCTCGGACGACACGGTAAGCGACGGATGTCACGACCGTTCGGCGACAGCCACCCGAAGAGCGGTACACAGTTTCGCCCCTTGGCGCAACGCTCACTTCGCGTGCTCGGATCTTCACCGAACGCGTGTCGGGGCTTTGATCAGTCGTGTGACCTGCAGAGACGCCGGGCGCTGCCGCGCGTCGGACGAAGGAGCATTGACACCATGGGGTGGTCAACACGCCCGCGCGCGGGTGTTCGCGCGCTCACCGGCCTCGTCGCCGCGGCCCTGCTCGGCACGCTTTCGGTGACGGTCGGCGCGGCACCGGCCTCGGCGGCCAGCCAGGAGGGCATCGGCTACGAGGTCAAGCCCGGCCAGAACATGACCCCGCGGCCGAGCCGCAACTGGCTCGGTTCGTACGTCGTCGGCGGGGCGCAGGTCTTCTGCGTGAGCTTCCAGCTCAAGGCCCCCGACACCGACGAGCAGTACCAGCCGGGCGACGAGCTGCTCACGAAGTGGGGCACGAAGCTGCCCGCCGACCAGGCGGCGAACATCTCGTACCTGCTGCTGCGCTACGGCGACACGAAGAAGCCGGACGAAGCCGCGGCGCTCGCCCACCTGCTGCACTCGTGGACGGCCGCCCCGCGCACGCCGGCCGACCTGGACCCGTCGCTCACCTACGACAAGATCGGCTACGACGCGCAATACCACCTCGACCTGCTGCCGGCGGACGCCAAGGCGGCCGTCGAGCGGCTGAAGACCGACGCCGAGGCCAACCGCGGGCCGTGGACGGCTTCGGTGACCACGCCGAAGGGCGACCAGCACCCCGGCGAGGCCGCCGAGTGGACCGTCACGGTGAAGAACGCCAAGGACAAGGGTGTCCCGGACGTCGCGGTGAAGCTCACGGCGACCGACGGCACCCTCGACGACGGGACGGCGGGCGGCACCGCCGGGAACTCGAGCCCGCAGGCCGCCGCGAAGGAGGTCACGCTCAAGACGGGCGCCGACGGCACCGTGACGGTGAAGCTGACCCCGGCCGGCGACCAGCCGAAGCTGGTGGCCGCGCTGTCCGCCCCGGCCGACCGGCCGTACGTGCGGGTGCCGGTCGACACCAAGGTGCAGCGCGTGGTCTCCACCGGCGGCGAAAAGGAGCTGACCGCCCAGGGCGTCGTCAACGTCGCGAAGCCCGGCAAGGTCCAGGTGACCAAGACCGACGCGAACACCGGCGCGGGCGTCGGCGGCGCCGTCCTGCGGATCACCGGCAAGGACAGGACGTCCGCGGCGCTCGGCCAGGACGGCAAGCCGCTCACCGGGGCCGACGGCAAGCCCGTGGTCGTCACCACCGACGGCAAGACCGGCGGCGTGGCGGTGGAGAACCTCCGCGCCCCGCAGGAGATCTGCGTCGTCGAGGCGAGCCCGCCCCCGGGCTACACGAACGCCTACGACCCGCAGAACCCGCCGTCGGCGTGCGGCACCGTGCAGCCTGGCGAGACGCTCGCCCTGACCGTGACGAACAAGCCGAACGAGGTCCCGCGCGCGATCCCGGCCGGCGACCAGCCGGTCGCGCAGGCGCGCGGGGTCGTCGAGACGAGCTACTCCGTGCCGGGGCTGGCCGGCCTCGGCCTGCTCGTGCTGCTGACGGCCGGGCTCGCCGGCTTGGCCGCGCGGCGGGCGTCCCGGCGGTAACGGCGTGGCGGAGCACGACGACGACTGGCGGGGCGAGGACTGGTTCGTCGACGAGTGGCACCGGGGCATCGGCTGGGCGGCCGTCGACGACGAGCAGCCCGGCGACCGCCGGGATCCGCCCGGGCGGCAGCCCGGCCGGGGCCGGCTGCTCGCCGGCTTCGCCCTCGGCGCGGCGACCGTGCTCGCGGTGCAGTACGGCCCCGCCGTGTTCGCCTCGCGGCCGATGGCCGTCGTGACCGGCACGGCGCTGCCCGCCGCGGGTGCGGGCGGGGCCGCGGCCTCGGTGCCGTCCCCATCCCCGGCGGCCACCGCGTCCGCGGCTCCGGCCGCACCGGCCGCGCAGACGCCGTCGTCCGCGCCGTCTGCACCATCGCCGTCCTCGCCGGCGCCTCCGCCGCCGCAGCGGCCGGGCACCGTCCGGCTGCCCGACGGCGGGACGGCGACGCTGGTGCGCAAGGACCTCGGCCCGGGCGGCGAGCTGCCGGTGCCCACCGACCTCGGGCAGGCCACCTGGTGGGGCGCGTCACTCGACGCGGCGGGCGGGGCGAGCGTGTTCGCCGGCCACGTGAACTGGCGGGGCGCGACCGGGCCGTTCGCCGAGCTGTGGAACGCCCGGATCGGTGCCGAAGTGACCATTGTGGACACCGCGGGCAAGACCTGGCGGTACCGGATCTCGCAGCTGGTCACGGTGCACAAGAGCGACCTGCCCGCGCGCGCCGACACCCTGTTCGGCCCGTCCGGGCCGCACCGCGTCGTGCTGGTGACGTGCGGCGGCCGCTGGGTCGGCGGATCGGACGGCTACGAGGAGAACCGCGTCGTCATCGCGGACCCCGCCTAAGTTACTCGTGGGTAACATCACGTTTGGAAACGGTGGTCGACGGCGTCGCCATGCAGCAGAATGCCCAGGGTCAGGGCTGTGGAGCGAGAGGTGTGAAGACGATGGCGACGTTCTTGGTGACCGGGGCGACCGGACTGATCGGGCGCCACTTCACCCGGCTGCTGCTCTCCCGCCCCGACGACGACCGCGTCGCCCTCGTGGTGCGCGCGTCCTCGCGGGCCAAGCTGGCCGCGCTGGTCGACCAGTGGCCGCACTCCGACCGCGTCACGCTCGTCACCGGCGACCTGGCCGAGCCGCTGCTCGGCGTGTCCGAAGCCGACCGGGAGCAGCTGCGCGGCGGCGTCGACCACATCGTCCACCTCGCCGCGCTCTACGACCTCACCGCCGACGACGAAGCCAGCATCAAGGCCAATGTGGACGGTACGCGGGCGGTCGTCGACCTCGCCGCGGACCTGCGCGCGGGCTGCCTGCACCACGTCTCGTCGGTGGCCGTCGCGGGCGACCACGAAGGCGTGTTCACCGAGGAGATGTTCGACGCCGGGCAGCGGCTCGTGACGCCGTACCACCGGACCAAGTTCGAAGCCGAGAAGATCGTCCGCGAGCAGACCGAGGTGCCGTGGCGGGTGTACCGGCCGGCCGTCGTCGTCGGGCACTCCGAGACCGGCGAAATGGACAAGATCGACGGGCCGTACTACCTCTTCCCCGCGATCAACCGGCTCGCCGGGCTGCCGGACGTGCTGCCGATCGTCGGCCCCGACCTCGGTGACACGAACATCGTGCCGGTCGACTACGTCGCCAAGGCACTGCTGGAGCTGGTGGTCAAGCCGGGGCTGGACGGCCACGCCTTCCACCTGGTCAACCCCGAGCCGCAGCCGGTCGTCTCGGTGTACAACGCCTTCGCGCGGGCCGCGGGCGCGCCGACGATCACCGTGCAGCTGGGCGAAGGCATCTCGAAGCGGATCGTCGGGCTGGTCAAGCTGACCGAGCACATCCCCGGCGTCACCATCGCGCGCGACGCCGTCATGGAGCGGTTCGGCATCCCGCCGGTGCTGCTCGACACGATGGCGTTCCCGTCGGTGTTCTCCTCGGCCGAGACGCGCAAGGCGCTCGCCGGCACGGTGGAGGTCCCGCGGCTGGAGGAGTACGCGCCGACGCTGTGGCGCTACTGGCGCGAGCACCTCGACCCGTTCCGCGCCCGCAAGCACGGCCCGCGCGGCGAGCTGGACGGCCGTCGCGTGATCATCACCGGCGCGTCCTCGGGCATCGGGCGCGCGACCGCGCTCAAGGTTGCAGCGGCCGGTGGTGTCCCGCTGCTCGTCGCGCGCCGCCAGCACGAGCTGGAAGAGGTCCGCGACGAGATCGTCGCCGCGGGCGGCACGGCGTCGGTGTACCCGGCCGACCTGACCGACGAGGACTCGGTGCACAAGGCCGTCGACGCGATGCTGGCCGAGCACGGCCGGATCGACATGCTGGTGAACAACGCCGGCCGGTCGATCCGCCGGTCGATCAAGCTGTCGTACGACCGGATGCACGACTACGAGCGCGCGATGGCGATCAACTACTTCGGCGCGGTGCGGCTGATCCTCGCGGTGCTGCCGCACATGTCGGAGCGCAAGTTCGGGCACATCGTGAACGTGTCGTCGATCGGCGTCCAGGGCATCGCGCCGCGCTTCTCGGCGTACGCGGCGTCGAAGGCGGCGCTGGACTACTTCTCTCGGATCGCGGCCACCGAGACCCACGGCGACGGGATCACCTTCACCACCATCCACATGCCGCTGGTGCGCACCCCGATGATCCGGCCGACGAAGATCTACGACGCGTTCCCGACGAAGTCGCCGGAGCAGGCCGCGGACATGGTGATGAAGGCGCTCGTCGAGCGGCCCAAGCACATCGGCACCCCGGCGGGGCAGGCGATCGGGCTGGCGTACACGCTCACGCCGGGCCTCACCGACGCCGTCGCGTACCAGGGTTTCCGGATCTTCCCGGATTCGACCGCGGCGGGCGGTTCGGGCGAACTCAAGATCGGACGTGGCGAGAAACACCTCTCGCGCGCGGCGATGGCGCTGGCCCGGCTCTCGCGCGGCTTCCACTGGTAACACTGCGTTTCCGGGGTGAGGCCATTCCGGCGACACGGCGACACTTGTCAGTGATTCGTCAAGCCGGAAGGCGGAGGCGGCGGGTGCCCGGGTACGGTCGGGCCCATGGTTCCTGAGCGCGACCCCGCCGCAACCGCCCTCAACGGCCTTCTCCCCCTCCGTCGTGAGTACACCCAGGCTTGGCACGGCTTCGACCGCAACGAGGTCCGGCAGTACCTCGACCACATCGAAGCCCAGCTGCGCCGGGTGCTCAGCGAACGCGACGCCGCGGCGGCGCAGGCCGCCGCCGCGACCCGCGAAGCCGAGACCGTCCGGCAACAGGTCGCGGCGCTGGAGGCGCGCATCGAGGAGCTGAAGAAGCCGCCGGAGCGGCTCGAGGACCTCGACGAGCGGATGCAGCGCACGGTCACGCTCGCGCAGGCCCGCGCGGACGAGATCATCAAGCGGGCCGAGGTGGCCGCGGAGAAGACGTGGGCGTCCTCGACGGAGGCGTCGACGAAGCTGCGTGAGCGGTACTCGAAGCTGGTCGCGGAGCTGGACAAGCAGGCCGACCTGCTGCACTCCGAGCACGAAGCCGCGCTGGCGGAGACGCGCGCCGAAGTGCAGCGGCTGACGGTCGAGGCGGCCCAGCGGCGGGAGCTGCTGGACAACGAGGCCGAGCGCAAGCGCCGGAAGCTGGAGCGCGAGTTCGAGGCGTCCCAGGCGGCCCAGAAGGCGGCGCTGGAGAAGCACGTCGCCGACCAGCGCACGGCGAGCAAGAACCAGGCGGAGCGCCGGCTCGCGGAGGCGACGGCCGAGGCGAAGCGGCGGCTCGACGAGGCGACGGCGGAGGCCAAGCGCCGGCTCGACGAGGCGACCACCCAGGCGGCCCAGCGCACGACGGCGGCGAACCGGAAGGTCGAGCGGCTGGCGGAGATCCGCGAGCAGGCGCGCAAGAGCCTGGCGATGGCGGAGGACATCCTCAACCGGAGCGAGACGCAGCTGGCGACGCTGCCGGAGGAGGCGGTGATCCCCCAGGCGTCGAAGCTGGTGGGCGGCGACTCGGACGTGGACTCGGCCACGACCCCGGCGGCGCCGGTCGTGCCGGTGGTCCAGCCCGCGATCCCGAAGCCGGCGGTTTCGAAGCCCGCCCCGAAGCCGGCGGCGGCTCCGAAGCCGGCACCGCAGGCGGCCAAGCCCGCGGCGGCGGCGAAGCCGGCGCCACAGGCGGCGAAGCCGGGGAACACGCCGGCGAACTCGAACGGCCCGGCGACCAAGCCCGCGAACGGCAACGGGGCGAAGCCGCTCTCGCCGACGGGGAGCAAGCCGGGCAACTGAGCCACCGGCAGCGCCGAACATCCGTGAAGGCCGCGTTGCGGGACTCCTGGGGTCCCCGGCGCGGCCTTCATCGCGTTCCGGGTCTGAGGGGCCCCCAGCCGAGCGCGCGCTGCGAAGCCCACAACCCGCGCGCGTGGAGGGGCCCCCCGGTTTTTACGCTACCGTCAGGCACCGACAGTTTCCGGCGCCCGGGCGCAGCGCGCCTTCAGTTGTGCACAAGCTGCGCGCCTTCAGTTGTGCACAAGCTGCGCGCTCTCAGTTGCGGGCGGTGCGGGGCCAGGGGTTCGCCGCTTCCAGCTGGGCCGCCAAGCCCAGCAGCAGCGCCTCCCCGCCCGGGCGGGCCACCAGCTGGACCGACGTCGGCAGCCCCGACACCGCCGACCGGCCCGCCGGGACCGTGATCGCCGGGTAGCCCGCGAAGTTCCACTGGCCCGTGAAGCCACCCAGGCGCGTCGACGGCAGGACGTTCGCCAGCCACCCGCGCTCGTGCCAGCGCCCGGCCTTCACCGGCCAGTGCGAGAGCGTCGGCGTCAGCAACACCTCGTGCGCCGCGAAGAACTCCTCCGCCCGTTCGACCCACCGGGCACGCGTCTGCGGGCGGAGCAGCCCGGCCCGCTCCAGCAGGCGCCCCGCGCGGACGTGGGCTCGGGTCCGGCGCTGCAACCGCGAGACGTCGAACTCGCGGGCCTGGACCGCCGGGCCCGCGAGCCAGCGGGCCGTCATGCCCAGAGCCATCGTCACCGGGTAGCGCGGTGCCGCCGGGGAGATCGCGTGGCCCGCCGCCGCCAGGTGGCCCGCCGCCGTCGAGACCGCCGCCACCAGCTCCTTCGGGACCGGCGTGTGCAACAGCGGCACCGTCGTCGACATGCCGATGCGGACCGGCGACGGCGTTTCCACCGAAGCCAGCTCCGGACAGGCAGCCAGCACCGACAGCAGCAACGCCGTGTCGGCGACCGTCGTCGCCAGCGGGCCGTGCACCGACATGCCGAACCAGCCGCCCTCCGGCAGCAGGTCCGCGCCCGGCTTCAAGCCGACCAGGCCGCACATCGCCGCCGGGAGGCGGACCGAGCCCATGCCGTCCGAGCCGTGGGCCAGCGGGACCAGCCCCGCCGCCACCGCCGCCGCGCTGCCGCCCGACGAGCCGCCCGCCGCGTACGTCGGGTCCCACGGGTTGCGGGCGATGCCGTCCGGGGTGTCGCTCATCGGCCAGATGCACAGCTCCGGCACCCGGGTCAGCCCGACGACCACCGCGCCCGCCGCGCGCAGCCGCGCCGCGATCACGCCGTCCGCCGCCGCCCGCGCGGAAGATCCCGCCAGCGAACCGTGCGACGCGTACTCGCCGGCCAGCTCGGTGACGTCCTTGACCGCGACCGGCACCCCGGCCAGCGGCAGCGCCGCGAGATCCGGCCGCGCGGCGACCTCCGCGGCTTCCTTCACCGCCTCCTCGGCACGCACCCGCCGGAAGGCGCCGACGACGCCGTCCGCCGCGGCGATCCGCTCCAAAGCGTCCTCGGTGACCCGCACCGGATCGAGCTTCCCAGCCCGGACGGAGGCCGCGATCTCCACTGCCGTGAGCACCATGATCGGACCCTAGCCCACGAAGAGGTGACAGCAGCAAAGAAAACGTCTCAGATTGCGCCCGCTCGCAACGCGTAAGCGACGGCGTGGGCGCGGTTGTTCAGCCCGCAGCGCGTCATGAGCCCGTAGAGGACGTTCTTCACCGTCCGCTCCGAGTAGCACAGCTTCGCCGCGATCTCCTCGGTCCCGAAGCCCTCGGCGACCAGGCGCAGCACGTCGCACTCGCGGGCCGCGAGCCCGGACAGCGTGAGCCCGTTCGGCTCGAGGACGTCCTTGCGCATCCGCTGCACCTGCGCGAGCAGCGCGCCCTGCAGCCGCGGCGGCAGGTTGGCCGTGCCGTCGCCCGCGGCGAGCACCGCCGTGACCAGCTCGGCGCCGCCTGTCTCGCGGCGCGGCAGGATCGCCACCACGCCGCACTCCAGCGCCGCCATCAGGTCGCTTTCGCGGAAGTGCTCGACGACCAGCACGACGTGGGACGCCTTGGCCGCCCGGATTTCGCCGAGCACGGCCTCGGTGACGTGGTCCTCCATCACCAGCAGCACGTCCGGCACGAGGTCGGTCAGCCGGACGTCGGGATGGTTGTCCAGGAGGCTCACCGCGCCGGCGTGCGTGATCGGGTCCGAGGCGAGGACGCTCACTTCGACGGGCTTCATGGGGGCAGTGTGGACGGCGTGTCTTCACGCCTTCCCTATTCCGCCTTCACGCCCGTGAAGACAGCTCCCCGAACGCCGCCCGCGCCCGCTCCAGACACCCCGGCATCCGCCCGGCCGCGCGGGCCCAGTCGCGCTTGGCGCGCCAGTACTCCTCCCGCGCCTCCGGCGGCCAGGCCGCCAGCTCGGGCTCGACCCGGGCCTCCAGGTCGGCCAGCAGCTCGCCGATCTCCCCGGTGATGGCGCCCATCCGGTCCAGCACCAGGTCGGCGAAGCTGAAGTCGAGCCGCGTCACGGCAGGCGCGGCCGCGGCATCGAGCCGCCGGTCGCCTCCAGCAGCTGCGCCAGCCGCGACAGGATCACGTCGAACTCCTGCTCCCAGTCGCTCATCGCCTGGCCGAACCGCACCGATGCCTCGCCGCGCCACGACGCCTGCACCATCCCCATCTCGCTGTTGACGTCGCGCAGGCGGGACCGGGCGCCGTCGAGGGCGGACGCGAAGCAGGCGGCGGCCCGCTGCATGTCTTCGGTCGGCACGTCTCCGGTCGACGCTGTCGCCATGCGGGGCTCCTCTCCGGCTCCCCGAGCCTGACGCACGCCCGCGGCGGCACGGAACCCCGCCGGTGGGCCGTTGCCCGAATGTCCGCCATCCTTGCCTGCCGGGTCACGGCATCCGCGTATGCTCACGGCAGGCATCCGGCGCGTGACGATTCGTTCACGCACGAAAGGAGACCGATGTCGGCCGCGGACGGCTCCGCACCGAGACTCCAGCTGCTGGGCCCGATGAAGGCCTGGCAAGGCGAAACCGAGCTGGACCTCGGCTCCGCGCACCGCCGCACGGTCCTCGCCGCGCTGGCGATGCACCCGAACCGCACGGTTTCGCGCGAAGAGCTGATCGACGCCGTCTGGGGCGACGCGCCGCCGCAGAGCGCGCAGGGCTCCATCTACACCTACGTTTCCGGGCTGCGGCGCGCGCTGGAACCCGGCCGGGCCAAGGGCGAGGGCCCGCAGCTGCTCGCGTCGATCGGTTCGGGCTATTCGCTGCGGCTGGACGCCGAGGCGATCGACGTCCACCGGTTCGAAGCCCTGCGAGAGCAGGCGCAACGCCGGCACGCGGCCGGCGATCTCCACGGTGCCCGCGAGGCCTTCGACGAGGCTTTGGCGCTCTGGCACGGCGTCCCGCTGTCCGGCCTGCCCGGGCCGTTCGCCGCCGCCCAGCGCGCCCGGCTCACCGAGGTGCGGCTGGCGACCGTCGAGCGGCGCGCCGAGGTCGTGCTGGACTCGGGCGGGCACACCGAACTCGTCGCCGAACTGACCGCGTTGACCCGCGAACACCCGTTCCGCGAGACGTTGCGCGGGCTGCTCATGCGCGCCCTGGCCGGAGCCGGCCGCCGGACCGAGGCGATCTCGGTGTACGCCGACTTCCGCGACCGGCTGGTCGAGTCCTCGGGCACCGAACCCGGCCCGGCCCTGCGGCGGCTGCACGACGACCTCCTGGAGCAGCCCGCCGCGGCACCGGGCCCGACGCCACCGGCACCCCGGCGGCCGGCGCGGGTACCGACCGCCGCGCGGCCGGCACGGGCGGACATCTTCGTCGGCCGGGAGGCCGAACTCGACCGGCTGCACGAGGCCGTCGCCGGCCTCGGCGCCGGTGCCGGCCGGTCCGTGTGGCTGGAAGGCGAGCCGGGCAGCGGCCGCACCGCGCTGCTCGCCGAAGTCCTCGCCGCGGCCGAGGACTTCCACCCGGCCTTCGCCGCCGCGGACGCGCTGGACCAGCGGTTCTCCCTGCGGCCGTTGCTCGACGCGCTGGGCGTGCACCCGCGCGCCACCGACCCGCGCCGGGCCGCACTGGCCGCGCGGCTCGCCGAGCAGTCCGGCGAGGACCCGGTCGACGACGTGCTCGGGCTGGTCCGCGAGCTGTGCGCGGAGGCGCCACTGGTGCTCGTGCTCGACGACCTGCAGTGGGCCGACGACGCCACGCTGCGCGTCTGGCGCTACCTGAGCCGGGAGACGCGGGAGCTGCCGTTGCTGCTCGTCGGCGCCTGCCGTCCGGTGCCCCGGCCGGCCGCGCTCGACGACCTGCTCGACAACGATGACATCACCGTCCTGGTCCTGCCGCCGCTGGCCGAGGACGCCACCCGCGAGCTGGCCACCGAGCTGGCCGGCGCGCCACCCGGGCCCGGCCTGCAGCTGCTCGTCTCCTACGCGGCCGGAAACCCGCGCTACACCAGGGAAATCGTCGAGACGCTGCTCGCACAGTCGATGATCGTGCTCGACGGCGTCCACGCGCACCTGGACGGCAATTCGTGCCAGACGATCCCGGCGCCGCTCGGCTCGCGGATCACGCAGTACCTGAGCTTCCTCTCCAGCGGGACCCGCGACACCCTGCGCTGGGCGGCGCTGCTGGGCCGCGAGTTCTCGCCGTCGGACATCGCCGTCGCCACCGAGCGGCCGCCGACGGCGCTGGTCGGCGCGGTCGACGAGGCGATCACGTCCGGGGTGCTCGTCGAATCGGGCGACCGGCTGGCGTTCCGGCACCCGCTGGTGCGCCGCGTGCTCTACGAAAAGACGCCCGCCGCGATGCGGGTCGCGCTGCACCGGCAGCTGGCCGAGGCCTTCGCCGCCTCGGGCGCGCCCGCCGAACGTGTCGCCCAGCAGCTCGCCGCCGCGCCCGCCCAGGTGGACCCGTGGGTCACCGGGTGGCTGCTGGAAAACATAGGCACGGTCGCCACCGAGACCCCGCGGGTCGCGGTCGACCTGCTGCGCCACGCCGTCACCCAGGGCGCGCTGCCGCCGGACGCGCGGGAGACGCTGACCGCGACGCTGGCCCGGCTGCTGTTCTGGCTCGGCCGGGAGCCCGAAGCCGAGGCGCGCTCGGTCGTCGCGCGGACGTCGGACAGCAGGCGCGCGGCCGAAATGCGCTGGATCCTGGCCTACGTCTACTACCGCCGCGGCGACTTCTCCGAGGCGACCGCCGAGCTGAAGCGGACGCTCGACGACACCGACGTCCCGGAGATGTGGCGCGGGCGGCACGAAGCCCTGCTGGCCACGCTGGAAAAGCTGGGCGAAGCGACGGCGCTGGCGCCGGCCGGGCTGCACCCGCTGGACGACGCGGCGCTGGCCGTGCCGAACCTCGACAGCCTCGACGAGGCCGCCGAACCGCTCGACGCCGCCCGCCGGATCGCCGCCACCCGCGCGGTGCCGGGCGAGATGCACCTGGCCGGCGCGGTGCACTACTACTGGCTGGGCCGCTGGCCGGAGGCGCTGGCCGAGCTGGACGCGGTGATCCGCGACGGCGCCGAGACGGCGTCCTACGTGCTGCGCAGCCCGGGTTCGGCGTTGCTGGTCCACGGCGTCGGCGCGCTGATCGCCGGGCACCGCGGCGAACCGGGCCAGGCCAGGACGCACCTCGACGCGGCCGACCGGCAGCAGTGGCCGCCGGGGCTGGAGCCCGACGGCGGCGACTTCCTGCTCGCGGCCCGTGCGCTGCTGGCCGAGCAGGAGGGCAGACCGGAGGCGGCGCTGGCGGCGTTGCTGCCGTTGCTGGAGGACAACTACCCGCCGGCGGCCCGGCACCAGTGGCTCCCCGACCTGGTGCGGCTCGCCTTGTCGCTCGGCGACCGGCAACGCGTGCGGGAGGCCGTGCGCCTGCTCGAGCCCGCCGGCGAGATCCCGCCGGCCCACGCGGCGGCGGCCTCGCACTGCCGCGGCCTGGCGGCCGGGGACCCCGGGCCGGTCCTGACGGCGGCCGGGCACTACCGGGCGGCCGGGCGGCTGCTGAAGCACGCGAAGGCGACCGAGGACGCGGCGATCCTGCTGGCGGAGTCGGGAGAGCTGGCGGAGGCACGCACGGCGTTCCGGGGCGCGTTGACGGCGTACACGGAGATGGGCGCGGTGTGGGACGTCCGGCGCGCGGAGGCCCGGATGGGGCCGTTCGGCATCCGGCGCGCCCCCGCGGCCCGGTCGCGAGCTGCCGCCGGCCACTGATCCGCCAACCCGGGCTGAAGGGCACCTTCCTGCCGTCCGTCGAGCGGAAGATGCCCTTCAGCGCATCCGGTGAGCCGAAGGGCGCCTTCCGCCCGCGCGCAACCTCGGGAGGGGTTGCCACGTCGGTAAGGTCAGCTGGATGTCCCTGGGGGAAGGGGTCTGGGGCGCAAGTCCCAGAGGGGACGGCAACGACATGCCAGGGGATGCGGATCCCGGCCTGCGGGTGGGCGTGCTCGGCCCGCTGCGGGCCTGGCGCGGGGCGGCCGAAATCGGCCTGGGCCCCGCCCGCCAGCGCGCCATCTTCGCGGTGCTCGCGGTCAACGCCGGGCGTCCGGTTCCGCGGGCCGAACTGATCGCCGGGGTGTGGGGCGATTCCGCGCCCGCGAGCGTCGAAGGCAGCGTCCACACCTACGTCTCCGGGCTCCGCCGCGCCCTCGAACCGGACCGGTCGCGGTGGTCGGCCGCCAGTGTCCTGGTGTCCGACCCCGCCGGGTATTCGCTGGTCCTCGGCGAAGACGCGCTCGACGCGGCCCTGTTCGAGCGGCACCGCGAACGCGCACAGCGGCACCTCGAACAGGGCGATCCACGCGCGGCGGTCACCGACCTCGACGCCGCTCTCGCGCTCTGGCAGGGCGAAGCCCTGTCCGGCGTGCCCGGCGGGTTCGCCGAGCGGCACCGCGAATACCTCGCCGAACTCCGGCTGAACACCCTCGAACGGCGGGCCGAAGCCGTGCTCGCCCTCGGCGGGCACCTCGACCTCGCACCGGAGCTGGCCGTGCTGGCCGGCGAACACCCGCTGCGGGAGTCGCTGCGGGAGTCGCTCATGCTCGCCCTCTACCGCAGCGGACGGCCCGCCGACGCCCTCGACGTCTTCCGCGACGCCCGCGCCACCCTCGTCGCGGAGCTCGGCGTCGAACCCGGGCCGGCGCTGCAACGGCTCCAGCGGCAGATCCTCGCCCAGGACCCGGCCCTCGACGCACCCGCCGCGCCGGTCGTCGTCACCGGGCATCGGCTGTTCGGCCGGGAAACCGAAACGGCGAAACTCGCCGAGCTCGTCGCCGACGTCCGGGCTGGGCGCGGACGGGCCGTCTGGATCGAAGGCGAGGCCGGGATCGGCAAGTCCGAGCTGCTCACCAGCTCGCTGCCGGACGGGCCCGGCTTCCAGCGGCTGTGGGCGGCCGCCGACGAGCTGAGCACCCGGTTCCCGCTGCAGGTCGTGCTGGAGTGCCTGGCGATCGACGCGCATTCGCCGGACCCGCGGCGCGCGCGGGTGGCCAAGGAACTCGCCGGCGAGGGCCCGGCGCGGCGTGGTTGGGGCCCGGCCGACCCGGTGCTCGGCGCCGTCGACCGGCTGCTGGCCCTGGTCGACGAGCTGTGCGCGCAGTCGCCGCAGGTGCTGGTGATCGACGACCTGCAGTGGGCCGACGAGGCGTCCGTGCTGGTCTGGCACCGGCTCTGCGCGGCGACCCGGCAGCTGCCGCTGCTGCTGGTGGCCGCGACCCGGCCGGCTCCGGACCGCACCGAGCTCGCCCAGCTGCGCCGTGGTGTCCAGGCGCGGGACGGGGTCGTCCTCGACCTGGGGCCGCTGACCGGCGAAGACGTCGGCAGGCTGATCGAGGACCAGCTCGGCGCGCCGCCCGGCCCGGGGCTGCGTGAGCTGGCCGCCCGTGGTGCGGGAAACCCCTTGTACGTCAAGGAAATGGTCGACGTCCTGCGGCGGGCCGGCTCGGTCGCGGTGCACGGCGGCCAGGCCGACGTCGACGACCCGGCGGAGGTCGAGGCGCCGCGGTCGCTGGTCGCCGCGGTCGACCGGCGGCTCGATTTCCTCACCGCACGAACGCAGGAAGTGCTGCGGTGGGGCGCGCTGCTGGGCATGGAGTTCGCCGTCGGCGACGTCGCCGCGGTGCTCGGCAGCCGGCCGTCGGACCTGCTGGCGCCGCTGGAAGAAGCCGTCACGGCGAACGTCCTGATCGACACCGGGACGCAGCTGGCGTTCCGCCACCCCCTGCTGCGCCAGGCGCTGTACGACCGGCTGCTGGCCGGGACGCGAGCGGCGCTGCACCGCCAGGCCGCCGAGGCCCTCGCCGGGATCGGCGCGCCGGTGAAGCGCGTCGCCGAACAGCTGGTGGCCGCACCGGCCACAGTGGACGAATGGGTGCTGGACTGGCTCGCCGCGCACCACGCCGCGGTGTCGACCCGGGCCCCGCTGATCGCGGTGGAGCTGCTCGAGCGCGCGCTGGCCGCGTGCGGCGGCACCGACCCGCGCCGGGAGACGCTGCTGGTCGCGCTGGTCAAGGTGCTGTTCCGGCTGGAGCGCAGCCCGGAAGCCCTGGCGCGGCAGGCGCTCGACGTCGCCACCGAACCGGACGCCGTCGAGGAGATGCGGCACGTGCTCGCCGCGCTGCGGCACCGCCGGGGAGACACCGAAGGCGCCGTCGCGACGCTCGCCGCGTGGGTCGACGACCCGGCCGTGCCGGAGCTCTGGCGGGTCAAGCACCGCCAGCTGCTGGCGAACTTCCGGCGCGGCAGTCTGTCCGATTTGGACACCGCGGAGAAGACCGCGCACGAGACGAAGGCGCTCGCCGGCGGCGACCGCTACCTGACCGCGCACGCGCTGCAGTCGTTGTGGCTGGTCGATTCCGTGCGCCGGGAGCACGACCGCGCACTCGCCCACATCGACGCCGCCATCGAGGCCGTCGGCGACGAGCACGAGCTGGCCGACCTGCACCTCGACCTGCTCGACAACCGCGTGTTCACGCTGCAGAACCTCGACCGGCTGGCCGAGGCGGGCGAGGCCCTGCGCGCGGCGGGCGAAGTCGCGGCGCGGCACGCGCTGCCGGTCGGGCTACAGGTGTCCGCCGCGGTGCACCGGTACTGGGAAGGCCGCTGGGACGAGGCGCTGGTCGAGCTGGACACGGTCATCGAGGACGGGCCGGCGATCACCTTCTACGGCCTGCGCGAGCCGGGCCCGGCAGCGCTGCTGCTGCACGGCGTCGCGGCGCTGATCGCGGGCCGCCGCGACGACCGGGCCCAGGCCGCGGCCCACCTCGACGCGGCGGAGGAGTACGCCCCGGCGACCGGCGCCGAGCGCGAGAGCTTCGACTTCCTGCTGGTCGCCGACGCCTTGGCGGCCGAGCAGCGCGGCGACCGCGTCCGCGCGCTGGCCGTGCTGGAGCCGATCCTGAACCCGACGTACGCGCAGATGATGCTGCGGCACCAGTGGCTGCCGGCGTTCGTGCGGCTGGCGATGGAGCAGGACGACGTCCCCCGCGCCCGCCGTGCCTTGGCGGTGTGCGAGGAAGAGGCGGCGAAGGAGCGACGTCCGGCGCGGGCGCACGCGGCGGCGTCGTGGTGCCGCGGGCTGATCGACGAGGACCCGGCGCCGGTGCTGGCCACGGCCGAGCACTTCCGCGCGGTCGGCCGCCGTCCGGAGCTGGCTTCGGCGCTGGAAGACGCGGCCGTGCTGCTGGCGCGCGCGGGCCGGCTGGACGCGGCGCACGCGGCGTTCGAGGAGGCGGCCGAGCTGTACACGGCGTTGGCGGCGCGCTGGGACCTGCGGCGCGCGGAAACCCGGCTGCGCCGCCTCGGGGTGCGCCGGGGTGCCCTGTTCGCCGCGATCCGGCCGGGCCACGGCTGGGAGTCGCTGACCCCGATCGAGGTCCGCATCGCCGGCCTGGTCGCGGAGGGCCGGTCGAACCCCGACATCGCGGCCGAGCTGTCCCTGCCGCGGCGGACGGTCCAGGCGCACGTGGCCCGGCTGCTGGGCAAGCTGGAGACGCCGTCACGCTCGGGCGTCGCCGACGCCGTTCGACGGCGCTCCTAGCGCGTTGGCCTTCGCGACCCGGCCGAGGAACCGGCCGGACTCCTTGACGGTCCGCTGCTGCGTCTCGAAGTCGACGTGCACCAGGCCGAACCGCTGGGTGTAGCCCATCGCCCACTCGAAGTTGTCCAGCAACGACCAGGCGAAGTAGCCGCGGACGTCGACACCGGCGCGGATGGCGTCGTGGACCGCTTGCAGGTGCTCCATGAAGTAGTTCACCCGCGCCGCGTCGAACACCCGGCCGTCGACCACCTGGTCCACAAAGGACGCCCCGTTCTCGGCCACCACCAGCGGCAGCCCGCCGGCCCGGTCGTGGATCCAGCTCAAAAGGCCGGTCAGCGTGCCGGGGGCCTGTTCCCAGCCGAACGCCGTCAACGGCCCCTTCGCGGGCAGCACGTCCATCCCCCGCAATCCCGGCAGGGGGCAGTTGCTCGGCGCGCGCGGGTCTTCGAGCGGGGTGACGCGCGCCGGGGCGTAGTAGTTCACGCCCAGCCAGTCGATGGGGGCGGCGATGACGTCGGTGTCGCCGTCGCGGACGGCCGCGGCGAAACGGCCGCCGTGGTGTTCGACGTCGGCCAGGACGTCTTCCGGGTAGCCGCGGCCCAACACCGGGTCGAGGAAGAACCGGTTGTGGATGCCGTCGAACTTCCGCGCCGCTTCCAGGTGGGCCGGGGTGTCGCCGTCCGGGATCGCCGGGGCGAAGTTCAGGGCCAGCGAGAACTCGTGGCCGGGCCGGGCTTGCGCGGTCAGCGCCCGCGTCGCCAGGCCGTGCCCCAGCAGCAGGTGGTGCGCCGCGACCAGCGCCGTGTCGTAGTCCTGGACGCCGGGAGCGTGCACGCCACTGCCATAGCCCAGGAAAGCCGCGCAGAACGGCTCGTTGACCGTGGTCCAGTGGCGCACGCGGTCGCCGAGCGCGCGGTGCACCACGGCGGCGTAGTCGGCGAACCGCTCGGCGGTGTCCCGCAGCGGCCAGCCACCCGCGTCTTCGAGCGCCTGCGGCAGGTCCCAGTGGTAGAGCGTCAGCACCGGCACGACGCCGCGGCTCAGCAGTTCGTCGACCAGCCGGTCGTAGAAGGCGAGCCCGGCCGCGGCCGTCGTCCGGCCGTCCGGCATCACCCGCGGCCACGCGACCGAGAAGCGGTAGGCGTTCAGCCCCAGGTCGGCCAGCAGGCCGATGTCCTCGGGGTAGCGGTGGTAGTGGTCGCAGGCGACGGCGCCGGTCGCGCCGCCGAGCACCTTGCCTTCGGTGGCCGCGAAGGTGTCCCAGACCGACGGCCCGCGGCCGCCTTCGGTGACACCGCCTTCGACCTGGTAGGACGCGGTCGCCGCGCCCCAGAGGAAGCCCGTCGGGAAGGTCATACCGGTGCCCCTTTCAGGATGCCCCGCACGATGTGGCGGCCCAGCAGCAGGAACAACGCGATGACCGGCACGACGGCGACGGTCGCGCCGGTGAGCATCAGCGCGTAGTCGGTGTAGTAGCCGCTGGCCAGCTGCGACAGGGCGACCTGCACGGTCGGCGTCTCGTTCGGGTCGAGGACCACCAGCGGCCAGAAGTAGTCGTTCCAGGTGGCCATGAACGTCAGCATCGCCAGCACCGCGGCCGGCGCGCGCAGCGCGGGCACGGCCACGTGCCAGTAGGTGCGCAGGACCGAGCAGCCGTCGACGGTCGCGGCGTCGACGAGGTCCGGGCTGATCGCGTTTTCGCACGCCTGGCGCATCCAGAACACGCTGAAGGCACTGACCAGCGCCGGCACGATCACCGCTTCGAGCCGCCCGTACCAGCCGAGGTCGCCGACGACGAGGTACAGCGGGATGACCCCGAGCTGCGCCGGCACCATCGCCGAGCCGACCACCAGCAGGAACAACGTGTTGCGGCCGCGGAACTCCAGCCGCGCGAAGGCGAACCCGGCGAGGCTCGCCAGCACCACGTTGGACACCGTGACGGTGCCCGCGACGATCAGCGAGTTCCCGATGGCCAGCCAGAAGTCGACGGTGTCGAACACGCGCCGCACGTTCTCGGCCAGGTTGCCGCCCGGCAGCAGCAGCGGCGACGTCTCCCCGATCGCCGAGTTGTCCCGCGTGGCCACGACGAACGACCAGTACAGCGGGAACACCGAGGCGCCGAGCACCCCCGTCAGCACGGCGTACACCCAGCCGCCCGGCCGCCGCCGCGCTGTCACGCCGACCTCACGAACCGGCGCACCAGCCGGTAGTTGACCAGCGCGAACAGCGCACAGATCACGAACATCACCCAGGTCAACGCGGCCGCGTAGCCCGCGTCGAGGTGCGTGAACCCCTTTTCGTACAGGTACATGACCAGTGTCTGGAACTGGCGGTCGTTGCCGCCGGTGCCCGCCGAGCCGCCGGCGTCGAACAGCTGCGGCTCGGCGAACAGCTGCAGGCCGTTGACCGTGCCGGCGATCGCCGTGAAGGCCAGCGCGGGCCGGATGCCCGGCACCGTGATCGACCAGAACGTCCGCCACCGCGAGGCGCCGTCGAGCTCGGCGGCCTCGTACAGGTCACCCGGGACGGCCTGCATCGCGGCCAGGTAGATCAGCGCGTTGTAGCCGGTCCAACGCCAGAGCACCATGCTCGCGACAGCGAAGTGCGACGTCCAGGTGGTCGCCCGCCAGTTGACCGGCGCGACGCCGAACCAGCCGAGAACCTCGTTGACGACGCCGTAGTCACGGCTGAACAGCTGCCCGAAGACCAGCCCGACGGCGACGACGGACACGACGTTCGGCAGCAGCACCCCCGTGCGCCACCAGGTCGCCGCGCGCAGCGGCCGGTCGAGCAGGGCCGCGATACCCAGCGCCAGCAGGAATTCGGGGACGGCGGCGAGCAGGAAGATGGAGACCGTGTTGGCCAGCGCGTTGTAGAAGTGCGGATCGGTGAGCAGGTCGCCGTAGTTGGCCAGGCCGAAGCTGCCCTGGTCGCCTTCGAGCAGGTTCCAGTCGTGCAGCGAAACCCACGCCGTGTACAGCAGCGGGAAGGCGCCGAAGACGACGAACAGGGCGAAGAAGGGCGCGACGAACAGCAGCGGCGTGACCTTGCGGTCCCATCGGGCGAGCCGGTGCTGCACGCGCGGCTACTTCAGGGCGGCTTGGGCCTGCTGGACGGCTTTGGTCCAGGCCTGCTCGACGGTGTCGGTCTTTTCCTCGATCCGCCCGAGCGCGCGGCCGAACTCCGGCCGGACGTCGGCGTCGCGCAGGCCGCGGTAGTTCGGGCGCAGCTGCTCGGCCGAGGCGGCGAAGATCCGCCCGATGGGCGCGTCGCCGAAGTACGGATCGGTGTGCGCGACGACCTGCGGATCCTCGTAGACGGCGGGCTCGCTGGGCAGGATGCCGTCGGAGAGGAAGAGCTTCTTCTGCTGCTCCGGCGCGGTCAGCCAGCGGGCGAGCTCGTACGCCTCCTTCTGGTGGCCGCCCTGCTTCGGCACGGTCAGGAACGACCCGCCCTGGTTGCCGCTCTTGCCGGGCACGGTGGTGACGTCCCACTTGCCGCGGTTGGCGTCCCCGCCGGCTTCCTTGATCTGGCTGAGCATCCACGCGGGACACGCGACGGTGGCGAAGGAACCCTGCTTGATCGCCACGTTCCACGCCTGGGTGAACGTGGTCGCCGCCGCCGTCTGCCCCTTCGCGGCGAGGCCGCCGGAGAGGAAGAAAGCCGCGCGCACGCTCGGGTTGCGATCGGCGATGAAGGAGTCGTCACGCTGGGAGAAGTAGTTCTCCGGCGACTGGTTGAGCATCGCGGTGTAGACGGTGCCGGCGGAGTCGGCGAACTTGAAGTTCGGCGTCTTGGCGGTGAACCGCTCGGCGGTGGCGGCGTAGGCGTCCCAGTCCGGCATCAGCTTCGCGACCTCTTCGCGGTCGGTCGGCAGGTCCGCCGCCTGGAACAGATCGCGCCGGTAGCAGAGCGCGAGGCTGCCCATGTCGGTGCCGAGGCCCAGCACGAAGGCGCCGTCGGTGCCCTGCGCCCACTTCCACGGCACCCACTGCTTTTCCAGCTCGCGGGCGCCGTAGCCGGCGAGGTCGGCGAACTTGTCCTTCACCTTCCGGTACTGCGGCATGTACTGCTCTTCGATCGCGACGACGTCGGCGGCACCGTGCCCGGTGGCCAGCTGGGTCGCCAGCCCCTTGTGGTGGGTGTCGAAGTCGGTGACGCGGTTCTGCACCGTGACGTCCGGGTGCAGCTTTTCGTACTCGGCGATCAGGGGCGCGTAGCCGAACTCACCGAAGGTCGCGATGGTGAGCTTCGTCTTTCCCTCGGCGTCACCCGGAGTGCAGGCGGCGAGCGGGATCAGCGCGGCGACCACGATGGCGGTCCGGCGGGCGATCGTTCGCAACAGGCTTCCTCAGATCACACCGGCCCGCACGGCGTACGCGACCGCGTGCGGCCGGTTGCGCAGGTTGAGCCGGTTGGTCATGGCGTAGATGACGTTCTTCACGGTCCGCTCCGAGTAGCAGAGCTTGCCCGCGATCTCGGCAGTGTCCCAGCCTTCGGCCATCAGGCGAAGCACATCCACCTCGCGCGGCGTGAGTGCCGCCCCGCCGCCCTCGTCGGCCAGGGCCTCGACCTGTTCGCGCAGCGACGACGTGCGGCCACGGGCCGCGGCGAGCACGCTCCCGGTGAGCCGGTCGAGCGCGGTCCGCGGCAGCACGGCGGAGACGTGGCAGTCGGCGAGCAGGCCCACGTGCGCGGGGTCGACGTGCCCGGCCACCAGCACGATCGCGGCCGGCGACTCGGCGGACGCGGCCCGCAGCGCGGCGACGGCCTCGCGGTCGACCTCCCCGACGGCGAACACCAGCACGGCCGCCTCGCCCCGGCGGGCACGCGGCAGGACCAGCAGCTCCGGGCGGGACTTCAGGTGGTTGATCAGCCCGGTCAGGGCGATCGGGTCGGACGCCCACGCCGCCACTCGCACCTGGTCCATCGAACCCTCCTCCGCCCACGACGAATCCTGACTGCGGCCAGTGTGCTGAGGTCGCCTTCATGAATTCTCTAACGGCGGCGAGGCCATTCTTCACGCCGTGAAGTTTGGCCGTCGACTACGGTCGGGGGCACACGACCGACTGAAGGGACCGATGAACCGCCGACATCTTGCCGCCCTCGGGGTGGCGTTTTCCATCGTGGCCGGGTGTCTGCTGGTCGCGGGCCTGCAACCGGAGACCGTGTCCGGGCTGGCGGTGCCCTTGACCTCCGCGCGGCCGTCTCCTCCGCCGGCGGCGCCTCCTTCCGCTCCCGCCACACCCACGTCGCGTCTCGCGCGGCCGGGCGACTGCGCGGGGCTTGTCGACGGTCTCGACGACCGTGCCCAGGTCGCGCAGCTGGTCGTCGTGGGTGTCTCCGGCGACAACCCGTCGGCCACCGTCTCCCTGGTGCGCGACCACCAGGTCGGCGGGATCTTCATCGGGGGTAACGCAACAGCGTTGTTGAAAGATGGCTCGCTGACCGCCGTCCAGGCCGCGGCGAAGGTGCCGGTGGCCGTGACGGTCGACGAGGAAGGCGGTCGCGTCCAGCGCATCGACGACCTCGACGGCGACCTGCCCTCGGCCCGGACGATGGCCGCGACGAAGTCCCCGGACGAGGTCCGCGCGCTGGCCGCCGAGCGGGGCCGCCAGCTGCGCGCCCGCGGGGTGACGGTGGACTTCGCTCCGGACACCGACGTCACGGACGCCCCGGACGACGACGTGATCGGCGACCGGTCGTTCAGCCCGGACCCCGCCCGCGTGAAGACGTACGCGAAAGCGTTTGCGGCGGGCCTCCGCGACGCGGGTGTCCAGCCGGTGCTGAAGCACTTCCCCGGCCACGGCCACGGCTCGGGCGACTCCCACAAGGGCACGGTGGTCACGCCGCCGCTCGACAAGCTGCGCGCGCTCGACCTGGTGCCCTACCGCGGCCTGGCCGACTACGGCCCGGTCGGGGTGATGGTCGGCCACCTCGACGTGCCGGACCTGACCAACGGGGTCCCGGCATCCGTTTCGCCGGCCGCGTACCAGCTGCTGCGCGGCGAGTTCGCGTTCACCGGGCCGGTGGTGACGGACGACCTCGGGGCGATGAAGGCGATCACGGCCCAGTACCCACTGCCGGAGGCGGTGCTGAAGGCCCTGCAGGCCGGCGCGGACGAGGCCTTGTGGTCGTCCGGGGGCCGGGTGGACGAAGTGCTGGACCGGCTGGTGAAGGCCGTGCAGACCGGCGAGCTGCCGAAGCCGCGGGTGCAGGAATCGGTCGCGCGAGTGCTGCGGGGCAAGGGTCTTTGCTGAATTCCCTTGACCCTGCCCCAGGGGGAGGGTTCGAGGCTGGTTCGCATGACCGAGAACGCACTGCACACCGTCGAAGCCCGGATCCGCGAAGAGATCGCCGCCCGCTGCGAGGCCGACCGCATCCCCGGGTTCGTCGCCGGCATCCACCACGCGGGTGAACAGATCCTCTTCGCCCACGGCACCGCGAACGTCGCCACGGGGGCCCCGATGCGGGAGGACACCGGATTCCTCTTCGGCTCGGTGACCAAGGTCCTGACCACCACGCTGGTCCTGCAGCAGGTCGAACGCGGCCGCCTCGAGCTGGACGCACCAGTCGTGCGCTACCTGCCGGAATTCGCCCTGAGCACGCCCGGTGCGGCCGACCGGATCCTCGTGCGGCACCTGATCTCGCACACCAACGGCATCGACGCGGACCTCTACTTCCCCGAGGCCTCCGGCCGCGACGCCCTGAAGACGTACGTCGAGGGCCTGGCGAGCAGCTGCGGCACCCTCTTCGAGGCCGGCGAGCAGCTCAGCTACTCCAACGGCGGCATGATCGTCGCGGGCCGGCTGCTGGAAGTGGTGACCGGCGTGCCCTTCGCGGAGCTGCTCGAACGCGACGTCTACGCCCCCGCCGGTATGGCGGACTCCAGCACCTCGGCGGCCCAGGCCATCCTGCGCAGCACTGCGATCGGCCACTTCCCGGACCCCGCCGCCACGACCGCCCGGCCGACGGACATGTTCATGCTGCCCGACACCTGGGGGCCGGCCGGTGGCACGCCGATCGGCACCGTCGCCGACCTGCTCGCGTTCGGGCGCACGCACCTCGCGGGCGGGGTTTCGCCCGCCGGCCGCCCGGTCCTCTCGGCCGCGTCGGTCGCGCTGATGCAGCAGGTCTCGCACGACATGGCCACGCCGAACGTCCCGCCGATGGGCCTGGGCTGGGTCCGGTACCCGTTCGGCGACACGACCGTGCTCGCCATGTCGGGTGCCTCGCCCGGCGGCGTGGCCATCCTGTGCGTGGTGCCCGGGCACGACCTCGTCTTCACGGCCTACGGCAACACTCCCGGCGCCATCCTGCTGCAGGACCGGATCCTGCAGCTGCTCCTGCGCGAGCACCTCGGGGTTCCGGTGCCTGCCGTGCTCACCGGACCGGAGCCGGACGTCGACCTCGCCCCCTACGCGGGCACCTACCGCTCCGGCCAGCTCCGCATCGACGTCCGCGTGGTCGACGGCGGGCTCGAAGAGCACACGACGTACGAGCCGGCGGACGAGTCGCAGGAACGGATTTTCACGGCGTTCGCCGGCGGCGCGGCTTCGGCGCCACCGCAGCGCTACGTGCCGATCCGGCCCGGCCTCTTCGCGCCGGCCGGGTACCCGCCGGAGACGTTCGACGGCTACCTCCGCCTCCTGCTCGTCTCCTACCACGACGTCCGCGACGGCCGGGCCCGCTTCCGCAACGGCGGCGGCCGCCTGACCCGGCGGGCCTGAGCGGCGCACTGGGAGGATGCCCGCATGATCACGATCGGCCGGCTCGCGGACTACGCCGGAGTGACCGTCAAAGCCGTGCGGCACTACCACGAGCGCGGCCTGCTCGCCGAACCCGGCCGCGACTCGTCCGGCTACCGGCGCTACACCGCGCAGCACGCCGTCGACCTGGTCAAGATCCGGACGCTGGCCGCCGCGGGGGTGCCACTGGCCCGGATCAAGGACCTGCTCGACGCGGACGAGGACACGCTCGCGGCCGCCATCGCCGAAATCGACGACGACCTCGAGGAGCGCATCGCGCAGCTGCGGCGGACCCGCGACCAGCTCGCCCAGCTGCGCGGCGGCGACCGGCTCTTCGTTTCCCCGGAAGTCGCCGGCTATCTGGACGAGCTGCGCGAGCTCGGCGTCAGCGAACGCCACCTGCGCCTGGAACGCGACGGCTGGATCATGATGCAGACGGCCTCGCCCGAGGATGCCGCCCGGTGGATCGCCGAGAAGCGGGATCTGTTGGCGGAGCCCGAGTTTCGCGCCCTCTGCCTCGAGCACGACGCCGCTTACGACTGGGCGCCGGACGATCCGCGCCTGCCCGGGCTCGCCGAACGCACGCGGAACTGGTTCGCCGCGCGGCCGGAATCCGCCGAGGTCGGCAACCCGGCCATCGCGCGGCTGGCCGCGCAATCCCTGCCCGGTGGGTCTTCGCCGGCCTGGGATCGCCTTGCCCGGCTGATGGCCGAGCGGTGAGGCCCCGGCCGTTTTCGGTTGTGCGGAAGGAATCGATGTCGCCATATCAACGACGGTACCGAACGCCAGTTCGAAGGTCACCGCTGAATCGGGTGAACATCGACAGGAAAGTTCGGGCAGCTTTTTCGTTGCGGCGCAAGAGAAATCGCAGCGTGGACGACATGAGAAGCCCCCGATTTCCACGCTACCGGAGACCACCGACAAAACCGCGGCGCGAGTCCTCCCCCCGCTCGGCCGGAAAGGCGGGCGGATCGGGCCTAGACTCGGCCGAATGAGCACCCGGACCAAAGGAGTGGCATGGCGGATCTCGGCGGAACCTTCAGCCTCGGCGGGGAACTTCCCGTGACCCGCATGGGTTACGGCGCCATGCAGCTGGCCGGGCCGGGGGTGTGGGGGCCGCCGAAGGACCACGACACCGCCGTCGCCGTGCTGCGGGAGGCCGTCGAGCGCGGGGTCACCCACCTCGACACCAGTGACTACTACGGTCCCCACACCGTGAACGCCGTGCTCAAGGAGGCCCTGCACCCCTACCCCGAGTCGCTCGTCATCGTGACGAAGGTCGGGGCTCGGCGGAGCGCGGACAAGGGCTGGCCGCCCGCGCTGTCGGCCGCCGATCTCACCGCGGCCGTGCACGACAACCTGCGGAACCTCGGCGTCGACGTGCTCGACGTCGTCAACCTGCGGCTCAGCAACGACGCCGGCGACTACCCCGTGCCGATGTCGCTCGCCGAACCGTTCGGGGTGCTCGCCGACCTGCGGGAGCAGGGGCTGATCCGGCACCTCGGCGTCAGCCACGTCAGCGCCGGGCAGCTCGACGAAGCGAAGGCGATCGCGCCCGTCGTCTGCGTGCAGAACCAGTACAACCTCGCGCACCGGGAGAACGACCCCCTCGTCGACAAGTGCGCCGCCGAGGGCATCGCCTTCGTGCCGTACTTCCCGCTCGGCGGGTTCAGCCCGCTGCAGTCAGGGCTGCTCGACGACTGCGCCGCGCGGGTCGGGGCCACGCCGATGCAGGTCGCGCTCGCCTGGCTGCTGCTGCGGTCGCCGTCGATGCTGCTGATCCCCGGGACGTCGTCGCCCGGGCACCTGCGGGAGAACCTCGCCGCCGCCGACCTCGAACTGCCCGGCGACGTTCTCGCCGATCTGGACCGGATCGGCGCCGCCTGATCGCTACGCTGAGCGCCCGGACAGGCACGAGAACGGAGAAACCGTGGCGGAGTGGGGCGATCTGGTCGCTTACATCAGGCAGTCGTACCGGGTGGTGCGCGACGAGCCCGACGAGCTGCGCATCCGCCTGGTGTTCGGCGCCGACCCCGACACCGAGGAGCGCGCGCAGATCGTCGTGATCGCCCGGGAGATCCTCGACCAGCGCGAGGACTGGGTGCAGATCGCCACGCCGTTCGCCCGGCACGAGGAGGTCGACCTCCTCGAGGTGCTGACCGAGGTCGGCGACGCGATCGTGGTGGGCGGGCTGGCGGTGATGGGCGACCACATCGTGCTCCGCCACTCGCTGCCGCTGATCAACCTCGACATCAACGAGTTCACCGACCCCCTCGAGCTGGTCGCCGGCGCGGCCGAGCTGCTGGAACAGCAGTTCACCGGTCGCGACGACTACTGAGTTCCGGGGCCGGGCTCCGCCACCCGAACCCCGTGGCGGGTGATGAGCGGAACCACCGCGACGGCGGCGGCCACGGCGAGCGCGGCAGCCGAGCCCAGCGCCGCGGCCGCCGTGCCGGCGCCGAGGTAGAGGCCGCCGAGGAGGGCGATGCCCAGGGTGCCGCCGAGCTGCTGCACCGCGTTGAGCAGCCCGGCGGCCGAGCCCGTCTCGTGCGGCCGGACCCGGTGCAGGGCGGCGGTGAAGAACGGCACCGTGAACGTCCCCATCCCGAGCCCGCACAGCGCCAGCGCCCACGGGTACGCGCCCACCCCGGCGGCGAGGGCGGCGAGCACGCCCGCCACCAGCAGGGCGAGCCCGGCGAACATCACGCGCGCGCCGAACTTCGGCACCAGCCGGGCACCGGCGACGTACGACGACACCGCGAGCCCGGCCGAGAGCGGCAACAGCGTCAGGCCCGCGGTGCGGACGTCGGCGCCGAGCCCCAGCTGGAGCTGCATCGGCACGACCTGCATCAGGCCGGTCATCACCGCGAAGAACAGCAGCGAACCGGCGAGCGCGGCGGGGAACCCGCGGTTCGCGAACAGGCTGGGCTCGACCAGCGGCGCGGCCGCTCGGCGCTGCTGGAAGCCGAAGACCACCAGCAACGCGGCCCCGGCGGCGAGGAGACCCCAGTTCGTCCCCGCCGGGTCGATCAGCGGGTAGACGAGCAACCCGGCCCCGGCGACGACGAGCGCGGTGCCGACGAGATCGAGCCGGGGCCGGGTGGCGGCCCGGTCTTCCCGCAGCAGCCGCGCGGCGACGAGCACCGCGAGCCCCAGCGGGACGTTCACCAGGAACGCCGCCCGCCAGGAGATCGCCTGCGTCAGCAGCCCGCCGAGCAGCGGCCCGGTGACCGCGGACAGGCCCATCACCGGCCCGATGGTGCCCAGGGCCTTCGCGCGCTCGTCGCCGTCGAAGAGGGCGCGGATCAGGCCGATGGTCTGCGGGATGATCAGCGCGGCCGCCGCGCCCTGCACCGCGCGTGCCCCGATCAGGAGCCCGGCGTCCGTGGCGGCCGCGCAGACCAGTGACGCGAGCACGAAGCCGGCCACGCCGAGCTTGAACACCTTCGCCCGGCCGAGGATGTCCCCGAGCCGGCCACCGGTGATGAGGAAGGCGGCGAAGGGCAGCGTGTACGCCGCGCTGAACCAGGGGATGCCGGCGGCCGGGCCGGGCAGGTCGGCGTGGATGGCCGGGCCGGCGACCTGCACGATCGTGGCGTCGAGCAGGTTCATGGCCTCGGCGACGAGCAGCACGGCCAGCGCGGCCCAGCGCCGCCGGTAACGCGTCAAGGTGGGCACGGATGGCTCCTTTCGTTCGGCGCCCACCCTCGCTCTCCCGGGGCCACACGTTCCAGCTATTGGCCCAGGTCCGCAGATTTCTTCCATCTTCTGGGCTTCAATGAGGAATATGACCACCTTGGATGCCGTCGATCGTGCGCTGATCCACGCGCTGCACATCGACGGGCGGGCGCCGTTCACGAAGATCGGGGACGTCCTCGGCGTCTCGACGCAGACGGTGGCCCGGCGGTACCGCCGCCTCCGGGCCGAGGCGGCGCTTCGCGTCGTCGGCCTGCCGGATCCGCAACGGGCGGGGCAGGCGGAGTGGATGGTCCGCCTGACCGCGACACCGCACACGGCGCAGGACCTCGCCCAGGCGCTGGCGCGCCGCGCGGACACGGCGTGGATCAAGCTGATGTCGGGCGGCACGGAGATCTGCGTGAACGTCCACACGACGGCGGCGAGCGACCACGGGCTGCTGCTGCGGGACATCCCGCGCACGGCGAGCATCACGGCGGTCTCGGCGCACCAGCTGCTGCACCGCTACTTCGGCGGCCCGACGGCGTGGCTGGGCCGGGCCGATGCCCTCGACGCGGCGCAGATCGCGGCGCTCGCCCCGACCCACGACGGCCCGGGCAAGCCGCCGACCAGCGACGACGCGGCTTTGATGGCGGCACTGCAGCGTGACGGCCGCGCGGGCCTCGCCGAGCTGGCGACGGCCACCGGCTGGTCGGCGGCGACGGTCGCGCGCCGGCTGGCGGACCTCCAGGCGGGCGGCACCGTGTTCTTCGACCTGGAGATCGACCCGGAGCCGCTGGGCGCGACGACGCAGGCGTTGCTCTGGATGGCCGTCGCGCCGGCACAGCTGGACCGGGTGGCCCGGACCCTGGCGACCCACCCGGAGCTCGCGCTGGTCGCCGCGACGACCGGGCCGGCGAACCTGGTCGCGCAGGCGCTGTGCCCGGACGCGGCCGCGCTGCACCACTACCTGACCCACCGGCTGGGGGCGCTGGAGGCGATCCGGACGCTGGAGACGGCGCCGGTGCTGCGAACCGTCAAAGCGGCCGCCTCGCGGTAACCCTCGCGGTGACCGGAGCGTCCTAAGTGGACTTGACTTCGACCAGGTGGTCGAGCATGCCGCGCACGGCTTCGAACTCCCGGACCTCCTGGCGGCAGTCCGGGCACGCCGCGAGGTGCCGCTCGACCCGGGCCGCTTCGGCGGCCTCGAGCAACCCCAGGCTGTACGCCCCGAGGTCGGTCCGGTCGTACCGGCCCATGGATCGCGTCTCCGTTCCGCGTCCCGCGAGGGAACGCCCGCACTACCCGATGCCTCCAGGGTCCTGAGACGGACGCGTCACCGGCGAAGTTCCGCGGATTTCTACCCGAACGGCCGACAACTTCCGCAGGCAAACAGCCCATGTGAGTGACAGCGGCGGTCACGGATTTCACCCGGCCGAACACGGAAAGCTTTTGTGCGACGAACTTCCCCGATTCGGCGTCATGGGTCCCCGGCTCGCTCGTCGGACTGGCGTCGGACCGGGATTTCCCCGGCTCGACCTGGGCGAAGAAGGCGATCCGAAACGAGGAGAGCGATGACCGTACGGAGCCACCGGGCGGACGACGTCGTGGACGAGGTCGGGGTGTGGCTGGCCGGGGAGTTCGCGGGGCGGCTCCCCGCGTCGGAGATCGACCGCGTCGTCCGTACGACGCGGATCGACCTCCAGGGGAGCATCGCGCCGGAGGAGCTCGGGGAGATGCTCCACCGGCTGGGCCGGGCGAGGCTGCAGCGCATCCTGCACCTCGTGCCGGCCGCGCAGGTGAGAATCCCGCAAGCGCGGTGACGTGCCGGGCGGGCACGCGGCATCGGCGCCGCGTCGCCCGCCCCACGGCGCGCCCGTTCTCCGGGCGCCACTCGACAAGCACCCGGCTCGGCCGCAGAAGGCTCACCCTTCGCGCAGAGCGGCAGACCCCGTCTCAGGGGTGAAGAACCGGCTCGGCGAAAAGATCTCCAACTCAGGGACGTTCGCGCACAACCCTTGCCCCGGCCACCCACGCAATCTTGACTGGACTAGACCAATCTGGTCTAGTGACCGGTGTCACGTTCGTCTCGGCCGGATGAGCACCCCCCACCCCTCGACGCCGGGCGCCTGCGCGCCCGGGGTTCCGTCGTGGCCGAAGGAGTGAGCGAGCCTTGAGAAGACGTCTTGTCGCCGTCCTGTCCGCTGTTGCCGCCGTTGCCGGGCTCGTGTTCGGCGCGCCCGCCGTCACCGGGCACGCCGCGGAAGCGGCCGCCGCCTCGTGCAGTGCGCCGAACTGGGTGGCCGGGCAGTGGTACGACGTCGGCGCGGTCGTGCGGTACACCAACGGTGGCTACTACCGCGCCAAGAACGCCAACCCGGGGTACGACCCGGTCATCAGCACCTGGTACTGGGAGCCCTACAGCTGTGACGGCGGCGGTAACACCTGCAGCTACCCGAACTGGGTGGCCGGCCAGTGGTACGACGTCGGGGCGATCGTGCGGTACACCAACGGCGGCTACTACCGCGCCAAGAACGCCAACCCGGGCTACGACCCCGTCATCAGCACCTGGTACTGGGAGCCCTACAGCTGCGGTGGCGGCACCGATCCCGGCAACCCCGGCTCGTTCGTCGTGAGCGAAGCGCAGTTCAACCAGATCTTCCCGGGCCGGAACTCCTTCTACACCTACAGCGGCCTCACCGCGGCCCTGTCGGCCTACCCCGGCTTCGCCACCACCGGCAGCGACACCGTCAAGAAGCAGGAAGCCGCCGCCTTCCTGGCCAACGTCAACCACGAAACCGGCGGCCTCGTCTACATCGTCGAGCAGAACACCGCCAACTACCCGCACTACTGCGACTGGAACCAGCCCTACGGCTGCCCCGCCGGCCAGTCCGCCTACTACGGCCGCGGCCCGATCCAGCTGAGCTGGAACTTCAACTACAAGGCCGCCGGTGACGCGCTCGGCATCGACCTGCTCGGCAACCCCTGGCAGGTCGAGCAGAACTCGGCCGTGGCCTGGAAGACCGGGCTCTGGTACTGGAACACCCAGAGCGGCCCCGGCACGATGACCCCGCACAACGCCATGGTCAACGGCCGCGGGTTCGGCGAAACCATCCGCAGCATCAACGGCTCCATCGAATGCAACGGCGGCAACCCCGCCCAGGTGCAGAGCCGCGTCGACAAGTACCGCCAGATCACGTCGATCCTCGGCGTCGACCCCGGCGCGAACCTGTACTGCTGAACCGGTGGGCGGGCGGGCGAACCCCGCCCGCCCGCTCAGCCCTTGAGCCGGTCGGCGATCAGCCCGATGACCGCCGCCGCGTGGTCGTTCAGGTAGAAGTGGCCGCCCGGGTACGACTTCAGCTCGAACCCCGCCGACGTCCGTTCGGCCCACTGCCGCACCTCGGCCTCGGTGACCTTGGCGTCCTGGTCGCCGACCAGCGCCACGATCGGGCAGCCGACGTCGGGGCCGGGTCGGTAGTGGTAGCGCTCCGCGGCCTTGTAGTCGCTGCGCAGCGCGGGCAGCACCAGCGCGCGGATGTCTTCGTCGTCCAGCAGCGCCGCGTCGGTCCCGCCGAGCCGCTTGACCTCGGCCAGCAGTTCGTCGTCGCTCTTTTCGTGGACGCGCTCGTCGCGGTACGCCGACGGCCCGCGGCGCGCGGAAACGAACAGGGAAACCAGCCTGGTACCCCGCTCTTCGAGCCGCCGCGCGACCTCGAAGGCCAGGCTCGCGCCCATGCTGTGGCCGAAGAACGCCACCGGCCCGGTGAGCTCCGGGGCCAGCACGTCCGCCAGCCGGTCGGCGAGCACGAACAGGTCGTCCACCGGGGTTTCGGCGTGCCGGTCCTGCCGGCCGGGGTACTGCACGGCCAGCACCTCCACCGCGGGCGCGAGCGCCGCCGAGACGGGGTGGAAGTAGCTCGCCGATCCCCCGGCGTGCGGGAAGCACACGAGCCGCGCCGCGGCGGACGGCGCCGGGTGGAAGCGCCGGACCCACACCGAGGCGTCGAGGGAAATCGTCATGGCCCCCAATCTGGCAGGCCGCCGGGCGGGCGTCGACCCCCAACGTGCGCAGCTTCGCCCCGGCAGACCCCGGGACGCGGCCGGGGCCCGCCGGGCGGCGTCACTCCGCCCGCCACAGCGCCGGGACGGCCGGGGGCTCCCAGCCCGGCTGCGCGGTGTGGGCCTGCAGGCAGACGTAACCGCGGCCGCCGTAGGTGACCCGGGTGCCCGCCGCGTACGCGGTGCCCACCGCCCAGGAGGTGCCGCCGGGCGGGGTGGAAGAGGTCGGCGCCGGCCGCGTCGACGTCGGCGTCTGCGGGACGTCCAGCACGAAGTCGAAGGCGCCTTCCTTCGCGGAGCCGTTGTCCCGCACGGTCATCAGCAGCCGCGCGTCGAAGATCGTGTCGGTGTTGTTGCGGGGCTCGCCGGGGAAGTAGAGCTGGGTGGTCAGCACCGGCCGCCCGGGTGCCTGCACCTTCACGTGGATGTGCCGGGTCCGGCCGGGGTAGAGGCCCGGCACGATCGTGGACAGCGTGAACGCGCCCTGTGCGTTGGTGTACTGGTGCCCGCGGAAGGTGTAGCCGGTGTTGTCGTAGGCGCCGTTGACGTCCGCCTGCCAGAAGTCCAGCAGCGCGCGGTCGACCGGCAGGCAGGCACGCCCGAAGACGTAGCCGGTCACGGTCAGCCGGGTGCCCTGGGTGCCCGGTGTGACGAGGTTGGTCCGTTCGGGCGAATTCGGCTTGAAGTAGGGGCCCTCGGTCTGCTCGATCGTCGGCTCGTCGCCGTCGTGGCACGCCGGGGTCAGCTCCGGGGCGGTGCCGCCGACGGCGTTCGTGCGGGCCAGCGCCGGGCCGCCGATCAGCGCCACCGGCGCCGCGACACCCGCGGCGAGCGCGGCCTTGAGCACCGTCTTGCGGCTGAGCTTGCTGTCTTCGTCCATGCCTGGCTCCTCGTGGGGGGAGGTCGGGGGATCCCCTCGAACGTAGGCAGCGCACCGGGCGGGTGGCGATGGACTGGATCGGTCAGTCGTGGTGCTTCTCCCCGCCGCGCCGGAAATCCCCCGGGCTCAGCCCGGTCTCGCGGCGGAAGAACCGGCAGAAGTACGCCGGGTCGGCGAACCCGACGCGGCTCGCGACCTGCCGGACGGTCAGCTCCGTCCGGAGCAGGAACCTCTGCGCCTCCCGGACCCTGGCTTCGCGCAGCAGCTGCGCGGCGGTGCGGCCGGTCGCGGCCTTCACCGCCTCGGTCAGGTGGCCGGGGGTGACGCCGAGGCGTTCGGCGTGCGCGCGCACCGACCACAGCCCCGGCCCGGGACGCCCGGCGAGCCGGACGAACTCCGCGGCCACCGCGCCGGCGGGCGCGGGCGACGGCGTCCCCAGCAGCCGGCCCGCCCGCACGACGAGCACGTGCACCAGCGCCCGCAGCACCGACTCCGTGCCCGCACCGCCCCGGCGGTACTCGTCCTCCAGATCGGCGATCAGCCGGGTGATCCGTGCGTCGGCGTGGTCGTCCAGGTGCAGCCACGGCCGTTCGCTCAGCCGCCGCAGGAGCTCGCGATCGGCCGGGTGGTCGAGGAGGAAGTCGTCGGTGAACAGCACGAGGTGCCCGGTGAGGCCCCGGACGCCGGCCCACTGGTGCACCTGCCCGGGCGCGATGACGCCGAAGTGCGGCGGCCGCAGCGGCCAGCGCGCGGTGTCGACGACGTGCGCGCCGGTGCCGCCGGTGACGTGGACCAGCTCGTGGAAGGTGTGCCGGTGCGGGAAGTCCGCCCGGGACAGCGGCCCGATCGCGTCGAACGAACCGACCGCGAACGGCGGCGCGTGCGGGGCCGGGACCTCCAGCCGGTGCATCGGCAGCTCGCCCGGCCGCGGGGGCCGGCAGGGCGTCCCGGGCGGAACCGTCGTACCGCGCATGGCCGGGAAGTCTAGATCGATCCGAGCCCGCTTCGCCGGTTTTGCCCCGATGATCGCAATCCGATCGTCGGGTACCGGACAGCAGAACGGGGCCGGTCCACAGTGGACCGGCCCCGTTCGGTGGTACTGCGTTACCGCGTCACGCGCGGCTGCGGCGCCGGTTCAGCAGCAGCATCAGCGCGCCGCCGCCGAGCAGCAGGCCGCCGATGCCGAACGGAACCGCGGCGTCGACACCGGTGTTGGCCAGCTCGCCGCCACCGGAGGGGGCACCGGCGGGCGTGCTCGGCGCCGTGGTCGGGGCCGCGGGCGCCTCGGTCCAGCTCGCGGCCGCGTTCGCGGTCACCTGGGTCTTCTCCGAGTCGGCGACGATCAGCGACTGCGCCGGCTTCTTCGCGTAGTTCTCGGCGACGAACAGGCGGCCGGTGTCCAGCTCGCCGGTGACCTTCAGCGAGAACGCGCCCTTGCCCGGCTTGGTGCCGGCCGGGACGTCGACGAACAGCTTGCTGCCGTCCTTGACGTCGGTGGCCTTCAGCTCCTTGCCGTCGGCGTCGGTGACCTTGACACCGTCGGGCAGCTCGGTGGTCAGCGACGTGACGTCACCGGACGTGGCGACCTCGAACGGGCCGATCTTGCTGCCGGCCGTGCCTTCGGTCTTCTTCGCCGCGATGTTCAGCGTCGGCTTCGGCTGCGCGCCGATGCCCTTGTTCTGGTCGCCGATCAGGTAGCTGTACAGCGCGGCGACGTCGGCGTTGGCCTCGGCCGGGTTGTCCTCGGCCAGCGGCTTCTTCAGGTTGAGGTTCACACCGTCGCTGAAGTGCCACACCGCGGCCTGCGTCGCGGCGATCGCCTCCTGCTCGGAGATGCCGCCGTTGACCTTGACGCCCTGCTTGGCGAGCGCGTCCGCGATCGCGTCCAGCTTGAGGCCCGGGTAGCCGTGGTGCAGCACCCAGTTGATCTTGTCGCTGTTCTTGTTGAACGGCGAGCCCGCGTCCGGGTACTTATTCCACGGCGTCTCGATCATGTCGACGTCGGTGCGCATGTTGACGCTGATCTGCACGCAGTAGAGCTTGAGCGACTTGCCGTCCGACAGCTTGAAGCCGAACAGCTTGGCGATGGGGTCACCGCCGCCTTCGAGGCTGATCCGGTAGCCGACCGTGCTCGCGTTCTCGATGACGCGGCCGCGCGCGGCGCCGTCGTCCGCGAGGGCCGAAGGAGCGCTGACCATGACCGCGGCGGCCGCGGCGAGCACCGCGATCCCGCCACGCACGAAAGCTGACCTGACCTGCATAAATCTCCTATCCGAGCCCGAACCACGCCGTTTAGGGGCCGCGTGAGATCGCGATCCCCGATCACGGCGGCCACTGATTCGGGTGAGTGATCACCCGGTCAAGCGAATGGCAGCATACACAGACCTCACAGGGCTACACACGGTGCCCCCATAAACACGAATCGGCTCGAAAATCCCCTGAAAGAGGGGCAGTTTTCAGGCGCCGAAATACCCTCCGAACAGGATTTCGGCGATCTTCGTGGTGGTCTCCTTGCCGGTCGCGTCGCCGCCGGAGATCACCCGCGTGTCGTTCATCAGGGCGAGGGTGTACCGCTCGCCCGGGCCCGCGAAGCCGACCGAGTTCATGATCCACGAACCGTCGTCGTTGTCGTCGGACCAGCCGTTCTTGTTCCCCGGCCGGGCGGCCGCGCCGGCGCCCCAGACCCCCCACTGCTGGTTGACGTCCACGGTGCGCAGCTCGCCGACGAGGTAGTCGCGGTGCCGGGCGGGCAGCCGGGTCAGGACGTATTCGATCAGCCGGTCCAGGTCGTCGGCCGTGGTGCGGATCCAGCCCCAGTGGTGCGGGTGCCGATCACTGAACCGCATGTCGGTCATTCCGTATGCCGGAAAACGGCTGCCGAATTCGGCCTCGCCGCCGAAGCGGGTCCACAACGTCTGGGCGGCGCCGTCATCACTCGAATGGAGCATCCGGTGTATCAAATCGCGATCTTCGGGGGTCAGCGCGACCGCACCGGAGTCCGCGCGCAGCAGCAGGTCGACGGCCATCGCCAGCTTCGGTGTCGAGCAGGCCCAGATCAACGTGCCGGCGGCCGGGCTGCGGTGGACGGCCCCGGTCCACCGGTCCCGGAGCACGATCCCGGTGACCCCGGGCCGGCTGTCCGCGTAGGCCTGCGCCCGCGCTATCCGCTCCCGCAGTTCCGGGCCGAACGGGTCGCCGCCCCGCGGTCCGCCCCGGTCGCCGGGCGCCGACGGCGACGGCGACGCCAGCGCGAAGGCCGCCAGCAGCGCGGTGAGCAGGAGCTTGCCCATGGAGTCTCCCGGTGAAGGCGAGCGGGTCTGTCCGCTCTGAAGACTCGCACGGACGGCCGGGGTGCGGCGAGCGCCGTCGCGCACCGCACCCCGGCGAGTTCACACGCGGTCACCCACCGTGGCGAGCGTCCCTCACGGGTGGACCGTCAGGAGGTGGGCCCGGAAGCCCTCGCCGTAGGTCTTGGTCGGCGTTCCGAGGTAGTCCTCGATCAGCACGTTGCCGCCGCTGCAGCCCCACGGGTTCCACGTCCAGGCCGTGTACCCGAGGTTGTGCGCGTCCAGCCAGGCCAGCACCTGGTCGACGTAGTCGTGCGCGCAGCTGTTCTGGCCGATTTCCCCGGCCTGCACCGGGACCTGGGCCGCGACCGTCCCGATCTGACTGTCCCAGCAGGACACCGTGACGCAGGCGTTGAAGTTGTAGGAGTGCCAGGACGCCACCAGGTTGCCCGCCGGATCGGTGGGCTTGTAGGCCAGCCACTGCGTGAGGTCGTTGGTCCACGTGAGGCCCGCGGTCAGCACCACGTTCCGGGCGCCGGTCGCGCGGACGGCGTCGAGGAGTTCCTGCATGCCGGCAACGGGGTAGCCGATCCCGGTGCAGGTGCCGCCGTCGCGCAGGCAGCGCCACGCGGCGGCCGCGTCGGACCAGTTGGCGGCCGCGTCCGGGTAGGGCTCGTTGAACAGGTCGAACAGCACGGCTTCGTCGCCCTTGAACGCGGTCGCGACCTGGCTCCAGAAGGTCGGCGTGTACTGCCGGTCCGGCATCGGTTTCTGGCAGGTGGCGTTGACGTCGGTGCAGGCGGAGGAGGTCCCGGTGTACTGGCCGTGCGTCCAGTGCAGGTCGAGGATCGGGTTGATCCCGTTGGCCACCAGCAGCTTCGCGTAGTCCTTGACGGCCTGCTGGTAGGGAGCGCCACTGGGCGAGCCGGACAGGCCGAGCCAGCAGTCCTCGTTCAGCGGGATCCGCACCGCGTGGATGTTCCACGCCTTCATCGCGTCGACCGACGCCTGGTCGACCGGGCCGCTGTCCCACATGCCCTTGCCCTGCACGCAGGCGAACTCGCCGCTGGAGCGGTTGACGCCGAGCAGCCGGTAGGGCTTCCCGTCGGCGGTGAGCAGCTTGTTGCCGGAGACGTGCAGCGCCGGCGCCGGACCCGGCGGGGGCGGCGTGGTGGTGGTCGTCGGCGTGGTCGTCGTCGGCTTGGTGATGGGGGTCGTCTCCGTGGCCGGCGGCGTGCCGGTGCACGCGGCGCCGTTGACCGCGAAGTCGGCGGGCTTGGTGTTGGTGCCGCTGTAGGCGAAGTTCGCGCCGGTGCTGACCGAACCGCCGGCCGGGATGGTGCCGTTCCAGCTCGCGTTGGTCACGGTGATCCGCTTGCCGGACTGCGTCCAGTTGCCCATCCAGCCGTTCTGGAGCGTCTGGTTCCCGGTGTAGGAGTAGGTCAGCGTCCAGCCGTCGACCGCCGCGGAGCCGACGTTGGCGATCCCGACGGTGACACCGAAACCGCTTCCCCAGTCGTTGGCCGAGTAGGTGACCTTGCAGGCGAACGCCGCGCTCGTCTCACGCGCGGACGACACCGCCGTCGTCGACGTGACGACCCCGGCGGCGGCCGCGAGTCCCGCAACCGCAAGCGCGACAGGACGTTTTCCGGCTCTTCCCCACATCGGCACTCCCTTGTGCACGCTGACGGCGGACGCTTCTGGGAGCGTTCCCAGAACCCGTCACACCGTCGCTGCCCGGCCCCGGCGTTGTCAATCACCAACGGCGGATTCGGGCGAACAGCGTCCGGCGCGTTCACCCATCGAACGCAGCCGTCTCCCCCGGCCGGAGTCCCCGGCGGCGGCGGAACAACGGATCATCCGCCGGTCCGGTATTCGGCGAAGATCTCGCCGAGGACGCGGTGCGCCTCCTCGGCTTCCGCTCCGGTCCGGGCCGCGGACACGAGCGTTTTCCAGAGCGCCCAGCCGCGCCCGCGCGCCCAGGTCCCGTCGTCGACGGACAGGCGCTCGCGGAACGCCCGCCTGCCGTCGGCGGTCAGCAGGGTCCAGGCGATGGCCGTGTCACAGGACGGGTCGCCCACCCCGCAGGTCCCGAAGTCGATGACGGCGGTCAGTTCGCCGCCGCCGAGCAGGAGGTTCCCGGGCGCGACGTCACCGTGGAACCAGACGTCCCGGCCGTCCCAGCGCGCGGCCAGCGCGGCCGCCCAGATCTCGCGGGCCAGGCTCGTGTCGATCCGGCCGCCCAGCGCCGCGAGCGCGCGCACGGCCGACGGCTCGTAGGTGCGCAGGGTCGCGCCCCGGAACCAGTTGTGCTTGCCCGGCCGGGGCCCGTCGGCGGCTTCGACGTCCTGCAGCGCGGCCAGGAACCCGGCCAGGTCGGCGGCGAAGCGGACGGGGTCGGCGATCCGGCCGCGGCGCGCGGGTTCGCCGTCGAGCCAGGGGTGGATCGACCACGCGAAGGGATAATCCTCGCTCGCCCGGCCTTCCGCCAGCGGGACCGGAACGGGCAGCGGCAACCGGGGAGCGAGCACCGGGAGCCACCGCTGCTCCTTTTCGACCGCCAACGCGTATTCGGCGGCGCTGGGCAGCCGCGCCACCAGTTCGCCGCCGACGTGGAAGGTGAAGTTGTCCCACCCGCCGTGCGAGACCGGCCGCACCGGGAGATCCGCCCACTGCGGGAACTGCTCGCCGATCAACCGGCGCACCAGTTCCGCGCCGACGGCGATGCGCCGGGGCACCGGACCGAGGTCCGGGACAGTGGTCAACGTGCGGTCTTCGGCTTGATCATGCAACCGAGCATATGCCCGCGATAACCCGCGCTGCCTACGCTTTTCGGCGTGAACAGGCGCCCCGGGCTCAGCGCGCGGCTGAAACTGACCATCAGCTACGCCGCGTTCCTCGTGCTCGCCGGCGCGGTCCTGCTCGCCGTCGTGCAGGTGTCCCTGCTGCGGTACGTGCCCGACAACGACCAGGGCCTGCTCGGGATCGCCCCGAACCGGTACCTCCTCACGCGCATGTTCGCCCCCGCCGCGGCCACCGCGCTCGGCTTCCTGCTGGTGTTCGGCGTCCTGGGCGGCTGGCTGCTGGCCGGCCGGATGCTCGCCCCGCTCACCCGGATCGCGGACGCCGCCCGGCTGGCCGCGCACGGGTCGCTGGCCCACCGCATCCGCCTGACCGGCCCGTCCGACGAGTTCCGCGAGCTCGCCGACGTCTTCGACACGATGCTCGAACGGCTGGAGTCCCAGGTCGGCGAGCAGCAGCGGTTCGCCGCGAACGCCTCCCACGAACTGCGCACCCCGCTGGCCATCTCGCAAGCCATCCTCGACGTCGCCGGCAAGGACCCGGCCTACCCCCGTGACGAGCTCGTCGAACGGCTCCGCACGGTGAACACGCGGGCGATCGACCTCACCGAAGCCCTGCTGCTGCTCAGCCGCAGCGACCGGCGGCACTTCACCCGCGAGCCCGTCGACCTCTCCCTCGTCGCCGAAGAAGCCGCGGAAACGCTGCTGCCGCTGGCCGAACAGCGCGGGATCACGCTCGACGTCACCGGGGAGCCGGTCCACGCGACCGGCTCCGCGGCACTGCTCCTGCGCATGGCGACGAACCTGGTCCAGAACGCGATCGTGCACAACGTCCCGGACGGCACGGTCACCGTCCACACCGAACGGCGGCGCTACGCGAGCGTGCTGCTGGTCGAGAACACCGGCCGGCCGCTGCCGCCCGAGCTGGTCCCGACCCTGACCGAGCCCTTCCAGCGCGGGACGGCCCGCACGCGCACCGACGAGCACGACGGCGTCGGACTCGGGCTGGCGATCGTGCACAGCATCGTCCGGGCCCACGACGGGATGCTCGAACTCGAACCCCGCGGGGCGGGCGGGCTCCTGGCCACCGTCCGGCTCCCCGCCCGCCGGTGAGCGTCCTCGTTTCAGTGGCTGTGCGTTTCCATTCCGCCTCCTTCGACCGAGCCAGCCGGGCGAATTCGACGCTACAACCGGCTTTTCCCGCGGTCATGACGGCCGCGCGGGGGTCAAGGGCGGCTCACGGGACGACCGTCAGTCGTCGGATCGGCTGGCCAGCGAGCGGTATTCCCCGATGTCGCCGGGAAGGATGAGACCGTCCTGGATCGCGCGCGCGAGGAGGGCGTCCTTTGTGGTCGCACGCCGGCCGACGGCCGCGTATTTGGTCCTGGCCCGGTCGATGTACTGCTTCACGGTGGCCTCGCTGATCCCCATCCGCCGCCCGACCGACGCCTTCGACATCCCCTGGAACCAGTGCTTGAGCGCGGCGAGTTCCTGACCCGACAGGGCCGGGCGGAGCGGCCGGTCGTCGGCGATCATCGCGCCGGCGCTGGACGGGGTGACGTACGGGCGGTCCGCGGCGACGGCCACGATCGTCTCCACGCAGTGCTCGCGGCTCTCGTCCTTCTCGAGGAATTCCGCGCCCGCGTCGAGGACGGCGAGGACGTTTTCGGGCTCGGAATGCGCGGAGAACACCACCACGCGGTGCCCGGCATCGGTCAGCTCGGCGATCCGGTCGACGATGAGCGTGCCGCGCAGGTTGAGGTCGACCAGCAGGACGTCGGCGTGGCCGCCGGGGCCGGCGAGGACCTCGTCGACGTCCGCTCCGCCGGCCACCACCCGCACCCGGCGGCCCGGGTCGCGGTCGACCCACGAGCGGACGCCGTCGATCACGACTTCGTGGTCTTCGATGATGGCGACGGTGATCTGCCGGTCCAGCTGGTTTGCAGCCACAGCGACTCCCCCTCCCGTTGGCACTCGACCCTGACCTGCCCGGACGCCGGCGGCACCGGCGGCGTGACGGCGTCGGCGACGACACTCACCTGGACTTCGCCTCCACCGCCGGAAATCGTGACCCTGGCGTGGCTGCGCGCCGCGCTCAGCACCTCCACCACCGGCTCGAGCAGGTCGCGCCGGGCCTGCACCGGCACCGGTGGCACCGCACCGGAGACGCTCATCCGCACCGGGACGCCCCGGGTTTCGGCCACGTCGAGGCACGCGCGCACCTCGTGCAGCAGCGGGTCGGGCACCTCGTCGGCTTCCAGGAACAGGCGGCGGAGCCGGGCGGCTTCGATCGCGCACCGGCGCTGCACGGCCGGGTCGGCCGGGTCGCTGGTCCCGTCGGCCAGGCCGGCCAGCGCCACGGCCGCGGTGCGCTGGAGGAACTCGTGCCGCCGGACGCGCGCCGCGTGCGCCTGCTCGGCGGCCAGGCGCTGTGTGTCCACTTCGGCCCGTGCCGCGGCCGCTTCGACCGCGCCGTCGACGATCCGGCGCTGCGTGCGCACGCCGTAGGCCAGCGCCACCTGCAGCGCGGCCGAGCCGGCCAGGCTCGTCAGCACGAACGCGACGTCCTGGAGGCCCGGTTCGGCCAGCAGGAACATGGTGACCGTGGACGCGGCACCGTTGCCGGCCAGCACCACGGCCAGCGGCGCGGCCGAGCGTCCCCAGCTGGCCAGCACGCCGAGCCAGCCGACCGCGCCGAACGCCCAGTTCTCGAAGCCGACCACCTGGCCGTCGGCGTTGACCGCGATCGCCACGCTGATCGTCAACGTCAGCGCGACCACCAGCCACGGCCGCCGCACCACGCCGTCGCGCAGCAGCTGGATCGTGGCGGCCACGAGCAGTGCCGTGAACAACACCCACATCGCGGGCGAAACCCACACCCACCGGAAATCCCGCCACAGCAGCAGCACCGCGACGGTGTCGAAACCGCCGTGCCACAGCCCCGCCATGCACGCGGTCACGATGATGGTCCCGCGCTGGTACTGCGCGGCGAGGGAGACGCTCGAGTCGTCAGTCATCGGAGCGCCACCTGAGCGTGACGACGGTCCCGCGGCCCGGGGACGAATCGACCACGGCCCGGCCGCCGACCGCGGCCAGCCGGCCCACGACCGCCTCGCGCAGGCCGTACTTGTGCGGGGGCACCGCCGACCGGTCGAAGCCGCGGCCGGTGTCGGAAACGATCACCACGATCTCGCCCGCTTCCTCCGTCAGCACGAGCGACGCGTGGTCGACGCCGGCGTACCGGCGCGCGTTGACCAGCGCCGCGCCCGCGGCCCAGGCGAAGGCGTCGGCGACCACCGCCGGCGCCGCACACCCGGCGAGCTCCGTCCGCACCCCGGCCGGCCACCCCGCGCGGGCCGGGACGTCCCGCAGCAGGCGGTCGAGCCGCACCCGTCCGTGGCCCGTGCCGTCGCCCGCGCGAAGGTCCGAAACCACCGCCAGGTCGGCGCGGGCCTGCGCGCGCAGCCGGGCCGAGGAGGTGGTGATGGCGCCGGATCCGACCATCGTCAACGTGGCCAGCACGGTGTCGTGCAGCCGCCGGTCGGCTTCGCGCTCTTCGGCCCGGCGGAGCCGGTCGGCCCGGGCGCGGGCCCGGCTGCGGTGGAATTCGGCCAGTTCGGCGTCGGCGGCGCGCCCCACCCGCCGCAGGAGCGCCATCAGCACCAGACCGCACACGTTCTGCAGCGAGTACACGCCGGCCTGCGCGATCCCGGCGCCCGGCACGCCTCCGAGCACCTGGCCGGCGACGTAGGCCGCGATGACCACGATCCCGCCGGCGATCCCGACGACGGGCCGCACCCCGATGTGGCCGTAGATGACGCGCACCCCGATGAGCACGGCGATCCACGAGACACCGGTCGGGAGGGCTTCGGGGGACACCAGCTGCCCGTGCAGCAGGCACAGCGCCACGACCTCGGCCAGATCGACCGTCATCAACCCGGCGGTGATGCGGCGCCGCACCGCGCACCAGACGAAGAAGGCCGACCAGAGCAGGTTCACGCCCGCGGCGGCGAGGGTCAGGACCGGCACCGGCGACCGGCCCGCATCGAGCGCGGCGGCGAAGGCACCGGTGACCCCGAGCGAACCGCGCGCGATCGCGGCGCACCGGAACAGCACCCGGTTCATCGCGCGGCCGGCATCGCCCTCCTCCGTCGCACGCCCTCCACCCACCGGCACCTCCGCCTCGAAGACGAGGCTAACCGCGCCACCACCGAAGTCATGACGGCCGTTCGGCTGTCATGAGACGCCGAACGAGCGACGACGACCTCTGTTCGGCCGTCATGACGGCCGGGCGGCCGCAGCACAGGCTTGGTCCAGGCCGAACGGAGAGAGGACAACCTGGAATGAGCATCATGAGAGTGGCCACCGCGATCGCCGCCGCCGCCGCCGCGATCGTCCTGCTGGGTACGGCTCCGGCGCAAGCATCGAGCTTCGGTGGCGACGGCGACCCCTCCGGTTGCGCCGGTCCGATCACGGTCGCCACCGCCCCGGTCTACGGGTCCCGCGGCCACCTCGCGGGTCTGCAGATCGGTCAGCTGCAGCTGCGGTGGTCGTGGTCCTGCTACGGCAACTGGTCGCGCGTGATCATGTACGGCGGGATGTACTCCAGCCCGGTGACGGTGGAGCAGACCGTCGAGTCGGAAGGCCGCCGGGCCGGCTCGACCGACTTCAACGTGCGCACCGGCAGCGGCGGAACCAGCGCGTGGTCGCCCTACCTCCGGCTCGCGAACTCGCAAAGCACCGCCTGCGTGCAGGTGTGGCTGTCGTCGGACTTCGACACGCTCAACTTCCACACCAACGGAGCCCGCGTCTGCGCCTAGTGGTCGGTCACGGGCAACGTCTCGCACCACCACGCCGACGATCCGCTCCCGCGGCACGAACCGGGTCCGCCTGGCCGGGATCGGGTGGTCGGTGAACGCCACGGTGACCGCCTTCCGGGCGTCGGCGGCCGGTTTCCGGAGGTGGCGGCCGGTTCCAGCTCAGTCGAAAAGCGACAAATCGATGGAGTCGGCCAGCGCCCGGTAGCCCGCGTCGCTGCCGTGCAGGAAGTCGCCGGAGTGGAACTCCTCCCGGATCCGGCGCGGGTGGCGCGGGTCGCGCCAGACGGCGTCGAAGTCCAGCACCGCGTCGAACGCGCCACCGGTGCGGATCCAGTCGTTGACCTCCTGCCGGGCGGATTCGCACTCCGGCGTGTAGGCCTCCGCGCCTTCGAAGGGCGCGATGGTGGTGGCGTGGACCCGCACCCCGTGTTCCCGCGCCCGCGCCACCAGCTGCCGGTGACCGGCGATGACGTCGTCCGTCGTCACCGGCTCGCCGGGGAACATCTTCAGGAAATCGGCCAGCGGACCGTCGTCGCGCGGGGCGAAGGAGATGGCGAGGTCGTTGCCGCCCGCGGAGAGCACGACGCAGCCGAGGCCCGGCGTCGCCAGCACGTCCCGGTCGAAGCGGGCCAGCACGCCGGTACCGGCACCGTCGTTGAGCAACCGGTTGCCGCTGATGCCCTGGTTGACGACGAAGCCGGCGCCCCGCGCGGCCAGCAGCTCCGGCCAGCTGTGGTGGGTGTCCGGAGTGGACCCGGCGCCGTCGGTGCGCGAGTCGCCGACCACGACGACGGCCGAGGCCGGCGCGTCGGGGAGCACGTCGACCGCGGAGATCAGCGCCCGCACCGGCAGCTTCGTGGCGTTCGACGGCAGCTCGGGTGCGGCGACGGCGTCACCCGGGATCGTCCAGCCGGTGTCCAGGACGGGGTCGTGGCACGTGCAGGTCTCCACCCGCTCCGGCAGGTAGAGGCTGATGGACAGCTCGGCGAGCGCGGCCAGGGGCAGGTCCACCGGATCGCTCAGCATCGGCGCGCCCGTGGGGACGGTGACGCCCGGGGCGCCGGAGAACGTCAGCACGCGGTCCTCCCGCACCTCGCCGCCGGGCGCCGCGAGGCCCACCCGCGCCGCGCCGATGGTCACCGGGGCGGTCCCGAATTCGTTGGTGAAGCGGACGCGCACCCGGCGTCCGCCGCCGCTGAGGCGGACCACCTGGCGGAGCGTCACGTCGGCGAAGGGCGGGTGGCCGTCGAGCGAGCCCAGCCCGTCGTGCGGGGATTGGGGCGAGGCGCCCCAGCTGCGGACCCAGCCGATGTTCGTCATCTTGTTGTCTCCCAAGGTCGTTCGGACCTCCGGAGGGTGCGCCGGGCCGCTCACACGGCACGCACACGACGCTGACACGGGCGTCCTGGTTGAGGCCGCGAACCCCGGCGCGCGAAGATCGAGGCATGGAGGGGCTTCGCATCACGCTGCTGGGCACGTTCCAGGTGTCCCGGGGTGACGCGGTCCGGCCCGTGCCGGGTGCGCGCCTGCGGGCCTTGCTCGTCCGGCTGGCGCTCGCCGGAGGGCACGCGGTCGAGCCGGGCGTGCTGGTCGACGCCGTGTGGGGCGAGGAGCCGCCGTCCGGCACCGCCTCGGCCCTGCAGACCCTGGTTTCCCGGTTGCGCCGCGCCCTCGCCGCGGCCGAGGGCGAGCTCGTTCAGGTGGCGGGTGGCTACCGGCTGGCGGTGGACACCGTGGACGCGCTGCGCTTCGAGCAGCTCGCCGCGGCCGGCCGGGAGCGGCTGCGGGCCGGGGACGCGGATGCCGCGAGCGCCGCACTGGCCGAGGCCGTGGCGCTGTGGGACGAGCCCGCGCTCATCGCCGCCGTCGCCCCCGCCGTGGCGACCCGGCTGACCCGGCTGTCGATCGACGCCGTCGCGGACCTCGCCGAGGCGGAACTGTCGCTGGGCCGCGCCGAACCGGCGGCGGCCCGGCTGACCGGGCTGCTGGCCGAGCACCCGGCGCACGAACGGGCGGCAGCACTGCTGATGGACGCGCTCGCCGCGCAGGGACGGCAGGCCGAGGCGCTGACCGTCTACGAGCGGGTCCGCCGAACCCTGGCCGACACCCTCGGTGCCGACCCCGGCACCGCGTTGCGGGACCGCCACCTGCGTCTGCTCCAGCCCGACGAGCCCGCGCCGGAGCGGGCCCGGCCCGCGCCCCTGCCGGCGCCGCTGACCAGCTTCATCGGCCGGGACGACGACCTCGCGCGCGTCGGCGCCCTGCTCGCGTCTGGGCGCCTGGTCACCGTCCTCGGTCCCGGTGGCGCCGGCAAGACCCGGCTCGCGCTGGAGGCGGCCCGCCGTCACGGCCACGACGTCCGGCTCGTCGAACTCGCGTCCGTCACCGAGCCGTCGAAGGTCGGGCCGGCCGTGCTCGCCGGGGTCGGACTGCGCGGCAGCGCCCTGTTCGACGCCCGCAGGCGCGCCGGGAATACCGAGCTGGACGTGCTCGTCAGCGAGCTCGGCGGCCGGGAAAGCCTGCTGCTGATCGACAACTGCGAGCACCTGATCGACGCCGTGGCCCACCTGGTCGCGACGCTGCTGCCCCGCTGCCCCGGCCTGCGGGTGCTCACCACCAGCCGCGAACCACTGGCGGTGGACGGCGAGGCGCTCGTGCCGCTGGGCCCGCTCGCCCTGCCCGGCCCGCTCGCCTCGGACCGCACAGACGACGTCTCCGAAGTGGCCTCGGTGCGGCTGTTCACCGAGCGGGCCGCCGCCGTGCGCCCCGGTTTCGCCGTCGACGAATCCACGCTGTCCGACGTCGTGCGCGTGGTGCGCGGCCTGGACGGCCTGCCGCTGGCCCTCGAGCTGGCCGCCGCCCGGTTGCGGACGCTGTCGCTGCCCGACCTGGCCGACGGGCTCGCCGACCGGTTCCGGCTGCTCACCACCGGCAGCCGCACCGCGCCGCCGCGGCACCGCACCCTGCGTGCGGTAATCGCCTGGAGCTGGGAGCTGCTCGACGAGCGCGAGCGCACGGTCGCGGCCCGGATTTCCGTCCTGCCCGGCGGTGTCACGCCCGCCTCGGCCGCCGCCGTCTGCGCCGGCACCGGCGTGCCGGCCGACGACGTTCCCGAGCTGCTCGCCGCGCTCGTCGACCGGTCACTGCTGCAGCTGGCGCCCGGCGGCCGGTACCGCATGCTCGAAACCATCCGCGAATACGGCACCGACCGCCTCACCGGCTCCGGCGACCCCGGCCCGGCCCGTGACCTCGCCGCCGCGTACTTCACGGAGCTGACCGCCCGCCACGACGCCGAGCTGCGCGGGCCCGGCCAGCTGGCGGCCATGGCGGTCATCGGCGCCGAGTACGACAACACGCTCGCCGCCCTGCGGCACCTGTGCGCCACCGGCCGGTCCGCCGCCGCGATCACGCTGGCACTGGCGCTGACCTGGTACTGGCAGATGTTCGGCCGCGACTCCGACGCCGGGTACTGGCTGGGCGAGGCCTTGGCGGTGCCCGGCGGCGGGCCGACGCCCGAGCGGGACTGCGCCCGGGCCGCCCACCTGCTCAACCGGGCGGACATCCTGTCCGGGATCACCGCCGGGGAAGCCGCGGAAGACCGGGCGGAAATGCGCGAGCTGGCCGGACGCCTGCCGGCACACCGCGGCCTGCCGAGCCACCACCGCGTGTTCGCCCCGATGCTGCTCTTCCTGCTGGGCGACGAGACCGCCCCCGCGCTCTTCCGGCAGCTGACCGAGGGCGGCGACGAGTGGTTGGCCGCGCTGGCCCACGTGTTCCAGGCCGAGATCGCCGAGAACGCGGGCGAGCTCGGCCGCGTGCGCATCCACGTGGAGGCGGCGCTGGCCGGCTTCCGGCGGGCCGGCGACCGGTGGGGCCAGGCGGCGGCGCTGCCGATGCGCGCCCAGCTGCGGCGCTACGACGACCTCGACGGCGCGCTGGCCGACCTGCGCGAAGCCGGGACGCTGGCGGGCGAATTCGGCGCCCCCAGCCTCGGCGACCAGCTCTACAACGACCTGCGCTGGATCGACCTGCACATCCGGCGCGGCGAAACCGACCGGGCGCTGGCGACGATCGGCGCCGCTAGGGACCGGCTGCGGCGCACGTCGGCGGCGGAGATGCCGGTCCTGATCGACGGCTGGGAGGCCGGCCTGCTGGTGCGCCTGGGCGACCTGGCCGGGGCCGGCGCGCTGCTCGACGACGCCGAACGCCGGCTGCTCGCCGACACCGGGTTCCCCTCCGACCACGCGCGGGCGCTGATCGCGGGTGCCCGGTCCGCGCGCTGCCTGGCCCTGGGCGACCAGGCGGGCGCGGGCAAGGCCGCTCTCGAGGCGTACGCGGCGGCGCTGGCGTCCCGGGACCTGCCGATCCTTTCGCTGGTGACGGTGCACACGGCGGCGCTCGCCGAAGCACTCGGGCGGCCACGCGAATCGGCCGTGCTGCTGGGCGCGGCCGCCCGGCTGCGCGGCGCGCACGACCACACCGATCCACAGGTCCGCGAGCTCACCGGCCGGAATCGCGCCGCACTGGGCGAGGAGGAGTTCGCGGCGGCGTATGCGCAAGGCTGGGAACTGGCCGCGCAGGCGGCGGTGACCGCGGCCGACCCGGCGCGTGTATTGAGCGTGTGAGCGCGGTGTGCGTGCCGTGTGCGTGACGGCGGCCAATCTCGGGGCACGGAGAAGACCTCGAGAAAGCGGTTTGTCATGCATGACGTGGTGATCGTGGGAGCGGGCCCGGTGGGGCTGTTCCTGGCCTGCGAACTCGGCCTCGCGGGCCGGTCGGTGCTGGTGCTCGAACGGGAGCCGGAGCAGCGCTCCCCCTGGCGGAGCTTCCCGCTCGGCATGCGCGGCCTGTCGGGTGGGTCGGTGGAGGCGTTCTACCGCAGGGGAATGCTGAAGCCGCTGCTGGCCGCGTCCGGAGTGGACGAGCCGCCCGTCCCGGACGAACCGGCGCCCCCGCGGTCGGCCGGCCACTTCGCCGGCACGCCCCTCGACCCGGCCGACGTCGACCTCGCGCGCCTGCCGTACCGGCTGCCCAGCCCGGCGCTGGACGGCATCATGACCAGCCTCGAAGCGGTCGCGGAGGTGCTGGCCGAGCGGGCCGCCGAGCTCGGCGTCGAGATCCGCCGTGGCGTCGCGGTCACGGGCATCGACCAGGACGGCTCGGGCGTGGTCGCCCAGGCCGGCGAGCGGGAGTACCCGGGTCGCTGGCTCGTCGGCTGCGACGGCGGCCGCAGCACGGTCCGGCGGCTGGCGGGCTTCGAGTTCGCGGGCACCGAGCCGCAGCTGACCGGCTACCTGGCGCTGGTCACGCTCGCCGACCCCGCTCTCCTCCGGCGGGGTTTCGCCCCGACCCCACAGGGCATGTACGTGACGATGTCCGAGCCGGGCCACCTGGGCGTCCTGGACTTCGACGGCGGCGCGTACGACCGGACCCGGCCGCCGACCCGGGAGCACCTCCAGTCGGTGTTGCGCCGCGTGTCCGGCACGGAGGCGACGCTGGAGGAGGTCCACTTCGCCGCCACTTTCACCGACCGCGCAAGGCAGGCGACCACGTACCGCCACGGCCGCGTCCTGCTGGCCGGCGACGCGGCACACATCCACTCGCCGCTGGGAGGCCAGGGCCTCAACCTGGGCATCGGCGACGCGCTGAACCTGGGCTGGAAGCTCGCGGCGACGGCGGCCGGCACCGCCCCTACCGGCCTCCTGGACACGTACACGGCCGAACGCCACCCGATCGGCGCACGGGTGCTCGACTGGTCCCGGGCCCAGGTGGCGACGATGCGCCCGGACCCGCATTCCCGGGCGGTCCGGTCGCTGGTCCACGACCTCCTGGCCACCCGCGACGGCACGACGTACGTCTTCGAGCGCACTTCGGGGACCTCACTGCGCTACTTCGGCGACCACGGCCTGGCCGGCCACAACGCCCCGGAGTTCGTGCTGGCGGACGGAACCCGCCTCGCCGACCTGCTGCAGGAGGGCCGCGGCGTCGTGCTCGACTTCAGCGGCCGCCTGCAAGACGTGGCGCCGCGGCATATCCGCTACGTCACGGGCCCGGCGCGCGAGGACCTCGGGTTCGGCGCGGTGCTGGTCCGCCCGGACGGAATAGTCGCGTGGGCGGGCGACCGCGTCCCGGACACCGGCGCGTTCGAAGCGGCCGTGCGCCGCTGGTTCTGAATGGGGCCAGCAGCTCGCGGGACTCGGCCGGGGAGAGCGCACGCAGCGGCAGCGGCAGGTCCCTTCCACCACCGCCGGCTCGGGCAGCGGGCCGGCTGGTGACGACGGTCAAGCACCCGGGCGCCCCCGGCAGCAGCGACCGGACCTGCGCGGCGTCGCGGACGTCGGCCAGCACGACGAGCACCCGCTGGTTCGCGAGCAGGCTGCTCGATGCTGTGGCGGGCACCTCCAGCTGCGGCGGCAGGTTCCTGAGGTGCACCCGACCAGGCTCGGGCGAGCCGGCCGGGGGCAGGGACCCCGTTTGCAGGTTGAGATCGATCTTGGTTTCCCGACGAGCACCCACGATGAAGTTTGGCCATTCGGCGAGCGGGCGGATACTCCGACCATGGACGAAACGAAGGTTGAGCAAGGCTTGACCAGGGCGCGCCGTGGACGTAACTTGATATTTTTGTTACTTACGGCAACTATTGGATCCGTCGCAGCCCTGATCATTCTGCTCGGCAGACCACGGGTGCCCGACGCGGCCATTACCGGATTTGTCACCGCCGTGATCACCGGAGTGGTCAGCATAGTATTGGCCGCCTTCAACTACTTCGATCGACAAAGAGAAGCCGATGAGCGCCTGGCGACGCAAACAAAAGATAGAGACGAGAGGACACAGACGCGCCAAGAAGAGAATATCTTCCACGCACTGGAATACTTCACAGGACGAACCCAGCGACGCAACGTCGGAATCTCAATAATCGAAGGATACTGGCACGATATTCCTAGGCTTCGCGGAATTTTGATCCCACTGCTCGTAAATCAAGGTAAGTACCTGTTGCTGCAATCAGAAAATACAGACTCCGAGCACGAAACCGATAACTGCATTCGCATTATGCAGCTACTCACCGCGCCAAGCAAGCTGCAGTCGCGCGATTCTGATTCTAATTTTGACCAATACTACCAGGAACTGCAAAACGCGATCGACGAGCGACTTGGACGACGCGAAGACCCGGACAAGCAGCATCAGCCGCGCGGGGTAAAAGTGTCAGAAAAATACCTGAATGAATGGAAAGAGCAACTTGAGGCAAAGTTGACACCGCACTAAACCTGCTTTGCGCTAGCGCCGGGACCTGTCACGACCTCCCGCGCATCGACGAGAGGTCGTACGTCGCCTCGAGGACCAGCACGCCCGTCAGCCGAGGCCGATCAGGGTGATGATGGTCTGCGTGGTGCCCCCGACCAGGCTCGGACAACATCTGCACGCACGATTGCGTCCGCCGAACTGAGGATATCCAGCGCAGTAGTGCTCTCCACCTGCCACCGCGCACGACGAACATGACCGCCGCAGAGGCCGCTGTCACCTGCTTCTGTCCGGCAACCGATCTAGACGGGCATCGGGCTGACCGGGAGTGTCGACTGTGATGGCTGCGACGGCGGCGGGCGAGCCGCGTACACCTATCAGGCACCCTCCGGTCGATTGATCGCACCTCTCGTTGAGGAGGACCTCACCGGTGCGTTGTTTACGGACAGGCTTGGTCAGCTTGACTCTCGACAAACCTTACGCAGAAGTTGCCCGCTGGTAGCGGGCCATGACAGAGCACCACCCGAGGGCTTGCCTGAGCAGAGGGGGCACCACGGCGAACAAAGTAGCGACCATCACGGGTTCGCAGCGCGGCTCGCGCAGTCGAACAAGTGGGTGTGACCCCTGCCGGCGTTCCCGTGGTGAGCCACGAGGCATGGACCCGTACCCGCGCCGAAGGCATCCTGGTGTGATGGCCCTTAGAGCGGTACACCGGACGATCCTCGTCGTGGACGTGGAAAGTTTCGGCGCGCCGACGAGGACCGACCGCGATCGCCTGGCCATTCGGCAGGGTCTCTACTCGGTTTTGAAAACCACATTCGAGAACATGAACGCCATGTGGGACCACCACGAAGACTGCGGCGACGGACTCCTCATCCTAGTTCACCCCGAGGTCCCAAAAAGCGTGCTGGTGGACGACTTACCGGACTCCCTCACTCAATCGCTCGACAGTCACAACGAACGCCATCCCCCCGCACAGAACATAAGATTACGTGTGGCACTGCACGCCGGCGAGGTGCACATCGACGAGACCGGTGTCACTGCTACGGCCGTCAACGTCGCGTTTCGACTCATCGAAACCGAAGAGCTCAGGCAGGCTCTCAAACGCACTCCCGCGACCATCGCGCTGATCGTGTCTTCGTGGTTCTTCGACGAAGTCGTCAAGCACAGTCTGACGAGGGCCGCATATCGCCCGATCCGGATCGAGGTCAAGGAAACATCCACGGTCGGCTGGATCCGGGCACCCGACGGTCCTGATGTGCCGATTCCGGTCACCCCGAACCAGCTCCCGGCGAAGCCCGGGCATTTTTCCGGTCGCGAAAGCGAGCTGGCCGAACTTGACCGCAAAGTGAACGGCATCGATCGACAACTCTTGGTGATCACCGGCCCGGGAGGCATGGGAAAAACAGCCTTGGCACTGCACTGGCTGCACCAGTTGAGCCACCGGTTCACCGACGGGGCTCTGTACGCCAACCTCGGCGCCGACGCGCTGCCTGGCGAAGTCCTCGGTCGACTGTTGCACGATCTCGGCGTGTCTCCGCCGCGAGCGCAAGAGGAACGAGAAGCCGTTTTCAGAGCGGTGACGCAGCGGAAGTCTCTTTCGATGCTTCTCGACGACGCCGCATCCGCGGCTCAGGTCCGCGAACTGCTCCCGGCAGTCGGGCTGGTCGTGGTGACGACCCGACGCCAACTGCCCGGCTTGATCGCGGACGGCGCCGAGTTCCTCCACCTCGAACCACTAGACGAAGCAACCGGAGTGCAGGTCTTGGGCGCCGCCGTCAGCCGCAGGAGAGTGCTGTCGGAGCTCGTGCACGCCGAAGCTCTCGTCCGGCTCTGCGCCGGTTTGCCGCTCGCGCTGACTGTGGTTGCCGCGCAACTACTTTCCCATCCACACCGCACGTTACGGACTCAGGTGTCGTTGTTGCAGGACAACCGAACCCGGCTGGCGAGACTCTCGATCCGCAACGACTTCTCCGTATGGACGGTGATCGACATGTCGTACCAGTCCCTCACGCCGGAAACATCACGCCTTTACCGGCTGCTTGGCCTCCACCTCCGCCCAGAGTTCCCGCTGGGTGCGGCGGCGTCCGCGGCCGGCCGCCCGGCCGACGAAACCACGGAGCTGCTCGACGAGCTGCTGGACGCGAATCTCCTTGAAGAGGTGGGTGATCAGCGCTTCCGACTGCCGGAGTTGATGCATTTGTTCGCCCGGGAGCGGGCCGAGGCGGAAATTCCCCCAAGCGAGCGAACTTTGGTCAGTCTTTCGATGACTGAGTGGTACCTGAGGTGGGCCATAGCCGCGGACCGGGCGGCGCGAACCGGGCACCGCCGTCTCCCCTACGAATTCTCGCTTGCCAGTGGCGAACGGGCGAGATTCGACGACCGTGCGGGCGCCCTGGCTTGGCTGGAAGCAGAGTTGCCGAACATCGTGGCCGAAGCCCGGCGGGCGATCGACGCGGGCGAGCCTCAATTGAGCTGGCAGCTGTGCGACACCATGTGGTCACTGAGGTTCCGCGTCGACCAGCGGGCCAACCTGCTGATCCACCGCACCGGCGCACGAGCGGCCGACCTTTGGGGCAACAACTTCGCCATAGCAAGGGCCTACTTTCGCCTCGGCTTGGCCGAGCTCGACGCCGTTGAGCTCGCGGCCGCCGACGAGCACCTGGCCACCGCACTGCGCATCAGGGAACGCATCGGCGACCATCGAGGGGCGACGAACGTCCGAGAAGGACTCGGGCTCCTCGCGCTGCGCTCCGACCCTGCGGAGGCGGTCCGTATTCTCTCCCTCGTCGTGGAGGAGAAACGCGCGCAAGGTGATGCACGACGACTGGGCAGGGCGCTCGTGAACCTCGGGCGGGCACTGCTCACCCAGCGCGAGCCGGCGCTCGCCGTCGAGTACCTGGAAGAAGCCGAGCGGCAGTTCTCGACGATGCCCGACGCTGACGACTACGACCATGCGCCGCTCGGGGTGCTGCTCGGCCAGGCCTACCAGGATCTCGGGCAGCACTCGAGAGCCGTCGCCCAAGTGCGCAGTTCTTTGGAACGAGCGATCCGCCTGCAGGCACGCCTCGCCCAGGCCGAAGCTCACCAGGCGCTCGGCGCCATGGCCGAACGCTCGAACGACTGGGGTGTTGCTCTCGAAGAGTACCGCCAGGCAGCGAACATCTTGGAGAGGTGGTCCACAGTGGAGGCCGCGCGTGTCGTGGCTCGCATGCAAGCCTTGAGCGGGAGCACCCGGCCCGGGCAACCGCAAGAACCGGGCGAATGAGGGTTGGTCCACACCGCTGGCTACACTTCCGCCGATGAACCGCCCGATCGGCCGAACTGTGCCTCTGACCAGGTCAAGGGGGGACTCGACGTGCGCTCTGTTCGGCGATCACCCGGGCTGGAAGATCGAGGACGGGACCGCGCGGCGAGTACTTCGCAAAAAGAGCGCGACACGGTGGCTGATTGAGGACCTCGGGAACGGCGACCTCAGTATGCTTCGGCTGTCCGGGGACGACGATCCGCCGATCCAGGACGTCTTCGACCCGAGGACGCTGCCGGTGACCAACGAACTGACCGAAGCACTGGCCGCTCGCGGCCCCTTCTTCCGGGTTCGCAACCCCGACCTCTGGGATGCCCTCGCGACCGGCTTGATCAGACAGGTGATCAGGGCCGGCCAGGCAAAGAAGCTGTACCGCCTGCTCTGCGCCGAGCACGGTGAGCGAGTGGACACCGTGAACGGTCCCTTGTTCTTCTTTCCCGCTCCCGAAGTGCTGCGAAACCTGCCGGACAGCGAGTACAGCCGGCTGGGGCTCTCCTTCAAGCGGGACGCACTGCGCATCGCCGCCGAGGCCATGCTGAATCATCAAGAAGAGTGGACTGGTCTGTCACCTGACGAGCTGTCGACCGCACTGCTTTCCATCCCGCGAGTCGGTCCGTGGACAGCGGCCGCAGTCATAACTGACATCACCAACGATTTCTCCCACTACGCACATGGCGACCTGGCCGTTCGCACCTGGGCCCGCCGGCTGGCCCCGGGTATGCCGTGGCCGGACAGTGAGCAGGCTTTCGCTCGTCACTGGCAACACATCGCGGCAGGACATCTGTCTTGCCTCACCGCTCTCACTCTCGCGCTAGGCGGTACCTCGTGATCGACCCACTCATCGTGGGTGCCGACACCACTCGGCCACTCGACTGCCTCTTCGTCAACGCGCCGCTCCGGGACTACACGGAGCGTCCCCGGGCCAACGACTTCACCTTGCCTGTCCTGGGCATGGCCTACATCGCTACTTTCGCGGCGGCACAGGGATTCAACGTAGGTGTACTCGACGCCGAAGCATATGGCCTGGGTATCTCGGCCGCAGCGAAGATCGTCAACGATGCCGAACCGCGCTGGGCAGGTCTGAACCTGCTCGCCCCGACATACGAGCTCAGTGCCGGAATCGCCGAGCAGCTCGACCCGCGGATCAGTCTCGTCCTGGGTGGCCACCACGCACGTGCACTGCCCAGCGACATCCTGCTCGATCAGCGGATGGCGCGTTGCGAGGCCCTCATCATCGGCGAAGCCGAAACACGCGTGACGGAGTTGCTCTACGACCTCGGCAACCGTACGAAGCTACCCGGTGTGATGTGGCGCGATGCGGCAACAGGTCGAATCCGGGTCAACAACGCGGAAAAGGGTCACCAGCACCTGGCGCCGGACATCAACGCGATGCCGTTCGTGAACCGCACCTACCTGCCGCAGGACCCGTTCTGGACGCCCGAAGGCCGCCTGGAGGCGGCGATGGTGGGCGCTCGCGGCTGTCCCTACGACTGCTCCTTCTGCGGCGCCGCGGTAAGCGCGAATCCGGACGTGACGATCCGGACGCGCCACCCCGACAACATCATCGGTGAAATGTTCACGTTGCGCGAAGAACTCGGCGTCACCGTGTTCCGGTTCGTCGACGACCTGTTTCTGGGCGCACATCGGGTGATCAAGACGATGATGAGTGCGTTCCGCGCGGAGAACATCGGCAAGGACCTCAGCTGGGACGCCACCGGCCGCATCAACGTGCTGCACCGCGAGTCTGACGAGACCCTCGAACTCCTTGCCACCAACGGACTTCGTGAAGTCGCTCTCGGCATCGAGTCGGGGAGCGACCGGATGCTGAGCAGGATCGACAAGCGGATCACGCGTGAGATGACAAAGGACACCGTTCGGAGGTTGCTGCGGCACGGGATCAACGTGAAGGGCTACTTCATCCTCGGTATGCCCAGTGAGACGCGCGAAGAGACGGATGCGACCGTGCGCCTGGTCAAAGAGCTGTGGACGATGGCGGACGAAATCGAGGGCGGCACCTTCCGGGCTTCGGTTTTCGAATACCGCCCATATCCCGGCACGCTCGACTGGCAGCGGCTCGTCGCAGAAGGCAAGTACCGCCGCGAGGAGCTGCTGGCCTACACCGCGGTCGACCTCACGTCGAGTGGCTCCGACGAGTCCATGCGCGCACGGGACGAGTTCAACTTCTCGGTCAACCTCCAGTTCTGCGAATCGCCGGTGTCATACCTCCGCGAAAGACTTGTCGAACTCACCCAGCTGCAGTTCGAGCGCAAACCGGCCAGGTTGGTTCGAGCGCACGCCGAGCTGCCCCAGAACCGCACGCCCGTACCACAGCATGGATCCTGAGATGCCCAGCCGAGCGCGCACCATCGTCGACGTCCACCTCCTCTTCATTCTTGACGGACAGCTCTTGCTCACCCGGCGAAAAGGGGGGTACGGAGACGGGATGTGGCACCTGCCGTCCGGACACCTCGAGCCAGGCGAGTCGCTTGTCGACGCAGCAGCTCGCGAGGCGGCGGAGGAGGTCGGCCTGCGCCTCAACACGTCAGACCTCACCCTCGTCCACTCGGTTCACGTGCGGGGCTCGGGGCCAGAACCCCGATTGGGCTTCTTCTTCGCGGTGAACGCCTGGCACGGTGAGCCGACCAACCTCGAACCGGAGAAATGCGACGCGGTCACCTGGTTCCCGCTCGACGCACTCCCGGAGAGGATCATCGACTATCCGCGCGTCGGGATCACCGGCTACCTTTGCGGAACTTCGCTTTCCATCGTCGGCTGGAGCTCGGGCAACCCAAACGGCGCAGAGTCGACCGACCAATTGGCGGTACTGTCGATCAAGTGAGGGTGATGCGGTAAGGCATGGGCTTCTGTTCAGGTGCCGTGCCGTCCCGATTACCGGCGTCGACAATCGGCGAATCCGACGGCAATGCAGAATACGATGAAGAGCGAGCAGGCTCTCTTAACCGACTTCCTGGCGGAGAATGATCTTGCGCCTTGAGTCACTCGTTCTCAAGTGGTTGCGAGTGCCGTCGGAGGCTCGCTTCGATGAAGCGATGCGCACCGAAGGCAGCAGACTTGTCGCAAGCGGCATAGGCCTGATCCTCACCGTCGAAGCGAGTTTCACTCGTCCGCTGTCGCCCGACGGGCTGGTACGTGTTCTGACCAACGTCGCCGGCCTCGGCGCCGAGGCCGGCGACGATTCACCGGTCGTGGTGGTACTCGCCGGGTTCGATCGCAAGTCAATCGATGTCGCGGTAGCTCAAGTGCGCCACGGTCGTTATCTGCTGATCGACCAGCCCGGCCGCGGCCGCTGGTGCGGCGGGTCTCCATCGGACTGCGACCCGGAAACCGTGAACACGGTGCTGAGAATGCTTCAGGACCAGGTGACCGACCGGCTTCACCGCGTATTGGCAGAGGCCGGTCCGGGAGTACACAACGGGCTTTTCCGCGGGCCAACCCTCAAGCTTACCAACAAGTGGATCGACGTCGACACCGTGCTGCGCGAGGCGGTCGGCACGACGACGGCGGCTTTCCTCATCGCGGGCCAGATGATGGCACACGGGACCAAGCTCGCTCCCGAGACGCAGGTCCTCCGGGTGGCCACCGCCACCATGGAATGGGTTGACGCGGTGGCCCGATGCGCGGGCGTCAAAGCCAACGCCGACGTGATCATCGACGAGTTCGACAGCAGCTCGGAAGAGCTCGAGCGGCTGAAGGACGACACACCCATCGTTGTGTGCACCGACCTCATCCTCACCGAAAACAACGCCAAGCGGGCCCTGGCCGAAGTCCTCAACTGGCGAGCGGTCCCGATCCTCGTCCTCACCGCCTTCGACGCCCGCGGGCACGGTGGCGACATCACCGTTCTCGACAGCTCGGTGCCCGTCGTGAGCCTCGCCCAGGTCGCGGTGTCCACCTCTATCAGCCACGGCGCCACGCCGGTGGACGTCGACCCGGTCCTGCGGTCGGTCGTCCCCCGGCGCCGTGTCGAACGCCGGTATCCGTGGGACCCAGGCGAGTTCCTGACGGCCTGCTCGGCCGTTGAGCGCTCGCTGAGTCTCGGACACACGGGCCGAGCCGCGCACCGCCACTTCACGGTCAACTTCGACGTCGGCAGGCTCATCGCCGACGGCAGCCCGCTGCGCACGCAGATCGTCGACCGACTCGTGGCCGAAGTGGTCGCCTGGTCTGCCCAGATGACCTCGCTGGTCATCTGCCACCCCGACCACGCCGAGGAGTACGCCGGAAGACTGGCGCGCCTGGTCTCCACCGAGCTGCGACGGGCCCTGCCCGGCGTGACCGTGTCCACCGTGCCGGTCCGTCGCGCGGTCCTTGGCTCCCGCTGGGCCTTCCCGGAAGGGCTGGATGACATCCCGCCGGAATCCGATGTCGTGGTGCTCGACTGGGGGTCGATCGAGGCCGTCACGATCACCCAGCTCATCCGGCTGGCCGCCGAGGCGGGGGCGGGTCGGGTCTTCGGTCTGGTCTTGCTCTGCCAGCTGCAGGAACACGACGAGCGAGCGCTCACCATGATTCAAGCGGTCCAAGGCACCCGGCTGTCGGGCGAAGGCCCCACCATCGTCTCGGTGCCCACCCGGGTCCAGTTCGTGACCGCCGTCGGCCTCTCGGCGATGCCCTTGAACAAATGCCCGCTCTGCGCGCTGGCCAGGCAATGGGAAGCGGACACCCACCGCGGCCTGCCGCGAGTCATCGAACGGCACTTGGAGAAGCTGGGAGACACCCTGCGCGTCCGGAGCAGGGCCGAGGTCGCCAACAGCCCGTTCGACGCATTCGGCGCGCGCACCGAAAACGTCGCCGCCTACATCCGCCTGAGAATCCGCCTGCTTGCTGCTATGCGGGACACCGCCATCAGGCAGCTCGTCGCCGACGAGTTCATCGATCTCGCAGCCCACGGCACTCGGACCGCTCGACATGCCGCGATCAACATCCTCGCCGCCGAACGCCAGTGGCTGAAGCTTCCGCCGCTGCGGTTCGCCAACTGCCGTAAAGCCGTCGCTAAACTCGCTCTGGCCGTGGCGCTCGAGAAGGAGACCAGGCGGCGTCTGCGCCTCCAGGCCGTCATCGTGCTCGTCGCGGCCGCTCCGGAGGTCCTGGTGCGCGAACTGCCCAAGCTCTGGGAGTCGTTCAGCGGCAACTCGCTGCTTACCCTGCATCTGCTCTACCAGCTGCACCGGATCGCCGAGCGCAGACGGGGCGACACGCCGGTGGAACCGAGCGAGTTCCGCGACCAGATCGCCCTGTGTCGGGAGGCGTTGAAGAAGACGCCGTTTCGCATCCCGGGCGTGCGTGAGGAACTCGCGTGGCAGCTGACCAAGCTGAACTACCGGATGAACATCCGGCTAATGGGAGAAACGCAGGGTGACGCCCGCAACGCGTGGCGAGCCCTTCGCGACCAGTACCTGCACCGGCTCACTGACCACATCGACGCCGAGTCGGCGATCCTGCAGTTGCGCCTGCACATGGACAACGTCCGCTACCAGGGAGGACTCGATGCCGCGGGATGGACCACGGTGCGGCGCAACTGGAGCACGGTCGTCACGTTCCTGGCCGACTATCTCCTGCCGTTCCTCCCCTCCCTGGCGGAACCTTTGAACGGCGCCTTCGCCGAGGAGCACTTCGACACCACCGAACGCGAAATCCTCACCGAGCTCTCGTCCGCCGAGTGGGTTCGCTATGTGAACCGGCTCGAAGGACAGTTCCGGGTACTACAGGAGGCGGGGGACCAACCAGAACAGGCCCGCAACCGCGATGAGCTGGCGAGAAGTCTCCAGCTTCTGCACGAGACCATCCTCGAGGCCGGCGGCACCGAGCTGGAACTGGCTCGGTTCGCCCACTTCTTGAATGCCTGTCCAACCGAGCTGGGCAGTTCACTCACAGCATGCATACAGAAGTCAGAGAATGCCCGGAACCCCGTGCACATCACTCTGGGCCCCGGGGACATCCCTGAGATCGAGGTGTTCTGCCACGAAGAACTCCTCGAGAACACCATCAACCAGCTCATCCGGAACACGGTCACCAGGAAACATCGCGCACCAGGGCAGGAGAACGAGGTCGTCGGCCTGGAGATTTCGGTCACGGTCGACGACAAAATTGTGCGCGTGTTCTTCCGCAACACCGGGACCGTGCCCACCGAGGTACCCGGCCGGGGAATCGCCACCGCACGACGAAAACTGGCCGACTTCGGCGGCAGCCTGGTCGAGGCCGCGCCCACCGGAGAGTGGAGTTTCGAGATAGAGCTTCGCCTGCGCCGATGGTCGGACGAAACCTGGGAGGGTTCTGCAGGTGCCTGATTCACCTACTGTCGTGAGAATCGCCTTCGTCGATGACGAGGAACAGAACTACCGGCCCCTGCAGCGTCGCATCGAGGAATACTTCGAGGACCTCAAGTGCGCAGCGAGGATCGATTTCATCATGGACCCCGACGAGGCGTTCGACCGCATCGGCCACGGCGCTCAGCCCTATCACGTTGTCGTCGCCGACTTGCTGTTCCCGCTACCACAGGCCGAAGGCACGAAGGACAAGGTGCAGGACGCCCGGGGTCTTGAGATAATCGAGAAGGCAAAAAGACGTGATCGGCAAACAGTCGTGGCGGTCATCACCCGAAAGGTGGAACTCCGCAAGAGGGCACGGGACTCCGGCGCCGACATCGTTCTACTGCGCGGCGACATGCTGGTCGACTCCAACTACGGCGGTCCGCGCAACCTGGTAAATGAAATCCACAAGCTGCTTTGCGAACGCGGTCTGGTCGCAGCCGGTCCGGAACTTCGTTACGATGACAACGATCCGGGCATCGAAATGGTGCTCGACGACACCAATCCGTCCGGTGCCACGTTGCGTCTGCTGATCGCCGACGTATTGTCCAGCGACGACGAACAGGCCGCCACGGCCAGACTGTCGTACGTTCCAGGCGGAGCCTCCGGCGCGCACGTGCTCCGCGTCGGCCTGGAACGGGCGCGCGGATCGCAACGGACCTACCTGTTCAAGCTCAGCAAGGACAAGGCGGCGCTCGCCCGGGAACTGGAAAACGCCAGGCGTGCGTTCGGTCTGTACGGCCCGATGTTCGCCGTTCCTTACGTCCAGTCGAACCAGCCCGCGTCCAGAAACGGCTGGTCGGCCATCGCCCTGGTCTTCGCCGAAGGCGTCACGTCATTTCAGGAATGGCTGCATTCATCCTCACCCGAGGCAGTTCCCCCCTTGATGAACCAGCTCTTCCTGGACCGCGGCCTCATCGCAGGCTACCGGCAGCGCATCACGCCGGACGACACGTCCGCACACCCCATGACCAGGCTGCAGCTTCCCGCGTTCAGGCGGAACAAGGTGAAGCACGCGATCGAGTGGATCCGGCATTCACTCGGCCAGGTTTCCTCGTCGCTCCCGGACAGCCATGAGCTGGTCAACATCGTTCGCGGCTTCGTCCGCAACGCCCAGATCGGCGACCTGCTTCTGAAAGACGTCCCGGCTCAGCTCGAGCTGGTGGAAGCACACGGTGATCTGCACGGTCGAAACATCCTCGTGTCGACCGACGACCACTCGCGGCCGATGATCATCGACTTGGCCGAGTTCGGCTCCCACCACTGGGCGGCCGACGTGGCTAGGCTCTCCGTGGATCTCGTTCTCCGTTGCGTCGATCCCAAGGAGAAGTGGTACCGGTGGGACAACTTCGACGCGTGGCGCCGGCTGGCGAGCTCACTGGGCGACCTGGTTCCCCTGCAGGCCGGTCCCGACCCCCATAACGACAGTGTGTTCGCCGCCCTCGAGTGGATGATCGAGCACCACGAGCAGATCCTGATCCACGCCGGCGACCCCGGTCACCGTTGGGAGTGGAACGTCGCACTGGCCGAACAATTCCTCCGCAGCTGCTACAGCACGAGCCTCTCGGACCCGAAGCGGGCGCTGGCCCTGGTGGCTGCCCACGACCAGCTGCTGACAGCGAGAGAGATCGCGCCGCGGCACCAGCAGTACTGACCACCGCCGATGCCGGTCATGGCGCATGCCCCGCCCTCCCTGGGGGAACGCCCCCGGTGACTATTTCGCCGAGCGGGTCTTCGGCGACCTCCCTCGCGCAGCCCTGGCTGACGGAGATCGGCTGAAGCGGACCGTGGCGAACATCGAACGCCGCCAGGCCGCCGTCCTGCGCCAAGCCATGGGCGACCCGCACTAGACCGCGAAGACAGCGAACGTGCAGACGAGGTAATGCCCCCGACGGGACTCGAACCCGCACTGAATCGATTTTAAGTCGACTGCCTCTGCCGATTGGGCTACGGGGGCACCGCACACTCTAGGCGAACGCCTCCCAGCCGCCCCACAGGACTACGCCGTCAGCTTCCAGACCGCCGCCACCAAGCCGACCACCAAGGGATGGACTCGAACCGCCGTCCGCGCGAGTGAGCGCAACGCCAGCGCCACCCCGCGGTCGCCCAGCCAAGCCAAACGGGTTACGCCGTTGCCGTAGACGTACGCCAGGTGTGGTGGGGCCTCGCCTGCGCGGCGGCGGGCTGTGCTCACCCAGTACTCCGGCAGCACCAGCAGCGCCGCGATCAGGGTCACCGCGTCGCGGGCCGGCTCGATCAATGTCCTGAGGGCCACCGGGACCACGAACCGGACGCTGACGCAAGCCACCGTCATGACCAGCAACAAACCGGGGAGTGCCTCGGGGAACAGGGGCCACATCACGCACCTCCGCGAGACGAGGACTGCTCTTCGAAGCTGAGCTGGCGCGCCGCGTCCGTTCCGGTCAGCACTCGGTTGATCGAGGCCTGCATCCACTGCATCACGATGCGGACCTGGTCGTCGATCTGCCAACGATCGAGCGCGTCGGATTCGATGAGGCGGGTGATGAAGTCGAAGACCTCCCGGCGGTGCGTGTCGCGCTCCTCGACGAGTGCGCGGACCACCGGCTCTACTTCCTTCGGGTTCTGGGCCAGCTGCAAGGCGAACTGGTCGAGGTCGCCGCCCTTGATGAGTTCCTTGAACGCCGCGACCTCGGCCTCCAACCGGACGTTGCGCTCCTTCTGCTCGTCCATCCGCAGCCGCACCAGCACGTTCGTCCACAGCCCGTGGTCCGCCAGCAGCCAGTTCTCGGAGAACTGCGCGTTGACCGCCTTCTCCGCGGTCTGCACGTCCGCCGCCATCAGCGCCCGGCTCGCCTCCCGCAAGCCCGCCAGCAACGGCGGGACGAGGACGGGCCGGATGTCCCTGATCCCCTCGGCGACGACCACTTCGGGCTTCTTCACCCGCCACTGGACGTCCACTTCCGCGCGGAAGACGAAGGCGTCGCCCATGCTCGGCAGCGCGATCTCCAGCGACAGCTGCTGCAGCGAAAGGTCGACCTCGAAGACCGAACGGAAGCCGCCCCACAGGAGCTCGCCCGCGGTGGGCTGCTGGTGCCGGCCGAAGGTGACCATCCGGCCGTTGCCCTGGACGAAAACCCGGGCGACCCACGGCCGCATCGGCGCCCGGTTCCGCACGAAGCCCAGGCGCCCGACCCGGTCGTCGCCCACGATGGGCTGGTAGGCGGAGCCGTCGAGCGTCCGGACCGCGGGCCGGTCGCCCTCCGAGTCCGGCACGGACGGCTCGGGCTTTTTCTGCTGCTCGGCCTCCTCTTCCTTCGGCTCGGCTTCTCCGGAGACCTTTTCCTCGGTCATACGACCACCCTCATTTCGGTCCGGGCACGAATCGACGCGGTCAGCCTTTCCGCCACATCGGGCTCGAGCGGATCGGCCCAGTCTTTCGTCAGCCGCCCGATCAGGTAGAGGAGCCGCTGCTCGTCGCCCTCCTTCTCGACGAGCCGGACCATGAACCCGGCCAGGACGTCGAGCAGCGCCGGGTCGTGCTCCGCACAGCGGATCCACCGGGCGAGGAAGTGCCGGGCCAGCGCGTCGCCCTCGCGGTTGCGCAGCGACCGCCGCAGCAAGCCGCAGATCGGCTCGGTGAGCCCCGGATCCTGCGAATGCAGGGTCAGCAGCAACGGCCACTGCTCCGCACCGGCAGGCAAGGCGGGCCGGTCCGCCGCCGCCATTTCGAGGCGGTCGAGCTCGAAACCGTAGAAGTCCGTCAGGTGCCGAAGGCTTCGCAGGGCGAGCCGACGGAGACTGCTCCGATCGCTGTCGAGCCACCGCCGGAGACAGTCGAGCACCTCGGTCACCCGGCCGAAGGCCAGCAGCTTCGCCACGCTGTACCCGGCGATCCAGACGACGTCCCAGTCGTCGCCTTCGTCCAGCGGTTCGCGGCTCTCGGACGGGGTGCCGAGCACCCTGAGCTCCTCCAGTGTTTCGTCCACGCGAAGGCGGCCCAGCGCGAAGCCGTACGTCGCCGCGGCGGTCCAGCGCAGCGGCCGGGAACTCGATCGCCGCCAATCTTCCAGCCGTTCGATGATGGCCGGACGGAGGTCGTCGTCCTGGGCGGCCTGGTCGAGCGCGATCGCCGGCGACAGGCGGCGGTTGCCCAGCAGCCACCCGCGCGCGCCGTCGACGGCGCGCGGCCGGATCATCTTGGTGTAGACGTAGACGAAGTCGCGGCGGCAGAGGTAGCCCATCGCCTGCGCCGCGCGGACCCACATCATCGGCCGCTCGTCCTCGGTCAGCTTCGTCAGCCACGCGTTGATCGGGTCGCGCATCCGGTAGTGGTACTGCCAGACGTGGTCCAGGATCGCCGTCGGGTACCGCGGATCGTGGAAGCTCATCAGCGGCATGGGCACCGCTTCCCGGCCGAACGTCGCGAAGCCGTCGACGATCTTCGCGCGCAGCGCCGGCAATCTGCTTTCCGGGTCGTCGGCGAACAGGGGAACCTGGTACTCGTCGTCCTTGCGGGTCGCGGCGACGAACTTGCCGCCCAGCAGTTCCGCCGCCTCGGCCACGAGGTTGTAGGGCGAGTCGTTGAGCACGGCCAGCGCCACCCGGAAAGCGCTCAGCCGAAGCGCTTCGTCGAGCTCGGCACCCGGCGAGAGCCCCTGCAGGGCGGCGAACCACTCGGTCACCTGATCGGAAACCGCCGAAGCAGCCTTTCGCTCGACGTCTTCGCGGGTGATCTCACCCCGTGCGTGCCGGACGAGGAGTGTGGCCATCCGCACCGACTCCTGCGGCCGCGGGCAGGGGCCCAAGGCCTCGGCGGTCCACGACGCCGCCTGCAGGTCCGCGAGGTCGCCCTCGATCCCGGGTGGGTCCTCCGGCCGGATCTCGTGCCGGACGTGCTTCGCGAGCAGCTCGCCAGGGTCCGGCGGTTTGTGGTCGAACGCGTAGCCGCCGAACATCTCCGCCGATCGGGGGTCGGACGGCGCGATCAGCACACAGAACGAAGAGGCCTTCTTGAGCCGGTCGCGGAGCTCGTCGAGGTTCTCCTCGGTGAGCGCGCCGGCCAGTCCGCGGGACAGCTCGGCGACGTAGCCCGCGTTCTTCTCCGGGAAGTCGGCCGTGACGAGCGACTTGACGTTCTCGCCGGTGCGGAGCCGGAACACCCTGCTCCTGGCCACCCGGTCCAACAGGTGCAGCGCCGTGGTGACCCGGCCGGTGCCCGGCTGACCCCGCACCAGGATGACATTGCGTTGCTCCAGCATGTCGGCCATGTCCTGGTGGCAATCCACCGGCAGGTAGCGGGCTCTGACCCATTCGAGCATGTCCTCGCGAACCGGGCCGGGCCGGCGCGAGATCTCCCGGCCGAGGGAGATCTCGTACCGGTCGCCGATCTGGACCTGGCTGATGTGGGAATGGGTGAAAGTGGCGTTCGGCGCGTACTGCGCGAGCTTGGGCGACAGGTAGCGTTCCCCTTGGGAAAGGGCTTCCTTCACGCCCCTGGCTTCGTCGTCACCTCGCTCTTTCTCGTTTTCCGACTCGGCTTGCTGCGCCGCGTCACGCTTCGGGGCCGCGGGTTTCGGCGTGTCCGGCTTTTCCGGACCGCTTCCGGCTTTCGGAGCTGCCTTGGCGGCCGCCGGCGCGGCGGGCGGTGCGGGCGGTTTCCCCGCGGGTTTGTCGCTCATCGGCCGGCCCCCCGGTTGTCGTGCCACGAGCCGACGACGACCGGTCCGTGGAAGGTCCCGTTCTCGAAGTTCGAGACCGGCCCGCACGCCACGCCGATCCGGGGCGCGGTCGTCGAAGCCGCCTTTTCCGTTGGCGGCGCGGGTTTCGGCGGGACCGAGCAGCCCGGAACGCGCACCCAGGACTCGGGGCCGGTGCCGAGCGGCCGGTAGCTGTCCGCCAGCACCATGCGCGCCGAGGACCCGGCGACGAACCGCCGGTGGACGTCGTCGGTCACCACGACCACGACGGGACTGTCGATGCCGGCCAGGAACCGGGCGGCACTGCCGGCCACTTCGCGAGCGGCCGCGGTGGCCCGCCCGAAAGCCACCCCGACGGCGATCCGCACGTCCGGCGCGCACGCGTCGAGTGCCTCGCTCAGGTGGTGCAGCCACACGCCCAGGACGAGCTCACCGGGCGTGCCCGCGGGCAGTGCCATCACCAGCGCCGCACCGTCCTCGGTCACCTCGTCCGGCGCGGCGATCCCCGCCGCCGTGAACGACGTCCGCACCACCCGGTCCAGGAAATCCGCGCTGACGGGCGAATCGGGTCGCAGCTCCAGCACCACCGACTCGGGACGGGCGAGCTCGGCCACCACCTCGGCGGGCACGCCGGGCACGCGGATCCAGGCGGCGGCGGTGAAGTTCTTCGCCGGGAGGTCCACGCGGATCCGGGTGAACTCGGCCGCGGGAACTTCGGTGAGGCACTGGCGCACGCACCCGTCGAAGATCGGCTGGGAAAGGACCTGCACCAGGTTGGCCTCCGGCAGTCGGCCCAGCACCGTTCGCGCCTGCTCGGCATCCACGAGCCGGCTGACGTGGACCGGTCCGTCCGACGCGTAGCCGTGCGCGGCCGGCACGGATCCACCGTGGTGCAGCGCCAGCCGCAGCCGCAGCCGCTGCTCCGGACGCCGAGCGTCGTTGAACCGCCCGAGGCGGGCATCGAGCTCCCGGACGAACCGCCCCGCCAGCGCGGGTTCGGCGGAACCGTCGCCGATGTGGGCGAGGAAGCCGTCACCGCTGTCCTGCACCACCCACGACGCTCGATCGAGCCCGGCACTCCCGGCCGCGTCGGACACCGCGTCCGCCAGGGCCTGCTGCAGCTCGGCCTGCTGCCGCCCGTCACGGGCCCCGTATCGCCACATGTCGACGGCCAGCAGCAACGCCCGCGAGAACTCGGTGTGGTCCGGCAACGCGGCCTCCTCCGGAAGATCGATCTGCGCTTCGGTCCCTAACTCTGAGCCACGTCCGCTTCGCCCATCCCGTATTGATACGGGTTCTGCCGGTCAGGGACCCCGAACCGGGCCAGCCGCTCGAGATCGTCGACTACGATCCGTCGATACCGCCGCCGGACCAGACCCGACCGGTGCAGCAGCTGGAGGGCCTTCTCGAACGTCGCCAGTGCCACCCCGGCCAAGGACGCGATCTCCGTCTGGGTGAGCGCGACGTCGAGATCCCAGCCGTCCGGCGTGCGCACGCCGTGCCGGCCGGCGATGTCGGCGAGCACCCGGCCGACCCGCAGCGGTGCCGGACAGGCGACAAACTCGGCGCGCCTGCTGTTCGCCCAGCGCAGCCTCGAGCTGAGCGACGCCGCCATCGCGGCCCACGCGTCCGGATTGCGGTCGAGGAAGTTCTTCAACTGCGCGCTCTTGACGAGCCTGACGTGCGCAGCGGTGCAGGTCGTCACGTTGGCGGATCGTCGCCTGCCTTCCAGCACCGACATCTCGCCGAGCAGATCTCCCCGGCCACGCAGGCCCAGCAGCACCGGACGCCCGAACTCCGTGTCCACGAACACCTTCATGATCCCGTCGAGGACCACCAGCACGTGGTGGCTTTCCTCGCCCTGCCGGATGACCTGCTGGCGCGCGCCGTAGGTCACCGCGGTCCCCAGTTCGAGAAAACCGGTTCGGGTCCGGCCGGACATCCGGCCGAGCAAACTGCCCTTCGGCCACGGCTTCTGGTTCAGCTCCATTCCCCTCCTCGAGCGTGCCCCACGCTCCACCGTTGCCGCCCCCGCCGTCGCGCACCACGTCGAAAAGCGGCTTTCGCCATCCGGAAGAAGGGACTGTCGGACGCGAATCCGTCGCACGACGGGATGCCGGCGGCCCGGGGCGGCGACGATCGAGACCGACCGGGAAAGGAGACCCATGGACGCGACGCGCAGGAGAACACCGGCCGGCCTCGGCAACGGCCGCGGCGGGGACCAGCTGGCCACCACCCTCACCACGATCACGTTCTTCCAGGGCGCGGTCCAGCACGCCGACGAAAAGGCCCGTACCGTGGTGGCCGTCCAGACCATGATCACCGCACTGGTGGCCACCCAAGCCGGTTTGCTGGGGAGCGCCAGGTCCGGCTCGGTGCCGCGAACGGTGTTCTTCGGGGCCCTGATCTGCTTCGCCATGGCCTACGCCTACGCCTCGCTGCACATCCTGCTGGCGATCCGCCCGCGAACGACGGCCCCCTCCAGCGAAAACCAGTTCGCTTTTCCCAGCATCGCCGCCGGAACGGCCGTTTCCGGCCGGGCGGCTCAGCGCGAGCAGGCCCAGGAACTCACCCGGCTGCTGGCCTCCTTGGCGATGCGCAAGCACCGCCACGTGCGGTCCGCCTTGGCCGGCACGTGCGTGCTCTTCGCGAGCGCGTTGACCCTGATCGTCGCGGCAGCGGTCCCGTGAGCCCACTCAGCCGTCGGCGACGGCCTCGAGCCGGGCCCGGTCGCAGACGCACACCCGCCGGTAGCCGGTCTCCACGACGTTCTCCCGCCGCAACCCGGCCAGCGCGCGGTGCACGGTCGGCTCGGCGGCGCCCACCAGCGCGGCGAGCTCCGGCTGGGTGAGTGCGACGCCGATCCGGAGGTGGGACCCGGCGGGGACGCCGTACGAAGTCGCGAGCTCGAGCAGCACCCTGGCGAGCCGGACCCGCACTTCACGGCTGCCGAAGTCGATCCGCCGCCGGGTGGCCCACCGGAGTTTCGCGCCGACGCTGCCGGTCACCGCCAGCGCGACGTCCGAGAAACCGAGGAGGAAGCGGCGGAACTCGCCTTGCGAGATGAGGCGGGTCCGCACCCGGCCGGCGGTGGTCACGGTGGCGACCCGGGGCTGGCCGTCCATCGCCGCGAGCTCCCCGACCAGATCGCCGCCGACCCGGATCGCCAGCAGGGCCAGGTGGCCCTCCGGAGTGGTCCCGGTGATCTTCACGCAGCCGTCGACCAGCAAGAAGACGTGCGTGCTCAGGTCTCCTTCACGCAGGAGCACCTTCTCGGGGCCGAACTCCCGCGCGATTCCGAGCTCCAGCAAGGCGGTTCGCGCCGTCCGGGACAGCCCCGCCAAGAAGCTGCCCTGGGGGAACCTCGCCTCGGCCGGCCGGCTCACCGCCCCTCCCCTCGCTCACCCGGGATGGTAGGACCTGCGTTCCCCCGGTGCCACCGCCGAGAACGGCCGTCCCGGAACGCGAAAGCCCCCGTGCACCGCGGTGCACGGGGGCTTTCGCCAAGCGGGTCAGGACTTCGAGACGCGCGCGAACTCGTCCTTCGGGTTGTTGATCTGGCCGAGCGAGATCACCTCGCGGCGGAACAGCCCGCCCAGGATCCAGTCGAACAGGATGCGGATGCGGCGGTTCCACGTCGGCATCGCCTTGAGGTGGTACGCGCGGTGGAACAGCCACGCCGGGAAGCCCTTGATCTTCAGGTTCAGCGCGTCCGCGACGCCCTTGTGGAGGCCGAGGCTCGCCACCGCGCCCAGGTTCTTGTGGAAGTAGTCCTTCGGCTTGCCGCCGCGCAGGACCTTGATGATGTTCTTCGCCAGGAGGCGGGCCTGGCGGACCGCGTGCTGGGCGTTCGGCGGGCAGGTGGCCGTCGGGTCTTCTTCCGTGCGGGAGAGGTCCGGGATCGCCGCGTTGTCGCCCGCCGTCCAGACGTCGGGGTGGCCGACGACCTGCATCGCCGCCGTCGCCTCGAGGCGGCCGCGCTTGTCCAGCGGGAGGTCCGAGTTGGCCAGCACCGGGTTGGCCTTCACGCCCGCCGTCCAGATGATCGTGTCCGTGTCGAACTCCGTGCCGTCCGACAGCACCACGTGGCCGTTCTCGAACGACTTCGCCGCCGTCGACAGGTAGACCTCGATGCCGCGCTTCTCCAGCTGCTCGACCGTGTACACGCCGAGCGTCTCGCGGACCTCGGGGAGGATCCGGCCGGCCGCCTCGACGAGCACCCAGCGGATGTCGGAGGTCTTGATGTTCGGGTAGTAGTTCTCCACCGCGAACCGGGTCATGTCCTCGAGCTCGGCCAGCGCCTCGATGCCGGCGAAGCCGCCGCCGACCACCGTGAACGTCAGCAGGCGCTTGCGCAGCTCGGGGTCGAGCGTGCTGGCCGCCTCGTCGAGCTTGGTCATGATGTGGTTGCGCAGGTAGATCGCCTCGCCGATGGTCTTGAAGGCGATGCCCTCCTCGACCAGGCCCGGGATCGGCAGGATGCGCGCGACGGCGCCGAGCGCGACCACCAGGATGTCGTAGCCCAGCTGCTCGATGTGGCCGTCGGCCGCCTCGACCGTGACGGACTTCTTCTCGTTCTCGATCTTGGTGACGCGCGCTGTCAGCACGTGGCAGCGCTTCAGCACCCGCCGCAGCGGCACGACGACGTGCCGGGGCTCGATCGCGCCGGCCGCGGCCTCCGGGAGGAACGGCGCGTAGGTCATGTGGGGCTGCGGGTCAACGACGGTCACGGAGGCCTCGTTGGCCCGGAGCATCTTCTGGAGGCCGTACGCCGTGTAGAGCCCGACGTACCCACCACCGAGGACGAGGATCCGAGTCGGTTCCGACTTCGACTTCGCAGCAGCCATGTCCTCATGGTGACACCTTCGCCGCGACCCCGCTCGGGGGCCCCATTCGGCTGTGACCAGCGTCGCGGCGGTTTCCGTAACGATTCAGTCCGGCGCTGTCACCGAGGTCGCGGCGCGGAAGACGGCCGCCACCATGGCGTGGGTCACGCGGCGTGTCTGGACATTGCGCGGCGAGACGTGATAACAGCCGAAAAGCCGCAGGTCGCCCAGCTCCACGACCGTCCCGTGGCCGAACGCGGGCCGCGGGTGCGGCACCGGCCAGCCCGCCTCGGCCAGCACGGGCAGTAACGCCTGCCAGCCGAACGCGCCGAGCACCACGATCGCCCGCAGTGTCGGACGTAACAGTGTCAGCTCCTCCGCCAGCCACGGGCGGCAGGTGTCCCGCTCGGCCGGCGTCGGTTTGTTCTCCGGTGGCGCGCACCGGACGGGCGAGACGAGCCGGGTGCCGTACAGCTCGAGGCCGTCGCCCGGCCGCTCGGATGTCGGCTGGGACGCGAGGCCGACCTCGTGCAGGACGCGGAACAGGAAATCACCCGAAGGGTCACCGGTGAACATCCGGCCGGTGCGGTTCGCGCCGTGCGCCGAGGGCGCCAGCCCGACGACGGCGAGCGACGCGTCCGGCGGCCCGAAGCCGGGCACCGGACGGGCCCAGTACTCCTCGCCGCGGAACGCCGCCTTGGTGCCCGCGACGCCTTCGCGCCAGGCGACCAGCCGCGGGCAGGCGCGGCAGCCGGCGACGGCGGCGTCCAGTTCGGCCAGCGACCTCATCGCAGCGCCGCCCGGGAGGCCCGCAGCGCGGCTTCGAGCAGGCGGTAGCGCGGGGTCACGGCGCGGGTGGGCCTGCTCGGGCGCCCCTCCGAGAAGTGACCCGGCTTGTTTCCCTCCGGATCCCGCGAGCGGTGGGCGCCAAGCTCGTCGCGCGATTCGCCGGCCCCAGGCGTGCTGAAGCCGGACTCGGGCCGCCCGGAGCACCGAGGGGACGACGGCCGGTGGCCGGCGCCGGCGGGCACCCGGCTCGGCGCGGTCGGTACGGGTGACCACGAGTGAAAAGCGAGCGGGCCGGGCCGTTCGAGGCAGCCGGCTCGCGTCCGCGCCGCCGGCTCCGCGGTCTCCGGCGCGTCCGCAGACGCGGAGCACTCGCCACCGCCGGTGACCGTCGGCGGGAGCTCGGGGCAGTCGTCGGCGAGCTCGACCCGGCCGCGGAGCCGGTCCTGCACGGCGAGCGCCTCCTCGACCGTCGACGGCCAGTCCTCGATGGGCACCGGATCACCCTGCCACAGGCCCGGCTAAGTTGGGTCCATGGCGGACAGCACTCCCGAAGAGGCTCCCGAGCCGAAGGCCGCGGAGACGGCCGAAGTCGCGGCCGAGCCGACCGACGACGTCGTCACGACCCAGCACACGCTGACCGTGAAGCGGAAGAAGCTCGCGTACACGGCGAAAGCGGGACGGATCGTCCTCCGCAAGGAGATCGTCAAGGACGGCAAGTCCGAGGGCTTCAAGGCGAAGGCCGAGGTGTTCATCACCTCCTACACCCTCGACGACGCCGACCCGGGGTCGCGGCCGGTGACGTTCGCCTTCAACGGCGGGCCCGGCTCGTCGAGCATCTGGCTGCACATGGGCCTGCTCGGGCCGCGCCGGGTGCTCTCCGGCGACGTCGACGACCTGGTGCCGCCGCCGTACGGGCTGGCCGACAACCCCGAGACACTGCTGGTGCACAGCGACCTCGTGTTCATCGACCCGGTGTCGACCGGGTACTCGCGCGCGTCCGACGGCGGCGAGACGAAGGATTTCCACGGCTTCAAGGGCGACATCGAGTCGGTCGGCGAGGTCATCCGGCTGTGGGTGTCGCGCCACGAGCGCTGGCTGTCGCCGAAGTTCCTGGCCGGCGAGTCGTACGGCACGCTGCGCGCCGCCGGGCTGGCCGCGCACCTGCAGGACCGGCACGGGCTCTACCTGAACGGCCTACTGCTCATCTCGTCGGTGCTCGACCTGGGCACGCTGCAGTTCACGGAGGGCAACGACCTCCCGTACTCGCTGTACGTGCCGACGTACGCGGCGATCGCGCACTACCACGGCCTGCACGGCGAGCGCCCGCTCGACGACGTCCTCGCCGACGCCGAGGACTTCGCGGCGAAGGACCTGCCGTGGGCGCTGGCCCGCGGCGCCCGGCTGTCCACTCAGGACAGGACGGACGCGGTGGCCACGCTGGCGTCGCTGACCGGGCTCACCGAGTCCTATGTGGACCGGGTGAACCTGCGGATCGAGCACGTCCGGTTCTTCACGGAGCTGCTGCGCGACCGCGGCCTGGTGGTCGGCCGGATGGACGGCCGGTTCACGACGTGGGAGCCGGACGGCGGCCGCGAGCACATGAGCGACGACCCGTCGATCTCCCGCGTGATCGGCGCCTACGCGGCGGCGTTCAACCACTACGTGCGGGCGGAGCTCGGGTACGCCAACGACCTGCCGTACGAGCTGATCCACGAGGACACCTTCAAGGCCTGGTCGTACTCGGACTTCGAGGGCCGTTCGGTGTCGGTGGTGGACTCGCTGAGCGCGGCGATGCGCGCCAACCCGCACCTGAAGGTGCACGTGGCGTTCGGCCACTACGACGGCGCGACGGCGTACTACGCGGCCGAGCACGTGCTGGCCCACCTGCAGATCCCGGAGGAGCTGCGCGAGAACATCGACACCGCGTACTACCCGGCGGGCCACATGATGTACATCCACGAGCCGACCCGGGTGCAGCAGTCGAAGGACCTGGCGAAGTTCGTCAAGAAGGCGTCGAACCGCTGAGCACGGCCCGCAGCCGCCGCCACTGCGCGACACCCACGACGATCTGCGTCGCCACCGCGAGAACGGCGTAGCCGGCGAGCCACGGCGTGTACTCCGGCGGCCCGGCGTGGCCGAACAGCAGGTCGACCAGCACCGGAACGGCGTAGATCCCGGGCATCGCCATGAGCAGGTCGTGCAGCCTCAGTGCGGTGTCCACGGCCCGGGACGTCGCGTCCTCGGCGATGACGGGACGCCGGAAGACGTCGGTCGCCATCGCGGCCGTGACCGCCGCGCCGAGTGCCAGCAGGAGCAGCCAGCTCCAGGCGTACGTGCGGAACGGTGTCGTGGCGAAGATCGTCACGGCGAGCACCGCGCCGCCACCGAAGGTGACCAGCGGCGCGGCGAGGAACCAGCCGATCACCTCGGTCCGCGGCGGGCCGGCGAGCGTCCCGAACCGCGCCAGCGCCCGGCGGTCGCGGATGCGCGCCGGAAGCCAGTAGCCGAGGTGCTGGGCGATGATGAGGAAGAAGACGTACGAACTGCCCATCGGTTCTCCGCCGCGGACACCAGGCAGCAGTTCCAGGCCGGCGAACCCGATCGCGGCGGCCGCGTACCCCAGCACGCCCACGCCGATCCACCGCCACGACCCGGGCGGCCGGGCGCCGGCGCGGAGGCCGAGCCGCAGGGCCAGCAGTTCGGTCAGCGTCGGCACCTCGACACCCAGCTTGACCAGCCAGCGGCCGGCCGCCGACCGCTCCGCCTCGGTCACCTCGGTCGACGCGATCATCGGGCGTCCTCCGGTGACCAGCCCGCCACGGCCTGGGCGGGCAGCGGGATGCCGTAGCCGCCGTCCGGGAGCACCGGGCGGCGGAGCACTCCGGTCACGATCACCGCGCTCACGACCGCACCGAGGGCGAGCAGGCTCTTGCTCTCGGTCATCTCCACGCCGCGGACGCCGGGCAGGTACAGCAGGCACTGGTAGCCGAAGGCGCCCGCGATCACCACCTGCCGGCCCCACAGGGGGCGCGCATTGCCGCGGACGCCCAGCCGCGTGGCGAGCAACCGCGACGGAATGCCCACCCGCACCCCGCGCCGCCCCAGCCAGACCGCCGCCTGCACGAACTCGGCCCGGCTCGGTACCTGTTCCCCCATGGACCCTCCCCTGTCCGGCCGTACACGCTCGAAAGCCCGGAACGGTTTACCGGCCATAGAAGCCGGGCGGCAGCCGGCGGTACCGGTGGCGGACCACCGCCCACCCCAGCAGCTGCAGGACGACGGCCGTGACCAGGTACGCCAGCGCGGACCACCCCAGCGGGCCCGGGGCCGCCCAGTCGACGACGAAGACCGGCAGCGCCAGCACGGCGTACCCGGCGCACGGGGCGAACCGGTAGACGTCCTCGGCGCGCAGCACCTGGTCGACCGCGCGCGACGCCTCGTCCTCCGCGAGCACCGGTGCGCGGAGCGCCCGGCCGAGCACCAGTGCGGTCGCGCCGGCGCCGACCGCCAGCGCGAACGTGTGCACGCCGATCTCGACGGACGGCGGGTACCAGTGCTTCCAGGTGAAGTGCGGCCGGCTCAGGAACGACGCCGCGCACAGCGCCGCCCCGCCGCCGAACGTGAGGGCGGTCGAGCTCAGGTACCACCAGCCGACCTGCTTCACCGCCACGCGAAGCGGGAGCGGGGCCCCGGCGCCGGTCAAGCGCTCGGCGAGCTGTTCACGGCTTTGCGTCCGGCGCCAGCGCACCACTTGGAACGCGGTGACGACCAGGGCGAGACCAGCGGCTTTGCCCGGCAGGTCCGCCTCGAGGAAAAACGGCGCGCTGAACGACCACAGCGCCGCGAAGACGATCGCGTACGACGGTGTTCCCCGGCCACCCATGGCCCGGGCGCCGAGGCGCAGCGCGAGCAGCCGGGTCGGCAGCCACACCCGTACCCCGCGCTTGCCCAGCCACAGCCGCGCCCAGCCCACCTCGAGCACCGTCGGCTCGCCGGGCAATCTCGGGTCGACCGGCAGCGCCGGCTCGCGAACCGTCAACGGGCCCCCCTCCCAGTCCCGCTTTACACGCGCAACGCCCCGGACAGGTTGCCTGTCCGGGGCGCTGCGCTTCGAACGTTCGCTACTTCAGGTACTGCGAACCGTGGGTCACCGCCGAGTAGGCGTCGACCGCGCCGTGGCCGTAGAAGCCGTTGAACGACGGGTCACCTTCGCAGGTGGCCGTGAATTCGGCCGGGCGGCCCTCCTTCAGGTAGTCCACCGTGCGCGGCACCGGGCAGGCGATCTTCGCCGCCGTGCCCTCCAGGACGCGCTGGACCTTGTCCGGGTCCATGCCGAACTCGCCGTGCGACTTCTTGCCGTACTGCGAGATGATCAGCGCCGCGACGCCGGTCGCGTGCGGCGTGGCCATCGACGTGCCCTGCAGCCACTGGTAGTAACCGACGCGGCCGTCCGCGGCGGTGGCCTTCTGGACGCCCGCGGCCAGGCCCGCTTCCGTGATGTTGCCGTCCGCGTCGATGTTGCCCTCCGCGACACCCACGTTCTTCGGGTACGTCGAAAGGATTTCGTTCTGGACCGTGCGGTACCACGGCGTGCCGAAGTAGTCGCGGAAGTAGCCGCCCGGGCCCGAAACCGAGATCTGCTCGAGGCCGTAGTTCGAGTAGTCCGCCTTCTTCTGCGACGGCCCGAACGAGCCGACGGCGATCGTGTGGTTGCCCTCGACCGGCAGGTTGAGGCAGGTCGAGTTGTCCACCGTGCGCGGGTGCGTGCTGTTCGCCGGGTAGTCGGGGCTCGTGGTGTCCGGCAGCGGCTTGCCGAGGTCGGTGTGCTGGTTGCCCAGCGCGACCAGCAGCGTGACGCCCTTGCGGTGCGCGTAGTTCAGCGCGCGCTGGGTGGCCTCGATGATCGTGCGCTGCTCGGCCTGCTCGGCGGGGGAATCCGCCGGGTTCGCCGTGCAGTTGTACAGCCACGGGTCGGTGTAGAAGGACATGTTGACGACGTCGATGCCCGCGTCGCCGGCGTAGGTGAGCGCGTCGACGGTCGGCTGCAGGAAGAAGTAGCCCGAGTCCTGGCCGGCGCGGATGTTCACCAGCGTCACGTTCGGCGCGACACCGGAGACACCGAAGCCGTTGGCCGCGGCGGCGATGGTGCCGGCGACGTGCGTGCCGTGGCCGCCGTCGTCGTGGTTGGCCGGGTCGACGCAGCCGCGGAACTCGCAGGGGCCGTCCACCTCGGCGCCGTTGACGTCGGTCGGGATGTCGCGGGTGAAGTTGCGCGAGTCGGCCAGGTCGAAGTTCGGCGCGATGTCCGGGTGCGTGCCGTCGATGCCGGTGTCGATGACGCCGACCTTGACCTGCTTGCTGCCCGGCTGCTTGGTGCGCGAGAGGTCCGAGCGGACGGACTTGAGGCCCCAGAGCTGGTCGTCCAGCGGGTCCATCCCCACGGCGGCCGCCTTCTTCGGCGAAGCGGCGGCGCCGCGGCCTTCCTTCTCGACACCGGCGTCGCCCTTGGCGCGCTTGCCCGTCTTCGGCACCGAGCCGATGGACTGGGCCTTGGCCGCACCGAACACCGCGCGGTTCGTGGACACGCGTTCGCTGAAGCCCGTGGCCGGCGCGCTCGCCCTGATCAGGCCGACCGCGGTGTTGGTCTCCAGTACCGTGCCGCCCGCGGCCTTGATCGCCTGCTGGGCGCTGCCGATGCTCTGGACGTCCTTGGCGAGCACGGTGAACTCGGTCGCCGGGCCGGACAGCGCGGGCTGCGCCGACGCGGCCGGAACCGCGATGGCGGAAACCGCGCCGAACAGCGGCACGGTCAGCACCGCGGCCAGAAGCCTGGGTCTCTTCACGTTTCTCCTCCTCGCGGAAAGCGGTTCCTGCACCGTATAGATCGGACAATGCGTAAACAACGGCCAAACGTACGTTAGGGAACAACCGACTTCTGCTCGGCGAAGTGACAAGCTGACAAGTGGCCGTCGGTCCTGGGGACGAGTTCCGGCACCTCCGTCGCGCACCGGTCCTCGGCCTTCCAGCACCGCGTGCGGAACCGGCACCCGGACGGGGGATCCAGGGGGCTCGGCACGTCGCCGGTCAGCCGGATCACCTGGCGGCGGCCGCGCACGGCCGGGTCCGCCACCGGCACCGCGGACAGCAGCGCCTGGGTGTACGGGTGGGACGGTCGTTCGTAGATCTCCTCGTCGGTGCCGAGTTCGACGATCTTGCCGAGGTACATCACCGCGACCCGGTTGGACAGGTGCCGCACCACCGAAAGGTCGTGGGCGATGAAGACGTAGGACAGGCCGAACTCGCCCTGCAGGTCACCGAGCAGGTTCATCACCTGCGCCTGGATCGAGACGTCCAAAGCGGACACCGGCTCGTCGCAGATGATCACCTTGGGCCGCAGCGCGAGCGCCCGCGCGATGCCGATGCGCTGGCGCTGGCCGCCGGAGAACTGGTGCGGGTAGCGGTTGAGGTGCTCGGGGTTGAGCCCCACCACCTCCAGCAGCTCCCGCACCTTGCCCGCCCGTGAGCCCTTCGGGGCGACTTCGGCGTGGATTTCGAACGGCTCGCCGACGATGTCGCCGACCGTCATCCGCGGGTTGAGCGAGGTGTACGGGTCCTGCAGCACGATCTGGATTTCGCGCCGCAGCTTCCGCAGCTCGGCGCCGCGCATGGCGAAGATGTCGCGGCCCTCGAACTTCGCGGTGCCGCCGGTCGGCTCCTCCAGGCGCATCAGGACCTGGGCGAGCGTCGACTTGCCGCAGCCGGACTCGCCGACGACACCGAGCGTCTCGCCCGGCATCAGGTCGAACGAGACGCCGTCGACCGCTTTGACCTGGCCGATCGTGCGCTTGAACAGGATCCCGGTGCGGACCGGGAAGTACTTCTGCAGGTCGATGACCGAGAGGATCGGTTCTGCCGACGTGCTTTTCCCGGCGGAGGCGGAATCAGATACTGCCACGGGAGCTCACCACCTCTTCGGCGAAGTGGCACGCGCTGGTGCGGCCGAAGCCGATCGCGTGCTGCGACGGGACCTCTTCCGAGCAGCGAGCTTCGGCTCGCTTGCACCGCGGGTGGAAGGGGCAGCCGGGCGGGATGTCCAGCAGGCTGGGCGGCAGGCCCTTGATGGTTTCCAGCGTCTGTCCTTTGAGATCGAGCCGGGGCAGGGAGTCCATCAGCGCGGCGGTGTACGGGTGGGCCGGCGCGCGGAACAGCTCGACGGCGTCGGCCTGCTCGACGATCCGGCCGGCGTACATCACCGCGATCCGGTCGGCGACCTCGGCGACCACACCCAGGTCGTGCGTGATCAACACCAAGCCCATCTTCCGCTCGGCCTGAATTTCCCCCAGGAGGTCCATGATCTGGGCCTGGACGGTGACGTCGAGGGCGGTGGTCGGCTCGTCGGCGATGAGCAGGTCCGGGTCGAGCGCCAGCGACATCGCGATCATCGCGCGCTGGCGCATACCGCCGGAGAACTGGTGCGGGTAGTCCTTGACCCGCCGCTCGGCCGCGGGAATCCGCACCGTGTCGAGGAGTTCCACCGCCCGCTTCCGCGCGTCCTTTTTGGACATGCCGAGCCGGACGCGCAGCTGTTCTTCGATCTGGAAGCCCACGGTGAACACCGGGTTCAGCGCGGACAGCGCGTCCTGGAAGATCATCGCGACCTCGCTGCCGCGCACCTCGCGACGGCGTTCTTCGGACGCCGTCAGCAGGTCTTCGCCGCGCCAGCGCACGGCTCCGGCGGTGATCACGCCGGGCGGCACGTCCAGGATGCCCATCACCGTCTGCGCGGTGACGCTCTTCCCGGAGCCGGACTCGCCGAGCACGGCCAGGGTTTCGCCCGCGTGCACCGAGTAGCTCACGCCGTTGAGCACGTTGGCCACGCCGTCGGAGGTCCGGAACTCGACGTGCAGGTCTTCGACTTCGAGCAGGAGTTCGTTGTCGGACAAGGACTTACCTCGACTTCGGATCGAGCGCGTCGCGGATGCCGTCGCCGAGCATCACGAAGGCCAGCACGGTCAGGGTGACGAAGGCGCCGGGGAACAGCAGCATGTGCGGGTCGTTCCGGAAGTAGTCGCGCGAGTCGGCGATCAGCACGCCCCACGAGATCACCGGTGCGCGCACGCCGATGCCGAGGTAGGCCAGCGTCGCCTCGGCGCCGATGAACGCGCCGAGCGCGATGGTGGCGTACACCAGCACCGGCGCGATCGTGTTCGGCAGCAGGTGCCGGAAGATGATCCGCGGGGTGCTCGCACCGAGGCCGCGCGCGGCCTTGACGTAGTCGAGCTGCTTGGCCACCAGCGTCGCCGAGCGCATGATCCGCATGCCCACCGGCCAGCTCAGCACCGCGATGGAGCAGACCACCTGGACGATGATGGTGACCGCACCGGGGTTCGAGCCGGGCGCGTTGAACGTCGTCAGGATGACGATCGCGCCGAGCACGAACGGCAGGCCGGCGAAGATGTCGCCGAAGCGCGACAGCAGGCTGTCCACGAGCCGGCCGTAGTAGCCGGCGACGATCCCGACCACCGAGCCGATGAGGACGGTCAGCAGCGTCGCGAACACGCCGACCAGCACCGACGCGCGGGTGCCGTAGATGGTCCGGGCGTAGACGTCCTGGCCCTGGTTGTCGTAGCCGAACCAGGCGTCCGCGGACGGGCCCTCGTTCGCGTGCGTGAGGTCGCTGAAGCCCGGGTCGCGCGAGCTGAACAGGCCGGGCGCGATCGCGATCAGCACGATGAACAGGATGATCACCGCCGAGGCGATCACCGCGGGTTTGCGCCGCAGCTGCCGCCAGGCGTCGCTCCACAGGCTGCGGGGCTTCTGCGGGCTGGTGGCGGAGTCGTCCACCCGGGACAGCTCCGCCGCGTCGGCCCCGCCGCCGCCCACCAGGTTCGGGTCAGTCATAGCGGATCCTCGGGTCGAGAACGGCGTACAGCAGGTCGACGACCAGGCTCATCAGCAGGTACACCAGCACCAGCAGGACGACCACGCCGACGACGGTGGCACTTTCCCGGTTCTGGATGCCGCGGAAGATGAGCCCGCCCAGCCCGTTGATGTTGAACACGCCTTCGGTGACGATCGCGCCGCCCATCAGGGCGCCGAGGTCGGTGCCGAGGAACGTCAGCACCGGGATCACCGAATTGCGCAGCAGGTGGACGAGCACCACCCGGCTCTGCGGCTGGCCCTTCGCGATCGCCGTCCGCACGTAGTCGGCGCGGCGGTTCTCGGCGATGCTCGTTCTGGCCAGCCGGGCCACGTACGCCATGGACAGGCTGCCGAGCGCGATGCCCGGCACGATGAGTTCGCCGACGCTCGGGTTGTCGGACACGCTCGCCTCGATCCAGCCGAGGCCGTTGCTGCCCAGGGCGAGCTGCAGCACGATCGCGGTGACGAACACCGGCAGCGAGATCAGGAACGTGGTCGAGACGAGCACGAGGTTGTCGAGGAAACCCTTGCCCCGCAGGCCGGTCAGCACGCCGGCGGTCAGCCCGATGACCGCTTCGATGACCACGGCGATCACCGCCAGGCGCAGCGTGATCGGGTACGACGTCGCGATCAGCTCGCCGACGGACGTGCCGTTGAACGTTTCGCCCCAGTCGCCGGTGAACAGGCTCCCGAGGTACTTGAAGTACTGGACGAAGATGTTGTCGTCGAGGTGGAACTTCTCGGTCATCAGGGCGATGTAGGCCGGCGGGCAGGCGGCCTGGCCGCACTTGCCGGAGAACGGGTCGCCGGGCACGGCCCAGACCAGGACGTAGATGAGGAACGTGGTGCCGAAGAACACCGGGATCAGCTGGAGCAGCCGTCGCAGGACATAGCGGGTCATCAAGTGTTCCTAGTGCGCGCCGGCCGTCGTGAGTGGTAATTGGGGTTAGAACCCGAATTACCACTCACGACGGCGTGGTGGTGGGAGCCGCAACTACTTCTTCAGGACCTCGATGGACGGGTAGTCCGGCATGCGGCGGAAGTCCAGGGCCGCCGTCTTGAGGTTCTTCGACTTGGCCGCGACACCCTTTTCGTCCCACACCGGGATCGTCGGCAGGTCCTTCGCGATCAGGTCCTCGGCCTGCTGGTACAGCTTGACCGCGGCCTCCTTGTCGGCGGTCGAGTCCGCCTGGGCGAGGAGGGCGTCCACCTGCGGGTTCGAGTACGTCGAGTCGTTCGAGGACCCGCCGGTCTTGTAGAGCGGGTTCAGGAAGTCCTCGATGGACGGGTAGTCCGCCGACCAGTCCGAGCGGCCCATGCCGGTGAGCTTGTGGCCGGTCACGATGCTGCGCCACTGGCCGAAGTCGGTGGCGGGCACGAAGTCGCACTCGACGCCGAGGGTGTTCTTGATGCTGTTGCACGCCGCGACCAGCGGTTCCTTGCGGCCGCCGTCCGCGTTGGACGCGATGGTCAGCTTGCCCTGGAAGCCCGACTTCTGGAAGGCCTCCTTCGCGGCCGCCGGGTCGAACTTGCAGGCCTGGCAGACGCCGGGGCGGTACCCCTCGATGCCCTGCGAGATGTAGCCGTCCGCCGGCACGTAGGTGTCGTTCATGACGGTCTTGGTGATCTGCACGCGGTCGATCGCCATCGAGATGGCCTTGCGCAGCTCGAGGTTGTTGTAGCCGGGCACGTAGTACGGGATGTTGATGGTGCTGATCCCGAGCAGGTGGCCGGTGACCAGCCGGTCGCCGAGGTCGTTCTTGTACTTGCCACCCGAGACCGCCGACGGCGGCAGCGCCTCCATGAAGTCGAGCCGCCCGCTCAGCAGGTCCTGGTAAGCGGTCTCCTGGCTGGCGTAGATCTTGATGTCGAGGTCCTTGAACTTGACCTTGTCGTCACCCTTGTAGTCGTCGAAGCGGGTGAGCTTGATGTCCTGGTTGGGCGTCCGCGAGACGAACTTGAGCGGGCCGTTGCCGATCGGGTGCTGCTCGAAGGCCTTGGGGTCCTTGAAGAACGAGTCGGGCAGCGGCGCGAAGGCCTGGTAGCCGACCTTGATGCCGAAGACGGAGAACGGCGCGTTGAGCGTCACCTGGAACTCGTAGTCGCCCTTCGCGACCAGCCCGGACATCTTGTCGGTGGCCGGCTTGGCGTTCTCGTCCTCGGGGTGGACGTCGGCGTAGCCCTGGATGTTCGAGAAGAAGTCGGTGTTGAGCTGGCCGTTCGGCGCGTAGGCGCCGTAGTTCCAGGCGTCGATGAAGTTGTGCGCCTTCACCTCGGTGCCGTCGTGGAACTTCCAGCCCTGCTTGATCTTGATGTCGTAGACCTTGGAATCGGTCGTGGTGATCGAGTCCGCCATCAGGTTGAAGGGCTTCGCGTCCGCGCCCTTGAAGCCGACCAGCGTGGCGAACATCGGCTGGACCGCCTTGGTGCCGCCGAGGTCGTTGATGTTGGTCGGGACCAGCGCGTTCTGCGGTTCGGTGCCGTAGACGCTGACGGTGCCGTCCGGATCCGTCCCGCCGGCGCCCGTGGAGCTGCCCGAGCCACCGCCGCACGCGGCGAGCGCGAGCGCCAGCGAGGTCATCACCACCGTGGGTCCCCAGAGCCTGCGCGAACGACGCATGATCCCCTCCATATCCGGTGTGTCCGAAAGGTGAGACGCACGCTATCGGGGGTGGCGAAGCTGATCACGGACTGCGGTGTTGCAAATGTGTGACGGTCGTCGGGACCACCTGGTTGGAGCACAACCAACGTAGGAATCCGGATACTCCGGACGGCCCAGCGCGGACAGCAGGTCATCACCCGCTCACCCACGGTTTCGTTGCGGCACAAGCCCTTTCAGGCGGCCGAACGGTCGGTCAGGCGAGGGAGAGGGCGATGCCGTCGAGGATGTCGTGTTCGCTGACCACCAGCTCGGTCGGGCCGCCGCGGGCCGCGAGCTGCTCGGCGAGGGTCTGGACCACTACCGCGCCGCCGCCGATCACGTCCACCCGGCCCGGGTGGATCACCGGGTTGGCCGCTCGGGTGGCGTGGTCGCTGTGAAGCAGCTCCGAGGCGAGGCGATCGATGTCCGCCGCGCTCAAGGTGGACAGGTGCACCCGGTCGCTGTCGTACTCCGGGAGACCCAGCGCGATCGCCGAGAGCGTCGTCACCGTGCCAGCCACCCCCACCCACGTGCGGGCGCGGGCGACGTCGACCACGTCGAACGCGTCCGTGAGGACCTTCCCGGCCAGGTCACGGGCGGCGGCGATCTCCTCGGCGGTCGGCGGGTCGCTCTTGAGCGCGCGCTCGGTGATGCGGACGCAGCCGATGTCGACCGACTTCGCCGCGGTCACCTCGGCCCGCCGGCCGTCCCAGGTGCCGAGGACCAGCTCGGTCGAGCCGCCGCCGACGTCGACCACCACGAACGGGCCGTCGTCCGGGTCCTGCTCGCCCACCGCGCCGGTGAACGACAGCCGCGCCTCTTCGTCGCCGCTGATCACCTCGGCCTCGACGCCGAGGGTCTCGCGGGTCATGCGGAAGAACTCGTCGCGGTTCTTCGCGTCGCGGGTCGCGGACGTGGCGACCATGCGCACCTTCTCGACGCCCTTGCGCCGCGCGGCGACCGTGTAGTCGGCGAGCGCGGCCCGGGTGCGCTCGAGGGCCTCGGGAGCCAGCTCGCCGGTGGCGTCGACACCCTGGCCGAGCCGGACGATCCGCATCTCGCGGTGCAGGTCGCGCAGGTCGACCGTGCCGTCGTGGCGCGGCGTCAGCTCGGCGACGAGCAGGCGGATGGAGTTGGTCCCACAGTCGATCGCGGCAACACGAGGCATGCCGCCACCCTAACCGGCCGGTGTCGACGTCCCCACGGTCGTGGTCGTGGTGGTGGTCGAGACCGACGTGACCGTCTCCCCGCAGGTCGGATCCGCGGGCGTGGCCTTCGTCGGCGAGGTCGGACTCGGATCGCCGGAGCCGGTCGTCGTCGCCGGCGGGGTGGTCGTCGTGCTGATGACCGTGGTCGTGGTGGGTGTCGTCGTCGGCGGTTCACACGTCGGTGATGACGTGGTCGGCGGCGGCGAAGTGTCCGGTGTGGTCGGCGGCGGCGTGGACACCGTCGTCGACGGGACCGGCGGGGGCGGGACCGACGGCGGCGCGGGCAGTGCCGCCGCGTTGGGCGCGCCGATCGGCACCGTGCTGTCGGGCACCTGCATGATCCCGTTGCGGTAGGCGTCCGCCCACAGGATCACCGTGTTCACGTACGTGTCGGAGTTGTTGTACCGGTAGATCGCCCCGCGCAGCTGGTCCGGTTTCGCCAGGTCGAACCCGCCGGAGCACAGGTACCGGCCGGTGGCCAGGGCCGCGTCGAAGATGTTGTTCGGGTCGGACTTGCCGTCGCCGTTGCCGTCGGAGGCGTACGCCTTCCAGGTCCCCGGGATGAACTGGGTCGGGCCGACCGCGCGGTCCCACACCGGGTCGGTGTCGAGCAGGCCCTGGTCGGTGTCCGGGATCGCGGCGAACCCGCCCTGGCCGTTGAGCTGCGGGCCGAGGATCGGCTCGCGCGTGGTCCCGGCCGCGTCGACGTACCCGCCGCGCGCGTGGTTGGACTCGATCCGGCCGATGCTGGCGATCAGCGCCCAGTCGATGTGGCACGCGGGCAGCTCGCGGCCGAGGATGCCGGCCGCGTCCTGGTACGCCTTGAGCGCGGTGGCCGGGATGCCGAGCGGGCCGTCGGGGAGCTCGTAGGCGGGCAGGGGCAGCGGGCTGGGCGCGCCGGGCAGGGTGCCGTCGACGGCGATCTGCTGGAGGGCGGCGTTGCGGGGGTCGTAGCCCTGGTTGAGCGCGGCGTCGCGGGTGTGCGCACCGGTCCCGCCGAGCCAGCCGAGGGTGCCACCGCCGGCGACCAGCGCCGGGACGACGGCCAGGATGCCGGTGATCAGCGGGTACGCGGCGCGGTGGCGGATCCCGAATCTTCGCGCGTAGCTCCCGACTGCGTTCGGCAGCCGCCACACACGCATGCTCAGAGCCCTCCTGGCCGGATCGGTCACCACTTCCGGGGGACAGCCTGCCGCACCTGCGGCGAGGTTTCAGCCCATCGAGAGGCGCGATCGAGGTTTTCGCTCACCCAGACCAGTTATCTCTTCACACTCCGCGAGTGTTACGCGGCGCAGTCGCCGGAGGGCCACCCGTTGGCCTTAAGCAGGGCCAGCGTCTCGTCACCGAACGGATTCACGCCCGGGCCGACAGCCAGGGAGTGGGCGACGTGCACGTGCAGGCACTTGACCCGGCCGGGCATGCCCCCGGCGGTGACCTGGTGGCCCAGCGGCTCGATGGCGTCCCGCTCGGCGAGGTAGCCCTCGTGCGTGCGCTGGTACTGCGCGGCGAGCTCGGGATCGGTGGTGAGCCGCTCGGTCATCTCCTTCATGATCCCGGACGCCTCGATGGTGCCGATCATCGAGTTCAGCTTCGGGCAGGTCAGGTAGTAGAGCGTCGGGAACGGCGTGCCGTTTTCCAGCCGCGGGCTGGTCTGCACCACGGACGGGTGCCCGCTCGGGCACCGCGCGGCGATCGCGCGCAACGCCCGCGGCGGCCGTGCGAGCTGCTCCGCGATGATTTCGCGGTCGGCTTCGGTGACGGGCTCGAACCGGTGCTGCTGCGTGCTGTTCACGCGGTCCAGGTTAGAGCGTGCCCCTCAGCCGCCCGAGACCTGGTTCCAGAGGTTCTCGTACCAGGAGCCGCCCACGGCCTGCTGCTGCCCGGGCGGCGGAGCCGCGTCGGGAGCCTTGTCCTCCGGCAGCTGGACGATGTACGGCGTCTCGCCCGGTTTGACGTACCGCAGCCGGCGGCGGGCCTCCGCCTCGATCTGCGCGGGGTCGCTCAGCTCCGCCTTGCGGCCTTGGAGCTGAGCGACCTCCTGCTGCAGCTGGGCCTGCTGCGCCTGCTGTTCGCGGACCTCGGTCCGCTGGGAGAGGTACGTGCGCAGGGGCACGGCGATGGTGAACGCCAGCGCGCACACCACGATCGCCACCACCGCCGCGCGGCGGGTGGTGGACATGCCGAGCACCTTCGCCGCGCCCGACGCGCGCTTCGCCGCCAGGCCCCGGCGCAGCCGGGCCCGGGTGGTCTCCGCGTCGCCGGCGCGGCGGCGCGCTGCCGCCGTCCCGTCCGTCCGGGGCGACCGGGATCCCGGACTCCCCGCACGGCCGGCCTCGGGACGGCGGGTCCGCGCGGATCCACCGACCCGCGCCGAACCGCCGCCACCGCCGCGGCGGCCGCGTGTCCTCCCCCGGTCCGCCATCGGCGTCAGGCCTCGGCGCTGAACCGCGGGAAGGCCAGCTCGCCGGCGTAGCGGGCGGCGTCACCGAGGGTCTCCTCGATGCGCAGCAGCTGGTTGTACTTGGCGATCCGCTCGCCGCGGGCCGGGGCACCGGTCTTGATCTGGCCGACGCCGGTGGCGACCGCCAGGTCCGCGATGAACGTGTCCTCGGTCTCGCCCGAGCGGTGGCTCATCATCGACTTGTAGCCGAACGACGTGGCCAGCGAGATCGCGTCGAGCGTCTCGGACAGGGTGCCGATCTGGTTGACCTTCACCAGCAGCGCGTTGGCGGCGCGGCGGGTGATGCCCTCCTCCAGGCGGTCCGGGTTGGTGACGAACAGGTCGTCGCCGACGATCTGGACCTTGTCGCCGACGTCGGCGGTCAGGGTGACCCAGCCGTCCCAGTCGTCCTCGCTCAGCGGGTCCTCGATCGACACGAGCGGGTAGTTCGCCAGCAGCTCGGCGTAGTAGGCCGACATCTGCTCGGCGCTCTTCTTCGCGCCCTCGAAGGTGTACACGCCGTCGGCGAAGAACTCCGTCGCGGCGACGTCGAGGGCCAGCGCGACGTCGCGGCCCGGGGTGTAGCCGGCCTTCTCGATCGCCTGGACGATCAGGTCGAGGGCCTCGCGGTTGTTGCCGAGGTTCGGCGCGAAGCCGCCCTCGTCGCCCAGGCCGGTGGCCAGGCCGCGGCCCTTCAGCACCGACTTCAGCGAGTGGTAGACCTCGGTGCCCCAGCGCAGGGCCTCGCGGAAGGTCTCCGCGCCGATCGGCGCGATCATGAATTCCTGCACGTCGACGTTGCTGTCCGCGTGCGAACCGCCGTTGAGGATGTTCAGCATCGGCACCGGCAGCACGTGCGCGTTCGGCCCGCCCAGGTAGCGGAAGAGCTCCAGCTCGGCCGACTCGGCGGCGGCCTTCGCGACGGCCAGCGAGACGCCGAGGATGGCGTTCGCGCCGAGACGGGACTTCGCCGGCGTGCCGTCGAGGTCGACCAGCTTCTGGTCGACGATCCGCTGGTCGACGGCCTCGATGCCGACCATCTCCGGACCGATCTCGTCGAGCACCGCGGCGACCGCGCGCTCGACGCCCTTGCCGTTGTAGCGGCCGGTGTCGCCGTCACGCAGCTCGACCGCTTCGTGCTCACCGGTCGACGCCCCCGACGGGACCGCGGCCCGCGCCAGGGTGCCGTCGTCGAGAGCCACCTCCACCTCGACCGTCGGGTTGCCGCGCGAGTCCAGAATCTCGCGCGCGCCTACCTGCTCGATGAGAGCCACGCCATGCTCCTCGGTGAATCGTGCTGTATCCCTGCCGCCTCCGCGGGAAAGCGAGCGTCGGCGGGCCTGCGGTTTCGCACCCAGCCTAGCCGTCTCGGGAGTTCACCCGTTGGAGGACTCACCGCCCGCACGGACCTCCTGCCAGCCCGGCGGCAGCTCGACGGTCTCGGACGTCTGCTGCCAGAACGTCCAGCTGTTGCCCCCGAGATCGGCGACGGTGAACACGCGGGCGCCGTAGGGCTGGTCCTGCGGCGGGTCGAGCTCGCACTCGTCGCCCAGCGCGGCTTCGACCCGGGCGTACGTTTCGTCCACGTCGTCGACGTAGAGGATGTTGAGCTGGCCGACCGGCCCGTCGACGCCCTTGGCCTGCCAGTAGTCCGGCCCGACGCCGGCGAGCTGGATCCGGGCTTCGCCCGCCCGCAGCGTCGCCTGGAACACTTCGCCGGCGCCGTCGCAGAACCGGACCTCCTCGGCGAACCCGAAGACCCTGGTCAGCCAGGCGAGCGCCTCGGTGGCGTCGGCGTAGTACAGGTAGGGCGCCAGGCCCCGGTACGGGCTGCTCATGGCGGCACAGTCCATCACGTCCCGTTCGGAGGCGTGTGCATCCCCCTCCCCCGGGGTAACGTGGGAGCGACCATGACGGACGCCGCAGCTGCTTCGCAGCCTCCCGAGGAGTCGCGGTTCCATGCCTTCCGGCAGGCCGAAGACCTGGTGGGCCGCCGCCGTCCGCTCGACGCGCTGAAGGTGCTCCAGCCCCTGCTGGAATCCGAAACGGACAAGCCGTCGGTGCACCTGCTGGCCGGGCGCGCGTACTTCCACTCCGCTCAGTTGCGGCGCGCCGAAGAGGCGTTCACCCGGGTGCTCGAACTGGATCCGACGGACCACTACGCACGGTTCATCCTGGGCCGGACGCTCCAGCGGCTCGGCCGGTTCGTCGAGGCGCTGGGCCAGCTGCGGATCGCGTCGGCGATGAACCCGGTCCCGGAGTACCTCGAGGCGATCAGCGAGGTCAAGGCGCACATCGCGCTGCGCGAGCCCTGACCCGGCCAGGGCCGAACGGCCCGGGTCACCTCAGCCTTTCGGCCGACCAGGCCGGGCCCCTCGACCGATGTCCGGCACCCCCTCGTCCGGCGAAGCTGGTTCCAGACCGAACAGGGAGGAACCACGATGTCGATCTTCGTCACGCTGGGTGCTTACGCCGGGCTGCTGCTGCTCGTGCTGATGGCCGTCACGCCGTTCGTCGCCGACCGCGAGCTCTGAACCTTCAGGGCGCGACGCTCGCCTCCGCGTAGGCGTCCGCCGCGCTGAAGACGTCCTGGCCGTACGCCAGGGCCTGGTTGTAGAACAGGATCGCCCGCCACCAGCCGGCCGGGGTGCCGAGGTCGTCGCCCCCGGAGCACAGGAACCGCGCCGCCGTGAAGGCCGCGTCGTCGATGTTCTGCGGGTCCGGCGTGCCGCCGTCGCCGTTCGCGCGCTCCTGGTACTTCTTCCACGTCGACGGCAGGAACTGCATCGGGCCGATCAGGTGGTCCCACGACTTGTCGCCGTCGAGCTTGCCGCCGTCGCTGTCGTGCACCGCCGGGACGCCCGGCGAGCCGTCCAGCGGCGGGCCGACCACCGGCTTCGCCACCCGGCCGTCCGCGCCGATCGCGGCGAGGTCGAACGCCCCGCGTTCGTTCTCGACCCGGCCGATGCCGGAGAGGGTCGCCCACGAGAGGTGACACGTCGGTTTCTGGCGCTGCATCCACATTTCCGCCCGCCCGAACGCCGAGAGAACACGCGCCGGGATGTGCGTCTTGCCCGCGACGCGGGTCGCCCACGCGTCCAGCTCGACCTGGTCGGACACCTGCGGCCGGTCGACCGGCGCGGCGAGGCCCGCGCGCGGCGCCTCGGCACCGGGCTGCGGACGCTGTTCGGGAATGGCGAGCGCCGGCTGGACCGGCGGTGCCGCGGCGGGCGCGTCGGGGTTCCGGACACCGATGGTGACGACGAGGATCACGCCGGTGAGCACCAGCCCGAGCGCGAGGGCGATCCGGCCGACGTACCGCCTGGGCGGGCCGCCCGAGGGCGACGGCGGAGGCGTGACGGTCGGCTGAGCGGTATCGGCCACCCGAACAGGTTACGGAGCCACTCAAGGGGGACTGTGTAGCTCCGGGGCTTCGCCCCGGGCCGGGGGCTCAACCCCCCGAAGAGCGTCCCCCAGACGCCTGACCAGGCAAGCAGACGGTAAACCCGGCCTTCCTGCCTGCGAAATCACAGAATTCGTTATGGAGTCGACGCGCAGGCCTCTGACCTGCGGTTACCCTAACCTAACTTCGTCACCCGGTCCTATTTGCCCGATTCTGCCGTCGCGCGCGGGCGTACGCTCACTGGACTTACAGGTGAGCCTTACCTAAAACCATCACGGAAGCAGAAACCCAGGGAGGCGGACCGGTGTTGTTCTCGAGCGCGCTGATCGGGCTGCGCGAAGGCCTGGAAGCCGCGCTGGTCGTCAGCATCCTGGTGGCCTTCCTCGTCAAGACCGAACGGCGGCACGCGCTGCGCTGGGTCTGGCCGGGCGTCGGCGCCGCGGTGCTGCTGTCGGTCGCCGTCGGCGCGATCCTCACCTACACGACCGCCCAGCTGTCCTTCGAGCACCAGGAGCTGCTCGGCGGGAGCCTGTCGATCGTCGCCGTCGTGTTCGTCACCGCGATGATCTTCTGGATGCGCAAGGCGTCCAAGAGCATCGCCGCCGAGCTGCGCGGGAAGATGGACGACGCGCTGGACGTCGGCCCGGCGGCCGTGCTGCTGCTGTCGTTCCTCGCGGTCGGCCGCGAGGGGCTGGAGACCGCGGTGTTCTTCTACTCCGCCGTCCAGACCGCGCAGTCGGACACCGTGCAGCCGCTGATCGGCTTCGCCGTCGGCATCGCGGCCGCGGTCGTGCTGGCCTGGCTGCTCTACAAGGGCGCGGTGCGGTTCAACCTGTCCAAGTTCTTCACGATCACCGGCGTCCTGCTGGTGTTCGTCGCCGCGGGCGTGCTCGGCTACGGCCTCCACGACCTGCAGGAGGCGGCTTTCCTGCCCGGGATCGGCACCCTGGCCTTCGACGCCTCGAGCACGCTCCCCGAGACGTCCTGGTACGGCGCCCTGCTGAAGGGCATCTTCAACTACTCGCAGCAGACGACCGTGCTGCAGGCCGTCGCCTGGGTCGCCTACGTCGCCATCGTGCTGCCCCTCTTCCTCAAGCCCAGCAAGAAGACCGCGCCGGCGCCCGCCGCCGCGGCCGCCTCGAAGGAGTGACCGTGCGCAAGACCCCCTCACTGGCCGTGCTGGCCGGTGCCGCCATGCTGGTGACGCTGACCGCGTGCGACAGCAAGAGCGACTCCGCGGGTGCCGCGGCCGACGGCGGGCCGATCAAGGTCTCGGCGTCCGACACCGCGTGCGAGGTCTCCGCGACCACGGCCGACGCCGGCAACCTGACCTTCGAGATCACCAACAAGGGCACCAAGGTCACCGAGTTCTACCTCTACGCCGAGGGCGACCGGATCATGGGTGAGGTCGAGAACATCGCCCCCGGGCTCAACCGGCGGCTGATCGTCGAGGTCGCCGACGCCGGCAAGTACCAGACCGCGTGCAAGCCGGGCATGGCGGGCAACGGCATCCGCGGCGACTTCACCGTCACCGGCGGCGTCGCCAAGCAGAACGACACCAACGCGCAGAAGGCGCAGGCCACCAAGAGCTACGCCGACTACATCGCGAACAACACCTCGGCGCTGCAGGACGAGACGGTGAAGTTCGCCGACCTCGTCAAGGGCGGCAAGGTGGACGAGGCGAAGGCCGCGTACGCGCGCACCCGCGTCTACTACGAGCGCATCGAGCCCGTCGCCGAGAAGTTCGGCGACCTCGACCCGGCCATCGACGTCCGCGAGGCCGACCTCGAGCCGAACCAGCAGTTCACCGGCTTCCACCGGCTGGAGAAGGACCTGTTCAACACCGGCCTGCAGCCCGACAGCGCGCAGATCGCCGACAAGCTGGTGACCGACGTCAAGGACCTGGTCGCCAAGACCAAGACGCTCGAACTGTCCGCTTTGGACCTCGCGAACGGCGCCAAGGGCCTGCTCGACGAGGTCGCGACCGGCAAGATCACCGGCGAGGAAGAGGCGTTCTCGCACACCGACCTCTGGGACTTCCAGGCCAATGTGGACGGCTCCAAGGGCGCGATCACCTCGCTCCGGCCGATCCTGCAGGCCAAGGACCCGGCGCTGGTGTCCACTCTGGACAAGGAGTTCGCGAACGTCCAGGGCCTGCTCGACAAGCAGCGGGCGGGTGACGGCTTCAAGCTGTACACCGAGCTTTCCCAGGACCAGGTCAAGGAGTTCGCCTCGGCCGTCGACGCGCTGAGCGAACCGCTGAGCAAGGTTGCGGAGGTCGTGTCGAAGTGACGTCGACAGAGGGCACGCGCGTCTCGCGGCGGAAGCTCTTCGGCCTGGCGGGTGCGGGTGTCGCGCTCGCCGGGGCCGGGGCCGCCGCCGGCATCGGGATCGACAAGGCGACGAGCGGCAACGCCGAGGCGTCGACGAACACCGTCGACTTCCACGGCGAGCACCAGGCGGGGATCGTCACCCCGGCGCAGGCCAACCTGCACTTCGCGGCCCTCGACGTCACGACGAAGGACCGCGAGAAGCTGCGGGCCCTGCTCAAGACGTGGACCGAGGCGGCCCGCCGGATGACGGCGGGCCAGGAGGTCGTCGCGAACGGCGCGGTCGGCAGCGGCGCGTACGCCCCGCCCGGCGACACCGGCGAGGCGCTCGACCTGCCGGCGTCGAACCTGACGCTGACCATCGGGTTCGGGCCCTCGCTGTTCGACGACCGGTTCGGCCTGGCGGCCAAGCGCCCGCCGCAGCTGATCGACCTGCCGCTGTTCCCGAAGGACAAGCTCGACCCGGCCCGCAGCGGCGGCGACCTGTGCATCCAGGCCTGCGCGGACGACCCGCAGGTGGCGGTGCACGCGGTGCGCAACCTGGTCCGGCTCGGCTTCGGCGTCACCGAGGTCCGCTGGTCGCAGCTGGGCTTCGGCCGCAGCTCGTCGACTTCGCGCGAACAGCAGACCCCGCGGAACCTGTTCGGCTTCAAGGACGGCACGAACAACATCAAGGCCGAGGAACCCGACGTGCTGGCCGACCAGGTGTGGGCCACCGCGGCCGACGGCCAGGCCTGGATGGCGGGCGGCTCGTACCTGGTGGCGCGCCGGATCCGGATGCACATCGAGACGTGGGACCGCGAAACCCTCGACGGCCAGGAGAAGATCGTCGGCCGCACGAAGGGGACGGGCGCCCCGCTGGGCCAGACCGCGGAGTTCGACGAGCTGGACCTCGACGTCGGCGGCGCGGGCGGGGAAAAGCTGATCCCGGAGGACGCCCACGTCCGGCTGGCCTCGCACCAGGCGCTCAACGGCGTCCGGATCCTGCGCCGCGGCTACAACTTCGTCGACGGTTCCGACGGCGTCGGGCACCTCGAGGCGGGACTGTTCTTCCTGGCGTTCAACCGCGACACGCGCAAGCAGTACGTGCCGATGCAGCAGGCGCTGTCGTCGAAGGACGCGATGATGGAGTACGTCCAGCACACCGGGTCGGCGCACTTCGCGGTCCCGCCGGGCGTGACCCGCGAGTCGAGCTGGGCGGACGCTCTGTTCTCCTGAACGGCGCAGAACACCGACCCACGGGTCGCCGTCGCCGAGGCGCAGCCCGCGCCCGGCGGCCCACCGCCGGATCGGGGCGAGGTTCGCCGAGAGCGTACTGGCGGAGGTTGACTTCAAGCGAACTTGAAGTTGGAGGCTTCGGACCATGTTCACCGAAGCAGAGCTCCAGTACCTCGCCGGCTCCCCGCTGGGCCGCCTGGCCACCCAGCAGCCGAACGGCACCCTCCAGGTCAACCCGGTCGGCTTCCGCTACAACGCGGACGAGAAGACCATCGACGTCACCGGGCACAACCTGCGCAACAGCAAGAAGTTCCGCAACATCGCGACGCACGACAAGGTCGCCTTCGTCGTCGACGACCTGCCGTCGACGAACCCGTGGCGGGTGCGGTGCCTGGAGATCCGGGGCCGCGCGGAGGCCCTGGTCGGGGTCAACCTCCCGGACAACCACTTCGACGACGCGGTGATCCGGATCCACCCGGAGCGCATCCTCGCGTTCGGCGTCGAGGACTGGGACCGGGAGCCCCTCGAGCTGGAGTCCAACGTCCGCAACGTCTGAAGGTCCGGCCCAAGCGCCCCGATCGGGGCGCTTCAGCGGCGGCCGCCCCACGCGGTGTACGTCAGGACTCCTGTGGTCGCCAGGACCAGCGCCGTCCAGGTGGCCGCGGGAGTTCCCGGTGGTTGCAGCAGCCACCCCGCGACGCGGCTTGCCGTCGACTGGTCGTTCGGGACGAACGGGCTCACCGCCGCCCAGGCCAGTGGGAGCGTCCAGCCGAACTGGCCGCCCGCGACCGTGGCCGCCAAGCCCGCCAGACCCGCCAGGCCGGCCGCGTCGCGCACGATGATCGACGCCGCGACCGCCGACGGGCCCAGCTGCTGCACCCCCAGCACCACCGCCCCCGCCGCGACCGCGATCAGCGCCAGGTGGGCGAACCGCCGGACCGGCCACGGCAGGGCCGCGGTCCGGTCGAGGTCGGGGTCCTGGCCGCTGAGCCCGATCGCCGCCACCGCGACCGCCGTGGTCAGCGCCAGCGCGGCAAGGATCGTGCCCCACGCGTCCCGCCCGAGGAACCACACCCCGGACGTCGCCACCAGTAGCGCCCCGAACGCCGCCGGCAGCTGCCGCGAGCGGGCGTACAGCGCCGCCCACCTCATCGGAGCGCTCCCGGCGCCAGCGTTTCGAGCGGGTCGCCCTGGCACGTCAGCAACGCCCGGCGCAGCGCGACGACCCGCGCGAACTGCACCTCCGCCGGCAGGGCGCGGAACTGCGCCCAGGCCCGCTCGATCGGGCTCGCTTCGGGCCGGAACCACTTGCCGGCGTACTCGGGCAGCGGGTTCATCGTCCCGGTGAAGTACGCCGCCGCGATCATCCGGGCGCCCATGTCGGAAATGCTGGCGTTGGTCGGCCACTCGCAGGACGGCACGCCCGCTCCGGACAGCACCGCCACCCGCAGGCCGTTCGCGTCCGTGGTGAGGAGTTCGTCGTTGCGCTGGAAGTCGAGGTAGACGACGGCGGGATCCCGCTGGGCGGGCTCGGTCCTGGTGTTGGGCGCGACCCGTTCTTCGATCCGGGTCGGCGCGTCCGGCAGCTTCGCCAGCATCGCGAGTGCTTCGCGGCCAGGGCCGGCCAAGGCGGCCAGCCGGTCGCGGTGCAGCTCCGCCACGCAGATCGGCCCGTCGCAGACCTTGCGGGCGGCGACGGTGTCGATGGTGAAGGCTTCCGCCGGGAACAGCGGCAGCGCGATGGCGGCCCCGGCGACGAGCGGCAGCAGGCTCAGCAGCCGCGCTCGCACGGACTGCACCGACAGCAGCAGGAACCCGGTGACGGCGATGCCGAGGAACCACCCGGCCTGCCCGGCGTCGAGCGCCCCGGCGGTCGTCACCATCGAGCCACGCGGCTCCGCGAGCACCGGGGCCAGCGGGCCGGCCCGCCGGGGCAGCACGGCATCGAGGCCCGGTTCGAGCGACAGCCAGCAAAGGACCGTCGCGACGAAGGCGAGCACGGCGAGCCCGGGCGCGGTCAGCGGATGCGGCAGCAGCCGTCCGACGGCCAGCCCCAGCCAGTTCCCGGCGACCACGGCGAGCACCCCGACACCCACGACGGGGACGAAGGCGGCCGAGAAGAACCCGTCGTGGGCCAGGACTTCGGCGGCACCCACGCCGAACACGACCAGGTAGCCGAGCGCGGTCAGCCCACCGACGGCGCCGGCCAGCCGGATCGCCCGGTGCCACGCGGGCCGCGAGGTCGTGGCCAGCAGTTCGGTCATGCCGGAGCGGTGGTCGCGCATGCCCTGGATGGCGCCGGCCCCGACCACGACGGGCCAAAGGAACTGCAGCAGGAACCGGAGCCAGAGCGCGGTCGTGGTGGTGTTCGCGGTCCAGGGTGCGGGGACCTTCCACCACGGCCCGGACAGCAGGAAGAGGAACCCGACCGCGAAGACGACGACCGCGAGGCCGGCCCAGGGCGCGATCGAGCGCCGGAGTTCGATGCGGAAGATCACCACGCCCCCTTGCCCGGCTCGTGGTTCAGCAGCGCGGAATAGCCGCGCTCGATCGGGCTGTCACCCACGTGCTCGGGGGTGCCCGCGGCCGCCAGTTCGTCCGGCGTCCCCTGGAACACCAGCTTCCCCTCGGCGAACAGGACGACGTCCGTGCACGCCGTGGCGACGTCCTCCACCAGGTGCGTCGAGATCAGCACGCACGAGTCGCGGCCCAGTTCCTGGACCAGCTCGCGGAAGCGGACCCGCTGCGCCGGGTCGAGGCCGGCCGTCGGCTCGTCGAGGAGCAGGACCTCCGGGTCGTTGACGATGGCCTGGGCGATGCCCACCCGGCGGACCATGCCGCCCGACAGCGTCTTCATCCGGTCGTCCGCGCGGTCGGCCAGGCCCACCCGCTCCACCGCCCGCTGGACCGCGCCGGGGATGTCCTCTTTGGACATCTCCTTGAGCCACGCCAGGTACTCGACGAACTCGCGGACCGTGAACCGCTTGTAGTACCCGAAGTTCTGCGGCAGGTACCCGATCCGGCGGCGCAGCTCGCGCAGGCCCGAGCGCCCGCCGGCCGGGGTGCCGAGCAGCGACAGGCGGCCCGAAGCCGGCCGGAGCACCGTGGCCAGCGCCCGGATCAGCGTCGTCTTGCCCGCGCCGTTCGGGCCGAGCAGCCCGTGCACGCCCTTGCCGAGGGACAGGTCCAGCCCGTCCACGGCCATCTTGCTCCGCCCCACCCGCACCTTCAGCGCCCGCGCCTGGATTTCCCAGGCGTACGTCGCCGGTGCCACCTCGGCGGCCCCTACTGCTCGCATGCTTTCCTCCCTGACGAACTGAAGACCCTGAAGACCTGAAGACTCAGTGACGTGCGCCGAGCCGGGTGAACGCCGGCCCGCGCAGGACGACGACCACCGTGGTCAGCGCGAAGACCGCCGCCCACACCGGCAGCGCGCCGGTGCCGAGCGAAAACGCCTCCTGCCGCTGGACGAACGCCGGCAGCACGACGATCGCCACCCACACCGCGACCAGCGCGTACGCCGCCCGGCTGACACCGATCAGCCCGCCGAGCGCGAGCGTGCCGGTGGTGAAGGCCAGGCTCGGCAGCAGCCAGAGCGCCGGCTGCGTGCCGGTCAGCCACCCCGCGACCCCCAGCACCGGCAGGACGACGACGAGCACCGCGGCCGTCCGCCGGACGATCAGGTAGAGCCCGGCGCGCGGGGTCGCGGTGACGACCTCGTAGGCCGGGTCGAGCCCCCGCGCCCACGACGCGGCGACGCCGAGCACCGGCAGCACCGGGGCGAACAGCTGCACCGCCGGCACGCGCACCACCTCGGCCCAGACACTGTCGAGCAGGACCGCGGCCAGCGTGACGGCCGCGATCATCGCCAGCCACGGCGCCATCGCGGGGGTGACCCAGGTGTCGAGCCACCGCCACCGGCGCCGCCGCGGGACGACCGGCAGCCCGATCTCGGGCGAGAGCCGGTGCCAGACCAGGTCCACCACCGGCTGGGCCGGTGCCACCTCGGCGAGCCGGGCCCGGCAGGCGCGGCAGGCTTCGAGGTGGGCTTCGAGACCCCACAACTGGTCGCCCGGGAGGTCTTCGCCCGCCACGTACGCGGCGATGAGCCGCTCCGGTGCGTGGTTCATGACAGTGCCTCCCACAACCCGACGGCCCTCTCGCGAACAGTCATGACAGCGCCTCCCGCAACGCGATCCGCGCCCGCCGCGCGCGGGTCTTGACCGTGCCCTCCGGCAACCCCAGCAGCACCGCGGTCTCCCGGACGGTCAGCCCGTCGAGCACCATGGCCTGCAGCACGGCCCGCAGCTCCGGCGCGAGGTCGCGCAGCGCGGCGCCGACCTCGTCGCCCACCGTCGTCGCCAGGAGCTCGTCCTCGGCCGCCGCCACCGGGGCGGCGTCGAGGGCCATCTCCGGCGGCAGTTGCGCGTGGTGCGCGCGGCGGCGGAACGCGTCGACCAGGCGGCGCGCGGCGATCGTCCAGAGCCAGCCGACCGCGCTCCCGCCGGTGGCCCCGCCGGCGAACGACGCCGCCGCCCGCCAGACGGCCAGGAACGTCTCCTGCATGACCTCCGCGACGATCTGCTCGTCCGCGCACCGGCGGCGCAGGCGCACGGCGAGCCAGGGCGCCGTGCGGCGGTAGAGCTCCTCGAACGCCGCGCGGTCGCCCTTGGCCGTGCGCCGGACGAGGTGCTCCTCGTCGACGTCTTCCACTGGCGTGTGTCTCACACCAGGCAAGACGCCGGATCCGCGGAAACGGTTCTCACCCGAATGTGTGCTGCGTCACACCGGACGCGGTGGCCAGAACTTCCGCCAGCCGTCGGCCTCCAGCGTCGTCGGCTCCAGCCCGGCGTCGCGGGCGGCCTGCTCGGCGGCCTGGATGTCCTTCGCGAACTGCTTCGCCAGCGCCCTCAGCTCACCCTCGGCGTCGACGCCCGCCCGGCGCGCGGTGGCCGCGATGCGGAACAGCTGGGCGGGTGCCCCCGCGCCTTCGGGGAAGAGGTCGAGCGGGATGCCCGCGCGCCCGGAGCGCTGGCCCAGCTTGCCCGCCAGCGCGACCGCGGGCTGGCCGAGCGCCACGCCGTCCACAATGGACCGTCGCTGCTTCTCGCGCTGCTTGAGCTCTTCCCACTTGAGGTTCTGGTGCTCGACGGTGTGCACGGCGTCGGCGTCGGCGAAGACGTGCGGGTGCCGGCCGACCAGCTTCGCGACGAGCGCGGCGGCGACGTCGTCGATGCCGAACGGATCTTCGGCGTCCTCGGCCGCCACTCGCGCGTGGAAGAGCACCTGCAGCAGGACGTCGCCGAGTTCTTCGCGCAGCGCCTCGCGGTCACCCTCTTCGATGGCGTCGAGCAGCTCGTAGGTCTCCTCGACCAGGTACTGCCGCAGCGAATCGTGCGTCTGCGCCGCGTCCCACGGGCAGCCGCCCGGCGAGCGCAGCCGGTCCATCACCTCGGCGGCCTCGACCAGCGGCGGCACCGGCGTCTCGATGACGTCCGCGCCGGTCGCGATGAGCAGCGACGCCGCGGGCTCGTCCCGGGAGCCGGCGAGCAGCACGACGTCCTTCAGCGAAGGCGCCTCGGTGATGGCCGGGACGCCGAACGCGGCCGGATCGACGTCCGTGGCCGCGTAGACGGCGGATGACTCACGCAGGATCTTGAGCGCCGCACCGGGCAGCGTCGTCCCGCGGACGACTACGACGACACCCGTGCTCACTGCTTGGCACTGCCGGACCCACCCGGGGGCAGCACGAGGCCCTCGACGGCGTCCTGGTTCGGCACGACGGTCATGCCCACGGCGTCCCAGACGCCGTACCGCTTGTTGATCCGCGCGCCGAGCTCGTCGAACAGCGGCTGCAGCTGTCGCATGCCGATCGCGGTCTTGGTGGCGGCGTCGAGCTCCGGCGCCTGCTCGGTGGCGACGGCGCGGTCGTCCGTGCGCTGCCGGACCACCGCGACGAGCCAGGTGCCCGCCAGGTCCTGGCTCGGGAACGGGACGGCCGTGACCGTCCCGGCCGGCGACCCGAAGACCGGCGTGGAAGCGAGGGCGCCGGCCTGCGCGGCGGGCACGGCGTCACCGAGGCCGGTGAGCGGCGGGATGGCGTCGACGTTGGTGTTGCCCGCCGCCTTCGCCCGCTGCCGCGCCGTGGCCTCGAACTGGACGTCGGAGCTGATGCGCTTCTTCGCGGCCGCCGGGTCGGCGGCGAACTGCCGGGCGAGGTCCAGGGCTGCCTTCTTCGCTTCGGGGCCCTGGGGCGCGGAGCCGGTGTTGGGGTCCGGCAACGTGCCGATCGTGGTGAAGTCGAAGGTGACCGACAGGTTCGGGATGAGCTTCTCGGCCAGCGCCTGGGAGAGGTAGGTGTCGGTCAGCTCCTCGCGGTGATCGCGCGCGCGGGCGACGACCTGGCTGACCGCCTGGGCTTCGTTGCTCGCGTCGGCGGGGACCGGACCGTTGAGGGGATCCTTCGCCAGCTGGGCGTCGATCTGGCCGTAGTTGGGGGTGATGCCCTGCTTTTCGGCGGCCTGGGCGAGCAGCTCGTGCAGGACGAGCTGGGTGACGGCGGCCCGGCCGAGCACCTCGAGCTTGTGCTCGGAGGCGAGCTTCTGCGCGTACGGCTGCTCGCGGACGGCTTTGTCGATCAGCGCCTGCACCTGGTCGATGGAGACGGTGCGATCACCGATGACGGCGGCGGCCCCCACCTGGCTGGGACCCGAGCCGCACCCGGCGAGCAGAAGAGCACCGGCAACGACCGCGACCAGCGCGCGAGGGCGCCCCATGATCCGCATCACAGGCCATACCCTCTCACACCATCGCCCCCGAAACGCAACCCGCATGGGGTCCCGGCGGCGGTAATGTCGACTTATGGACCATTGGCTGACCATCGAAGTGTTCGACGGGGAGCAATCGGCTTCGCTGTGGCGCCTGGCACGAGGGGACGCACTCACCGAAGCGGCGCTGACCAACGGCGCTGAGCAGTGGGTTTGGCACGAGCACCGCTGGGGCGTGGTGCTGGAGATCGAGTTTTCGACGGAGGAGAGGCGAGACGCGTTTCGGGCACTGCCGGTCGTTACGGCGGCGCTCGACGCGGTCCCGGACCCGGCGCGCGGGTTGTTGGTGTACCCGGGGCGGGGTGGGGGCTCGGGGTCACGGATGCCGCGGAAGCCCCGGCCGTTGCCGATGGCGGGTGCCGGGGCGGTTCCGGTGCCGGTGGAGTCGGTGCGGATGGGGCTGGCGGAGCCGTTGCCGCCGATGTTCAGCGATGTTGGTTAGCGAAGTCGGGTAAGGAGTTCGCGCCAGGTTGCGGTGGAGGCGGTGAGGATGCCGCCTTCACGGTCCTTGGTGTCCCGGATCAGGACAGGCCGGTCGAGGGCGACCTCGACACAGTCGCCTTGGCTGCTATAGGTGCTCTTTCGCCATGCTTCCGGCATCTGCTTCTCCGATGAGGTCGACGATGAACTCCCGCGAGTCTGCCTCACTCAGCGCGCTGCTTTCCAGACCGCGCAGCACTCTTCGGTAAGCCGCGATCTCCCTCCGCTCCTCAAGGTAGAGCGATGCCACCTCGCTCTCGATGCAGATGACCGGCTGATAGGAGTCCGACTCCATCATCTGGAAATGCCCCGCCGAGGCCGGATGACCACCCAGACTCGCCGGCAAGATCCGCACAGTTGCGTTCGGCTGGGCGGCTATCCGCAAGATCTGCCTGAACTGGTCGATCATCACGCTTGGACTGCCGACCGGCAGGCGGAGCGCGAACTCGTGCACGAAGAACCGGAAGCGCACCCTTGGCCGGGTGAGGATCGCCTGCCGCGACAGCCGGGCGAATATGTGCTCATCCAGCTTGTCGGGATCCGGCTGGTTGCCCATTCCGATCGCCAAACTCCGGGCATAGTCACCTGTTTGCAGCAGTCCCGGCACCACATTCCCCTGGAAGACCGAGATGGCGGCGGCATGTTCTTCGTGGCTGATCAAAGCGTGAAGGTTGTCCGAGCGTTCGAGCAGGCCCGGCTTGCGCATTTCGTCACCCAGGGCCATGAGCTCCTGGTATTCCGCACCCTTGACTCCCAGAAGAGTGAGGAACCGAGCCAGATTCACTGGGTCCGGCCGAGCCAGACCGCGGGTCACCGCCGATACCCACTGCGCGCTCATCTCCAGGCGCCGGGACATTTCCCGGACGCCCCAGCCCTTCTCCGCCATCCGTTGGAGCAGCCGGTCGCCGAGCTGCCGGGCCCGGATGTTCGGCTCGCGAAATTCCGCCATGAGGCGAACGTAAAGGCCCGACCGGCGGAAACCCAGGCGCCACAACGGAAAGTCCCCCGAAATGGCGCCGGTGTCCACTCCCCTTTACACGGCCGCCGGTTTCTTCGTCAGCTGGACCAGCAGCTTCGTGCACCACTCCAGCAGCTCTTCGTCCCGCAAGGTCGGCGCGCCGATCCGCCCACCGGCCGGACCCTCCGTCGGCTTGGGCACCGAGACCGTGTTCGTCACCGCCTTGAACACCGCCTTCGGGTACAACCTCTTCAACCGCACCATCTGCGAATCGAGCAGTGGCAGCGGCGCGAACCGGATCGTGTTGCCCTGGACCGCCACCTCCGTCACGCCCGCCTCGCGGCACGTGTGGCGGAACTTGGCCACCGCCAGCAGCCTGTTCACCGGCGCCGGCGGCTGGCCGTAGCGGTCGATGAGCTCCTCGCGGACCGCGTCCAGGCCCTCCGTGTCCGGCGCCGCCGCGATCTTGCGGTACGCCTCCAGGCGCAGCCTCTCCCCGGGCACGTAGTCGTGCGGGATGTGGGCGTCGATCGGGAGGTCCACGCGGACTTCCGCCAGCTCCTCCTCTTCGGAAGGCTCCGCGCCCGCGTGCCGACGGAACGCGTCGACCGCTTCGCCGACCAAGCGCACGTAGAGATCGAACCCGACGCCCGCGATGTGCCCCGACTGCTCCGCACCCAGGATGTTGCCCGCGCCGCGGATCTCCAGGTCCTTCATCGCGACCGCCATGCCCGCGCCGAGCTCGGTGTTCTGGGCGATCGTCGCCAGCCTGTCGTGCGCTGTCTCCGTCAGGGGCGCCTCCGGCGGGTACAGGAAGTACGCGTACCCACGCTCGCGCCCACGCCCGACCCGGCCGCGCAGCTGGTGCAGCTGCGCGAGACCCAGCAGGTCGCCTCGCTCGACCAGCAGCGTGTTCGCGTTCGAGATGTCCAGGCCGGTCTCGACGATCGTCGTGCAGACGAGCACGTCGTACTCGTTCTCCCAGAAGCCCTGGATGATCTTTTCGAGCTTTTCCTCGTTCATCTGGCCGTGCGCGGTGACGACCCGCGCCTCCGGCACCAGCTCGCGGATCCGCCGCGCCGCCTTCTCGATCGACGAAACCCGGTTGTGGACGTAGAAGACCTGGCCGTCGCGCAGCAGCTCGCGGCGGATCGCCGCGCCTACCTGCTTGTCGTCGTACGCGCCGACGTACGTGAGGATCGGGTGGCGGTCTTCCGGCGGGGTCAGGATCGTCGACATCTCGCGGATGCCCGCCAGCGACATCTCCAGGGTGCGCGGGATCGGAGTCGCCGACATGGTGAGCACATCGACGTGCGTGCGCAGCGCCTTGATGTGCTCCTTGTGCTCGACGCCGAAGCGCTGCTCCTCGTCGACGATCACGAGACCGAGGTCCTTGTAGCGGATGCCCGTCTGCAGCAGCCGGTGCGTGCCGATCACGATGTCGACCTCGCCCGCCGCGAGCTGCTCGAGGATCAGGTCGGACTCGGCCTTGTTCGTGAAGCGGGACAGGCCCTTGATCGTGACCGGGAACGACCGCATGCGCTCGTGGAAGGTGTTCAGGTGCTGCTGGGCGAGCAGCGTCGTCGGCACCAGGACCGCGACCTGCTTGCCGTCCTGGACCGCCTTGAACGCCGCACGGACCGCGATCTCCGTCTTGCCGTAGCCGACGTCACCGCAGATCACGCGGTCCATCGGGACGCCGCGTTCCATGTCCGCCTTGACCTCGTCGATCGCGGCCAGCTGGTCGTTCGTCTCGGTGAACGGGAAGGCGTCTTCCAGCTCGTGCTGCCACGGCGTGTCCGGCCCGAACGCGTGGCCGGGCGCGGCCTGGCGCGCCGCGTACAGCTGGACGAGCTCGGCGGCGATCTCCTTGACCGCCTTCTTGGCCTTGGCCTTGGTGTTCTTCCAGTCGGAGCCGCCGAGCTTGTTGAGCGTGGGCAGCTCGCCGCCGACGTAGCGGGAGACCTCGTCGAGCTGGTCGGTGGGCACGAACAACCGGTCGCCCGGGTGGCCGCGCTTCGACGACGCGTACTCCAGCAGGAGGTACTCGCGGGTGGCGCCGGCGACCGTCCGCTGGACCATCTCGACGAACCGGCCGATGCCGTGCTGGTCGTGCACCACGTAGTCGCCGGCCTTGAGCGCCAGCGGGTCGACCGCGTTGCGCCGCCGGGACGGCATCTTCGTGTTCAGGTCCTTTGTGGACGTTCCGGCGCCCGCGCCGCGGCCGGTGAGATCCGCTTCGCTGAGCACGACCAGGGCGCGCTCGGGCGAGACGAACCCGTCGGTGAGGCCGCCACAGGTGACCGTGACCATGCCTGCGGCGGGCGGCTCGGCGAGACCGTCGCCGGCCTGGGTGGCCGGGACGTCGGCGCCGGTGAGCTGCTCGACCGCGCGCGCCGCGGTGCCCTGGCCGGCGACGACGAGCACCGCCGTGCCGCCCGCCGCCGTGTGGGCGCGCAGGTCCGCCGTCGCGCGTTCGAGCTCGCCGCGGTAGGCGGGCGCGGCCTCCACCGAGACGCGGTAGACGTCCGGGTCTTCGCTGGTCAGCTGGGTGATCGTCCACCAGGCGCGCTTGGTGTCCTGCGCGTGCGACGCGATCTCGTCGAGGCCTCGGTAGGCCGACGCGCCGAGGTCGATCGGGGCCTGGCCGCCCGCCGCGGCCGTCGTCCAGGACGCTTCGAGGAACTCCTGGCCGGTGCGGACCAGGTCGGCGGCGCGGGCACGGATCTTCTCCGGGTCGGTGAGCAGCACGTGCGTGCCCACCGGCATCGCGTCGGTGAGCAGCTCCAGCTCGCCTTCGCAGAGGACCGGGATGAGCGCCTCCATGCCCTCGACCGGGATGCCGTCGGCGAGCTTGGTGAGCATCTTGGCCAGGTGCGCGTCCGCTTCGTACGTTTTCGCCAGCTCGGCGGCCTTGTCCTTGACCGGCTGGGTGAGCAGCAGCTCGCGGCACGGCGGCGCGGTGACCCGCGGGATCTCACCGGGCAGCGACCGCTGGTCGGAGACGGCGAACGCGCGGATTTCGCTGACTTCGTCGCCCCAGAACTCCACCCGGACGGGGTGCTGCGCGGTAGGCCCGAACAGGTCGAGGATGCCGCCGCGGACGGCGAACTCGCCGCGCTTCTCGACCATGTCGACGCGGGTGTACGCGAGCTCGACCAGCCGCTCCAGGAGCTCCTCGAACGGCGTCTCCTCGCCGACGACGAGGTCGATCGGCTCGAGCGAGCCGAGCCCGGGCGCCATGGGCTGGATCAGGCTGCGGACGGTGGCGATGACGACCCGCAGGCCGTCATCGCCCGTCTTCAGCCGGTGCAGCACCTCGAGGCGGCGGCCGACGGTGTCCGCGCGCGGGGAGAGCCGCTCGTGCGGGAGGGTCTCCCAGCTCGGGAAGTCGGCGACTCTGCTCTTGCCCAGGAGCGCGCCGAGGGAGGCGGTCAGCTCGTCGGCCTCGCGGCCGGTGGCGGTGACGGCGAGCACGGGCCTGCCTGCCCCGGCATCGGCGGCGAGCGCGGCGGCGACGAGCTGCCGGGCGGCGATCGGGCCCTGCAGCTCGAGCAGCGGCGCGCCGGCGCGCTCGACCACGCCGCGCAGGGCCGGGTCGGGAAGGATGGCGGTGAGGAGTCCGGACAGTGGAGCGTCGGTCACCTTCCCAGCCTACTTCCCACCCCCGACAACTTCCCGATCACCGCTGGTCGTGAGTGGTAATTCGGGTTCTAACCCTACTTACCACTCACGAGAGCCGCGGCAGACTCACTTCCGGAGCCTTTCCACCACCTCCGCCACCCGCGGCAGCTGCTCGTCGAAGACCTTCGGGTCCGTGCTCGCGATCCGCACCAGGAAGTGCTCCACACCTTCGTACTCGCGTAACTGCGCCGCCACCTCCGCGGCACTGCCGGTGACCTGCATCTGGATCCCCTGCACGAACGCCGCCGGGCGGCCGTAGTTCGTCAGGCAGTACTCCTCCAGCAGCCGGCCCCCGCGCACCGGGTCGTCCTCGACCAGGACCGTCGCGAACAACGCCGGGGTGACCGGCCGGGAGGCCGTGGCACGGATCCGGGCCAGTCCCGAGCCGTAGTCCGCGGGGTCCGGCGGGTAGGGCAGCCAGCCGTCGTACAGCCGGCCGACGCGTTCCAGCGCGCCCGGCGTGTACGCCGCCAGCCACACCGGCGGGCCACCCACCCCGGCCGGGGCCGGGAACACCGGCAGGGAGTCGTAGTGCAGCACGGCGCCGTGGAACGACTTTTCCCCGCTCCAGGCCGCGCGCCAGAGAGCCACGATGTCGTCCAGCCGGGCCCGGCGGCGCTCCCACGGGACGCCCGCGAACGCGAACTCCGGCTCGCTGCGGCCGGCGAACCCGGCGCCGACGGCCACGGTGAGCCGTCCTTCGCTGAGCAGGTCGATGCCGAGCAGCTGGTTCGCGGTCAGGATCGGGTTCCGCAGGGCCGGGAGCAGCGCGGCCGTCCCGAGGGTGACTCGCGAAGTCCGGGCGGCGAAGGCGGCGAGGACGGTGAGAGCGTCGAGGGGAGCCCGCGCGAGGGTGTCGCCGACCCAGACCGAGTCGAGGCCGAGTTCTTCGGCGGCGACGGCGGTGGCGACCAGCTCGGGCGCGGTCCGCCCGGCGTCGAGGATGGGCTGGTAGGTCGGGATGACCAGGCCGTAGTTCGTCATGGCCCCAGCTTCGCCGCGGCGAAGGTATGCGCTCAATTCCCCGCGGGGAATGGACCGGCCGAGCAGGATGGACCCCGTGGACTTCGGAACGGCGCTCAAGGACTGGCGCATCCGCCGCCGGATCAGCCAGCTCGACCTCGCCCTGCGCGCGGGGACGACGCAGCGGCACGTGAGTTTCATGGAGAGCGGGCGCTCGGTACCGGGCCGGAACATGGTCCTGCGGGTCGCCGAGTCCCTCGAACTGCCCTTGCGCGAGCGCAACGGCCTGCTGCACGCCGCCGGGTACGCGCCGACGTACCCCGAAACGCGGCTCGACGACCCGGCGATCCGGCCGGTGCTCGACGGGCTGCGGCGGCTGCTCGACGGCCACCGGCCCTACCCCGCGATCGTCGTCGACCGCTACGGCGTGCTGGTCGCGGCGAACGACGGGTTCGAGCTGCTCACCGAGGGTGTCGCCCCGGAGCTGCTGCGCGAACCGGTGGACACCCTGCGGCTGGCGTTGCACCCCCAGGGGATGGCACCGCGCGTCGCAAACCTCGACGACTGGGCCCGGCACATCCTCGAGCGCCTCCGCAACGACCTGGCCCGCACCCCGGACGAGCGGCTGGCCGCCCAGCTCGCCGAGCTGGCGGGGTACCTGCCGCCCGCGGCCCCGCCCGGCCCGGAGCACCTGGGGTTCGCGGTCCCGGTCCGCCTGGCCACATCGCTCGGCGAGCTGCGGCTGATCACCGCGATCACGACGTTCGCGACGGCGGCGGACGTGACCGTCTCGGAACTTAAGCTGGAGACGTTCCTGCCCGCGGACGCCGAGACCGCGGAACGCCTTCACAGCACCAGGGCCGTCGTGTGACCCACCAGCAGTTCCGCGCTCGCCCACAGCACCGCCGCCGCCACGCTGCCCGCCGCGAACCTGCGGTACGGCATCCCCGCCGAGCCCGCGACGCGCGGCACCAGCGTCCGGACGCCGGCCAGGCAGCGGCCCGCGACCACCGCCAGGACGCCGTGGCGCGCGATCGCCGCTTCCACCCGCTTCCCACGGTCGCCGCGGATGAGCCGCGGTCCCCAGCGGCGGCCTTCGAGGTAGGCGAGCTGGTCGCCGAGGACGCCCGCGGCGACGGCCACCACCCAAGCGAGCCCGAGGTGGAGCGTGCCCCGCTCGGCGAGGAAGCCCATCAGCAGCAGCGTCGACAACGTCGGCAGCACGATCCCTGGCAGCAGCGCGGTTTCCGCCGTGATGACCAGCGCGCAGACGAGGTAGACGGCCACCGGGGGCGCGTCAAGCAGGGGCCGCAGCAGGCTGTCCACGCCGGACCCTTCCCACCGCGACCGGCAGCGCCGCGCGGTAGACGAACGCGGGCGGCAGGTTGCCCCAGACCACCTTCGTGCGTTCCACGACCGCGAACCGGCTTCGCAGCGACGCGGCGAAGCGGCGGCCGGGCGGCGTCCAGGCCGCGTGGGCGTACGCGAACGTCGTGAAGCGGCCGTTCGGGGCGAGTGCGGTGGTGATCGCGCCGAGGGTGCGTTGCCGACGGGCCGCGGGCATGGCCGTCCACGGCAGACCGGAGACGACGACGTCGATTTCGTCGAGGGCCAGGTGTTCGGCCGAGCCGGTGACGACGTCGAGCTGCGGAAAGCGCTCCCGCAGCGAAGAGGCGAATCGCGGGTTGATCTCTATGGCCGTGAAGCGCGCTTCGGGGCGAAGCAGCGCGAGGACGGCTTCGGTGAACACGCCGGTGCCCGGCCCGAGCTCGGCGACGCGCGTGGCGCGTTCCAGGCCGAGGCCCGCCGTCATCTCTTCGGCCAGCCGCGGCGAACTCGGCGCGATCGCGCCCGTCAGCACGGGGTGGCGGAGGAATTCCCTGGTGATCGACATGACCCCGACGCTAGGAACGGCGGGGGTGGCCCGGGATCCGCCGAGCCGGCCCGGCACATCCTCCTCCGGGAGGACGGGAATCGGGCCGCCGGAAGGACGCCCCCGGCGGCATCCGCGCACTACGTTCGGGGTGTGGAACGACTCGTGAAGTGGGTGCGCCGGCACCGGTGGACGGTGGACCTGCCGCTGTACGGGGTGTTCTTCTTCCTGTCGCCCAACTGGGTCGGTCCCGGTCCGTACGCCGTCCGCGCGATCCCGATGCTGTTCCTGCTCCCCCTGCTGCTGCGCCGCCGGTTCCCGCGCACGGCCGCCGTGCTGATCATCGCCGGGGCGGTGGCGGTGTACTGCAACGACATCTGGGCCTACGACCGCGGCCGCACCGAACTGGCCATGGCGGTCGTGCTGTTCAACCTGGTCAAGCTGGGCCAACGGCGGTTCGCCGCGGTGATCGCCGTGGCGATCTTCGTGCTCGGCTGGCAGTGGGGCTTCCTCTACGGCAGCGACACCGACAACCCGACCGCCACGATCGTCGGCATCTGGCCGCTGCACATCGCCGCGTGGGCGCTCGGGGAGTTCTTCCGCACCAGGGAAGAGCTCACCGCGGAAGAGGCGAAACGCGACGACGCCCAGGCCCGCGCGGCGGTGGCGGAGGAGCGCACCCGGATCGCGCGCGAGCTGCACGACGTGCTCGCACACAGTATGAGCGTGATCGTCCTCAACGCCGAGGGCGCGAAGCTCGCCCGGCACCGCGATCCCGAAGCCGTCGACCGCACGCTCGACACGATCGTCCACACGGGCCGTGACGCGCTCGCCGAGCTGCGGCGGCTCCTCGAAGTCCTGCACGCCGGCCAGGGGGCGCGCAGCCCCCAGCCGACGCTCGCCGAACTGCGCGAGCTCGTCGGCCAGTCCGGGCGTGCGGTCGCCCTCGACGTCACCGGCGATCCGGGCACGTTGCCCGCGAGCGCCGCGCTGCAGGTGTACCGGATCGTCCAGGAGGCACTGACCAACATGATCAAGCACGCTCCCGCCGACGCGACCGGCCGTGTCGGCGTCGCCTTCGAGCCGCCGGAGGTCCGGATCGAGGTGACGAACACCGGCGGTCACGCGCCGCCGGCGCCGGCCCTGCCGTCGTCCGGCCGCGGGCTGGCCGGCATGCGCCAGCGCGTCGAGATGTACCACGGCGAGCTGACGACCGGGCCGCTCCCGGACGGCGGTTTCCGCGTGTGCGCGACCCTGGTGGTGCGGCCGTGACCACCCGCATCCTGCTGTGCGACGACCAGCAGCTCGTCCGCGTCGGCCTCCGCATGATCGTCGAGAGCCAAGCCGACCTCGCCGTCGTCGGGGAAGCGGCCAACGGCGAAGAAGCCGTCGCTCTTGCCCGGGATCTCCGGCCCGACCTCGTGCTGATGGACGTGCGGATGCCGGTGCTGGACGGGGTCGCCGCGACCGCGCGGATCTGCGCCGAACTGCCGGACGTGCGTGTCCTCGTCATCACCACCTTCGACCTCGACGAGTACGCCTACGCCGCCCTGCGGGGCGGGGCCAGCGGGTTCCTGGTCAAAGACGCGCCATCGGAGGAGATGCTCGTCGCGATCCGGGGTGTGCTGCGGGGCGACTCGATGGTCTCGCCGTCCGTCACCCGGCGGCTGCTCGACCGGTACCTCGCCGACGACCGCGACCCCGTCGACGTCGCGCGGCTCGGGGCGCTGACCGAACGCGAGAAGGACGTGCTGGGCCTGATCGCGCGCGGACTCTCGAACACGGAGATCGCCGCGAAGCTCTACATCGGCGAGACGACGGTCAAGACGCACGTCGGCCGGATCCTCGGCAAGCTGCGGCTGCGCGACCGGGTGCACGCGGTGGTGTTCGCCTACGAGTCCGGGCTGGTGAAGCCGGGTTCCTGAGCGCCGCCCGGCCGACGGGGACCCCTCCCCGGAGCCTCTCGTCAGATTCGCCGGACCAGACCGACGTCCGAGGAGTCATGTCGTGCACACGCCCGGCAGAACGGCAGCTCGGCGCCCGCGGCGAGCGCCGCACCGGCCCTCGACGTCGCTCAGCAGGCTCTGTGCGGCCGGTTGCAGGAATTCTCCGTCCTGCTGATCCACTTCAGCGCCGATCTCGCCAGGACCGTACTGCCCGACGACGGCCGCGAAGAACCCAAGGCCGGCGAACTCGCCCGGCAAGCCGACGTGATCGCCGGCGAAGGCGCCGAGCTGGCGAAGACCGCCCCGCCCGGGGTGAAGGCCGACGTCGACACGCACGGCGCTCGGCCAGTACGGCCCCTGCCCGCACCACAACTGACGTCGTAGCGGCTGGCGAACGGCGATTTCACCCGCCGGTGGCAGGATGGGCCTTATGCGGCGTTCGCTGGGTCTCCTCGGTGCGGTGTCCCTGCTGGTCGTGGGCTGTTCGGGGGCCGCGAGCGAACCGGTGCAGAGCGTGCCGCCCGCGGCCACGCCGTCCGCCGCGAGCGGGGAGTTCAAGGTCGAGACCGTGACCGCGGGCCTGGAACACGGCTGGGACGTCGGGTTCCTGCCCGACGGCGGCATCCTCGTGCCGCAACGGCCCGGCAAGCTCGCCCTGGTCCGCAACGGCAAGGCGGCCGAGGTGCGCGCCGACTTCTCCGACGTCATGGTCAAGGGCGAAGGCGGCCTGCTCGGCATGGTCGTCAGCCCGGACTTCGCGACCAGCCGCGAGTTCATCACCTGCCAGGACCACCAGGAAGGCGGCAAGGCCGTCGACATCCGGCTGGTCACCTGGAAGCTGGCCGCCGACGGCGCGAGCGCGGCGAAGGTCAAGGACCTGCTCACCGGGCTGCCGGTGAACCCGAGCGGACGGCACTCCGGCTGCCGTCCCACGTTCGCCCCGGACGGCGCGCTGCTGGTCGGCACCGGTGACACCGCGCGCGCGTCGATCGCGCAGGACCGCCACTCGCTCGGCGGCAAGGTGCTGCGGCTGGACGCGAAGACCGGGAATCCGTTGCCGGACAACCCGTTCATCACCTCGAACGACCCGCGCGAACGGCTGATCTACACCTACGGCCACCGCAACGTCCAGGGCGTGGCGATCCGGCCGGGCAGCGGCCAGGTGATCACCGCCGAGCACGGGCCGACGTTCGACGACGAGGTCAACCTGCTGAAGCCGGGCGCGAACTACGGCTGGGACCCGTCCAAGGGCGGCACGGAATCGAGCTACGACGAGAGCGTGCCGATGACCGACCTCCAGCGGTTCCCGGACGCGGTGAGTCCACTGTGGACGTCCGGTAAGACGACCGAGGCGATCAGCGGGGACGCCTTCCTCACCGGCGCGCAGTGGGGCGCGAACGACGGCGCGCTGGTCGTGGTGGCGCTCAAGGGCCAGAAACTGCTGCTGTACCACCTGGACCCGGCGGGCAAGGTCCTCGACGTCACGCTGCCGCCGGAGTTCGACGACAAGTTCGGCCGCCTGCGCGCGGTCCGCAGCGGCCCGGACGGCGCCCTGTACGTGACCACATCGGACGGGACGGACGACAAGCTGCTGAGGGTTACGCCCGCCTGAACCATGAAAAAGGCACGGCCGCTCGGTGCCGTGGACACTTCCGCCGGGGCGGCGGATCGCGGGAACATGGTCTGCACCAGGAGTTTTCGTCCACCCCGTGGTCCCTACGATCAACCGCCACACAAGTGTGACACTTATGCATAGGGGTCGCACAGGGGAATCAGCCCGTGTGTTGGACGCGGTCCGAAGAGAGCGTTCCCGCGGCAGCACCGCGCCGGCCCCCGGGCGCCATCGCCGACCTGGCGACCCGGGGACCGGCATCCAACCCGGCCCCGGTCAGGCCTTGCCGGCCTTGAGCGAGCCCCTGAGCGCGGTGATGGCGGCGGTCACCGCCGTGGTCGCGGTGGGCCAGTCGATGGTTTCCTTCCAGGACGCCATCACCGCGACGGCGTAGGTCCGGGACGCGGTCCGGACCAGGCCCGTGCTGTTGAGCACCCGCCGGGCTTCGGCGCTGCCCCAGCCCTGCTTGACCGCCCAGGCCGCGCCCGCGAACGCGCTCGGGATCCCGAAGTGCTGGTCGAACCCGTCCGCGGCGTTGCGCGGGGTGTTTTCCATCGCGTCGGTGAGGAATTCGCGACCGTCGTCGGACAGGCTCGCGGTGATGTGCCGGTAGACCGTGACGACGTCGGTGGGCGACATCCGGGTGGAGCCCCACTGGCCGGCGTCGTCCGGGGGCGTGGTGTGCGCGAGCCCCAGCCTGGCGACCTGCCGCCGGACGATCTCCGGGCCGCCGTTCTGCTGCCACAGGCGGCTGGCGACGCGGTCGTCGCTGGCGGCGAGCATGGTGCGGACGGCCGTCGCTTCGCTGCCGGAGGGCACGCCGGACCGGTCGAGCAGGTCGAGCGCGATGAGCAGCTTCACCACGGACGCCGTGGGTTGCGGCTGGTCGGCCTTCCACCGCGTTTCGACGGCACAGGCATCCAGGTCGACGATTTCGATCCCGAGCCGCGGCTCGTGCCCGGTCTCCAGCAGCGCTTTCCGCGCTGCGGCCACGAGACTCGCCTGCTTCCCCGCGGGCTCGGCCGGCAGCGCACCGCACCGGGCGCGCCAGCTGTCACCGCCGGAACCGCTGTTGACGGCGAAGGCGATGGACAAGCCCCCGATCACGATGGCCACCGCGATCGCCACGAGCACCTTCACGTTGTTCAGTCGCTCGAGCACCAGTACACCTCCGCCGGATCCGTGAGGAATCCGAAGCTATGGCGGAAGCGGACGGCGGGAATCGTCCGAAGAGCCGGTCTGTTCCGGCCTTCCGGCGGGCAACCTGCGCGCGCATCGGCCGAACGGCCGATCTTGCGGCCCTATCTGCCCAGGTGGGCGCCGCCGTTGACGTGCACGACCTGCCCGGTGACGTGCCCGGCCGCCGGGCTCGCCAAGAACGTCACCACGGCGGCGACGTCGTCCGGCGTCCCCGGGCGCTTGTTCATCGTGTTGCCGATCAGCCACTCGCGACGCCGATCGCTCAGCTGCCCGTGGAAGAACTCGGTGTCCCCGACCAGCCCCGGCGCGACGACGTTCGCGGTGATCCCGCGCGGCCCGAACTCCCGCGCCACACTCACGTTCCAGCCCTCGACCGCGGCCTTCGCGGCCCCGTAGGACCCAGCGCCGGTGTGCGCGGCGATCGAGCCGACGGTGATGATGCGCGCGCCGTCGGCGAGGCGGTCGCGCAGCGCGTGCGTCACCAGCGCGGCACTGACCACATTGGACCTGAGGTTCCGCTCGAACGCGGCCGCGAAGCCGGCCAGCCCTTCTTCGCCGTCGCCGTCGAGGAAGTCCGTGTTGCCACCGGCGTTGTTGACGAGGACGTCGACGCGATCCGGCAACTCTCCCAGCGCGGCTTCGACGGCGGCCGGATCGGCGGCGTCGAACACGACGGGCCGCGCACCGGTGAGCGCCGCGGCCTCGGTGAGCACCTTCTCCCGGCGCCCGGTGATCGTGACGCGCTCGCCGGCCTGGGCGAAGGCCACCGCCACGGCGTAGCCGATGCCCGTGCCGCCGCCCGTCACCACGATTTCCCTGTTGTTCGCCATGAACCCGACCATAGTGCCTAGGATCGGGGCATGAGCAAGATCGACCCGGCCACCTCCGCGCTCCTGCTGATCGACCTGCAGCAGCGGATCGTGGCGCTGCCCACCACGCCGTACCGCGGCGAAGAAGTCGTCGCCAACGCACTGCGGCTGCGGGAGGCGTTCCCCGGCGCCGGAGCGCCGGTGGTGATCGTGCAGGTGTCCCGACCGGACAACCCGCCGGGCAGCGAACTGGTCTTCGACGCCGGCGACGACAAGATCGTCACGAAGTACACGATCGGCGGCTTCGCGGGCACGGACCTCGACGAGTTCCTGCGCGGCGCGGGCGTCCGCACGGTCTTCTTCGGCGGCATCGCCACGGAATTCGGCGTCGAGTCGACCCTGCGCGCGGCCTCGGACCACGGCTACGACACGGTCGCGGTCTCGGACGCGATGACAGCGCTTTCCGATCTCTCGCACGAAAACGCCATCACGAAGATCTTCCCCCGGCTGGGCACGGTCGTGACGACCGAAGAAGCGCTGGCGGCGCTGGCGTGATCGACAAGATCGCCTGGATCCACGTCGTGGACGGCCGGGTCCTGGCGGCCCGCTCGCGCGGCAAGGACAAGTTCTACCTACCGGGCGGCAAGCGCGAGCCGGGCGAGACCGACGCCGAGACGCTGGTCCGCGAGATCCGTGAGGAACTCGGAGTGGAGATCGACGTCGAGTCGATCACCCCGGCGGGCACGTTCGAGGGCCAGGCACACGGACACGCGGAGGGCACGCTCGTCCGCACGACGGCCTACTCGGCGGAGTACCGGGGAACACCCCGCGCCTGCGCGGAGATCGAGGAGATCGCCTGGCTCGGCTACCCGGACCGGCCGCGGGTTTCCCTGGTGGCGCAGCAGATCTTCGACCACCTGCACGAGGCCGGGCGGCTGAGCTGAGGGGCATGTAAAGGTTCGTCCAGGCCGGCTCCGGTGGCGAGCGATCACTTCCGCTTGATCAGCGGCGCGTCACGGGAAAACGCCCGGAACCCCACGCTGTAGTACAACTCCCGCGCCGGTGCCGGCTCGCCCATGCAGGCGACCGTCGCGTGGCGGGCACCCGCCTCGGCCGCCAGCCGCATCCCCCGCAGCAGCATCGCCTTCGCCAGGCCCTGGCGGCGGTAACCCGGGTGCGTGCCGACCGGCTCGAACTCGACCGTCTCGTTCACCTCGTCGAGCCACATGATCGCCGAGCACGCCATCGTCCCGTCCGGTGCCTCCACCAGGACGTGCAGGTCGCCGCGGTAGCCCGGCACCTGCCGCAAGCTCTCGTACGAAGAAGCCGAGTACGACGTCGGTGCCCACGCGTCGATGTGCGCCTGCACCACGGCTTCCGGCTCGACCTCCGCGGCCGTGCGGAAGGCGAACCCGGCCGGCAGCGACGGCTCCGCCACCTCGACGAGGTCGCGTTCGTTGAGCTGGGACCACGTGTCCGGCGCGTCGGGCTGGTAGCCGTGCCCGGCCCACCGCCGCAGGGCGAACGCGTCGGCCGCCGCCGGGAGCACTGTGCGCGAAAGGCCGGGAGCCGTGGCCTCGAACCAGGCGATCACCTCGTCGACCAGCTCCGCGTGCGAGGGGTGCACCTGGTAGGCCAGGTACGCGCCCTTGATGTCCTTGACCGAGCCGTCGTTCCGGCGGACCCGGCGCGGCAGCTCGGCCCAGCCCCACGCGGCGAGCTCGCCGTCCGAAAACCACTGCCGGTGCTCGCCCTCGCCGCCCGTGCGGCCCCAGTTCCAGGCCAGCTCGCCGTACGACGCGTCGGCGTTGACCAGTTCCGGGTGGGTGGCGGTGATCCGCTGCGCCAGGCCCTGCATGCGCCGCAAGGTCGAAAAGTCGGCCATACCGACCACTGTCGCAGGGCTGTCCAGCCGATTACGCCAGGCGAAGCTTGGGCTTGTGTTCCAGGTGCGACAGCCCGTTCCACGCCAGGTTGACCAGGTGCGCCGCCACCTCGTCGCGCTTCGGCTTGCGCGCGTCCAGCCACCACTGGCCGGTCAGCGCCACCATGCCGACCAGGGCCTGCGCGTACAGCGCGGCCAGCTTCTCGTCGTAGCCGCGGGCCGCGAACTGCTGGGCCAGGATGTGCTCGACCTGGCTCGCGATGTCGTTCAGCACCGTGGAAAACGTCCCCGTCGAGCTGGCCACCGGGGAGTCGCGGACCAGGATGCGGAAGCCGTCGTGGGAGTCCTCGACGTAGGACAGCAGCGCCGTCGCCGCCTGCTCCAGCATCGCTCGCGGGTGGCCGCCGTGCAGCGTCGAGACCATCCTGTCGAGCAGCAGCTGCGTCTCGCGGTCGACCACCACCGCGTAGATGCCTTCTTTGCCGCCGAAGTGCTCGTAGACCACCGGCTTGGACACGTTCGCGCGGTGGGCGATCTCTTCGATCGACGTGCCGTCGAAGCCCTTCTCGGCGAACAGGGCCCGCGCCACGTTCAGCAGCTGCTGCCGCCGCTCGGTGCCGGTCATCCGGACCCGGGTCACCGGGGCGGCCGGACGCGCCCCGGTGACCTGTTCACGCTTCGAACGTCGTCTCCCCGCCATCGGGGCAGCCTAGTTGACTAGGCTTTTTCGGTCGCGATACGGGCCAAACGCTGCGGCGTCGGCCAGCGCACGTCGTGCACCCAGCCGAACTTTTCGAAGATCCAGATCAGCCGCGCGGAGATGTCGATCTGGCCGCGCTTGACGCCGTGGCGGGCGGACGTCGGGTCGGCGTGGTGCAGGTTGTGCCACGACTCGCCGAAGGAGAAGATCGCCAGCGGCCAGAAGTTCGCCGACTTGTCGCGGGCGGCGAACGGGCGCTCGCCGATCATGTGGCAGATCGAGTTGACCGACCAGGTCACGTGGTGCAGCACGCAGATGCGGACCAGGCCGGCCCAGAAGAACGCCGTCACCGCGCCCCACAGCGACCACGAGATGAGCCCGCCGAGGATGGCCGGCAGCACCAGGCTGACCAGGGCCCACAGCCAGAACAGGTCGTCGACCTTCTTGATCGCCGGGTCCTTGACCAGGTCCGGCGCGAAGCGCTCGGCGTTGGTCTGGTCCCGCTCGAACAGCCAGCCCATGTGCGCGTGCCAGAAGCCCTTGGCGATGGCCCACGGCGAGGTGCCGAACGCCCACGGCGAGTGCGGGTCGCCGTCGCGGTCGGAGAACGCGTGGTGGCGGCGGTGGTCGGCGACCCAGGTGATCACCGGGCCCTGCAGGGCGATGCTGCCCGCGATGGCCATGAACACGCGCAGCCACTGCTTGGCCTTGAAGGAGCCGTGGGTGAAGTAGCGGTGGTAGGACACCGTGATGCCGAGCCCGCTGATCGCGTAGAACACCACGAAGATGCCGACGTCGACCCAGCTCAGTCCCCAGCCCCACGCGAACGGCACCGCGACCAGGAGGGCCACGAGCGGTGCGATCACCCCGAAGTAGACCGACAGCTGCACGCCGATGCCGCGCTTGCCGTCGATGACAGGTTTGGGCCCCTTGGGGGCCTCCGGCTCCCCGGCGGGCTGAGAGCGGTCGAGCGTGGCCGTCATACGCTTCACTTCTTTCCTACACGGGCACGCCTTCCTACCAAGGGCGCCCTAACCTACGTTGCCGTAGGTTACGGTACAGGAGGTTCGGGCGGCTGGGGAGAGCCCGAACTCACACCCTCCCCGGGAACTCGGGTACCCGGCGCAGGTGCGCCTAACGCATCCCCCGCGCGGACGACACCCGATCGTCGCTATCCTGACCAGGATCGATCCGCCGTAGTGTAATCGGCAGCACTTCAGATTTTGGTTCTGACAGTTCAGGTTCGAATCCTGGCGGCGGAGCAGCAGAAGGAACCGGAAACCCACGAGACCGGGAGGTTGGCGCTGACCGACGAGGCGACCGACCCGGTGGCGGCCAGGCGGCCCGCGCTGGCCGAGATGTCCGACGCCTGGATCGTCGGGCGTGCGCGGGAGCTGAACGCCGCGGTCCAGCGGCACGAGTACACCCAGCAGCTCGAGATCGTCGAGATGCTGGACGAACTGCTCGACGAGACCCAGCGGCGCGGCGAGCCGCTGCTCGTGGCCCAGCTGCTGCGCTCGTCCGCCCTCGCCCGGCTGAACACCAAGGGCCTGGCCCCCGAGGCCGAGCCCCGCCTCGACGAGATGCTCGCGCACACCCGGCGGCACGGCATCGCCCTGCTGCGCGCCGACGCGCACGCGCTGCGCGGCCGCCGGCTCGTGATCGCCGCGCAGGAGGACGCCGCGCTCACCGAGATCGCCCGGGCGCTGGCCATCCTGGACGACTCCACGATCCCCGACCGGCAGGTCGGGCTGCGCAGCTGGAACCGCCTGCTGGCCACGACCCTGATCGACTGCTGGCTGGTGCTCAACCAGCTCGGCGTCTACGAAGCCGCCGAAGAGGTGATCGGCCGGGCCGCCGGCGCGATCCGCGAGAGCGCGAGCCCGCACGACATCGCCCTGCAGCTGATCAACCGCATCAAGATGCTGCTCGGCTGGGGTCTGCGCTTGGAGCGCATCGACGAATACGACGAGAGCGCCGAGAAGTTCCGCACCGCGGCGTCGATGGGCGCGGCCGCCGAGGGCCCGTTCGCCGAGTCGCTGTTCCCGCGCCGGGCGAACGTCGCGGCGATCGACCAGGTCGGCGTCCTCGCCGCGGCACCGGCGCTGAACCAGCCGGGCGCCGAGCACATCGAGCGGCTCCGGAACCTCTACACCGAGCGCGCGTTCGGGCACGACCGGGAGATCGTCGCGATCGCGCTGGCGCGCTGCCTCGACAAGGAGGGCCGCCGCGAGGAGGCCCTGTCGGTCCTGCGCGAGACCAGCCAATCCATCTCGCACGACACTTCGCAGCCGTCGATGCGGCTGAACATCGCCCGCGAACTGGCCCGGCTCGACACGAGCCCGGACTACGCCTCCGGCGCCAGCGAGTCGCTGATCGACTACGCGCGGCGCCTGGAGTCGGAGATGTGGAGCCTGCGCGAGTCGCAGATCGCCACGCTGAACGCCCGCCGCGAGCACGAACGGCTCTCCGCCGAGCACGGGGCGATCACCCAGCAGGCGCTGCAGGACCCGCTCACCGGCCTGCCGAACCGGCGCGCGCTGGACGAGAAGCTGCGCCAGCTCGCGTCGTCCGCCGACGCGCAACCACTGGCGGTCGCCCTGGTCGACCTCGACGGCTTCAAGGGCGTCAACGACAAGCAGTCGCACGCCGAAGGCGACAACGTGCTGCGGGTCGTCGCGAGCACGCTGCGGGACGCGCTGCGCGGCGACGACCTGGTGGCCCGCTACGGCGGCGACGAGTTCATCGTCCTGCTCCCGGGCACACCGGCGTCCGCGGCGAAGATGGCGCTCGGGCGCGCCGTGAAGTCCGTCTCGAACCTGCCGCACCACCTTTCGCACGGCGTGACGCTGTCGATCGGGCTGGTGTCCCTGCGCCCCCAGGAGCGCGGCGAGCAGGTCCTCGCCCGCGCGGACGCGGCCATGTACCAGGCAAAACGCGGCGGTGGCAACCAGGTCGCATCGGCGAACTCGATGGCCGCCGACCCGGCCACCGCGTGGGCGAACGAAGCCCCGCCCACCGACCCCGCGTGGGACGCCGAAGACCACGGTTAGGATCGGTCACCGACCAAAGCGCACTTTCACGTGGAAGTGACCTGGAGGGTGCCTCCGGACCACTTCCACGGGAAAGTGGCGACCGGAGCCATCGTTGGGAGCGCCGTTGACCGGCCCGCTGAGCACGTTGATCCTCGCCGCGGGTGAGGGCACCCGCATGCGATCCGCGACCCCGAAGGTGTTGCACCCCATCGCCGGGCGGCCCCTGGTCGAGCACGCCGTCCGGGCCGCCGCCGGCCTGAACCCCGAACACCTCGTGGTGGTCGTCGGACACGGTCGCGAAGCGGTCGGCGAACAGCTGAGCACGGTCGGCGAAGCCCTCGGCCGCCCGGTCGGCACCGCGGTGCAGGACCAGCAGAAGGGCACCGGCCACGCCGTGTCCTGCGCGCTCGCGACCCTGCCCGCCGACCTTACCGGGACCGTGCTCGTCAGCTACGGCGACGTCCCGCTGCTCGACACCGCGACCCTGGGCGCGTTGCTCGACGAGCACACCGAGGCCAAGAACGCGGTCACCGTGCTCACCTCGGTGGTCGCCGACCCGTCCGGCTACGGCCGGATCGTGCGCGACGCGGCGGGCAAGGTCACCGGGATCGTCGAGCACAAGGACGCCACCCCGGCGCAGGCGGAGATCACCGAGATCAACTCGGGCGTCTACGCCTTCGACGCGGCGGTGCTGCGCGACGGCCTCTCGCGCCTCTCGACGGACAACGCGCAGGGCGAGCTCTACCTCACCGACGTGCTGGGCATCGCGAACGGCGACGGGCTGCACGTCGGCGCGCTGGTCGTCGACGACCCGTGGCTGACCGAGGGCGTCAACGACCGCGTGCAGCTGTCGGTGCTCGGCGCCGAGCTCAACCGCCGGATCGTGCAGCGCTGGCAGCGCGAAGGCGTCACGGTCGTCGACCCGGCCACGACCTGGATCGACGCCGGCGTCACCCTCGCCCGCGACGTCGTCATCGAGCCCGGCGTCCAGCTCAAGGGCAGCACGTCGGTCGGCGAAGGCAGCACGGTCGGGCCGGACAGCACGCTGACCAACGTGCAGATCGGCGCCGGCGCAAGCGTGGTCCGCGTGCACGGCTCGGACTCGGAGCTCGGTGACGGCGTCAACGTCGGCCCGTTCACCTACCTGCGCCCGGGCACGAAGCTGGGTGTCAAGGCGAAGCTCGGCGCGTTCGTCGAGACGAAGGCCGCCGACATCGGCGCCGGCACGAAGGTGCCCCACCTGACCTACGTGGGTGACGCCACGATCGGTGAGCACAGCAACATCGGCTGCTCCAGCGTCTTCGTGAACTACGACGGCGTGAACAAGCACCGGACCGTTATCGGGTCGTATGTCCGGTTGGGCGCGGACAACACCTTCGTCGCCCCGGTGAACATCGGTGACGGCGCTTACAGTGGTGCGGGTGCCGTGATCCGCGAAGACGTCCCGCCGGGCACACTCGCGGTGTCGGCGCCGCCCCAGCGCAACATCGAAGGCTGGGCGATCCGGCGCCGGCCGGGTACGCCCGCGGCGGAGGCGGCCCAGGCTGCCCTCGACGCCGATTCAGCAGCAGCAGGAACCGACGGGGAGTCGCCAGCATGAGTCCGAAGCAAGGGACGCCGAAGAAGAACCTGATGCTCTTCTCCGGACGCGCGCACACGGAGCTCGCCGAAGAGGTGGCCCAGCACCTCAACGTCACGATCACCCCGCAGACGGCGCACACGTTCGCCAACGGGGAGCTGTTCGTCCGGTTCGAGGAGTCCGTCCGCGGGACCGACGCCTTCGTCATCCAGGCGCACACCACGCCCATCAACGAGTTCGTGATGGAGCAGCTGATCATGGTGGACGCGCTCAAGCGGGCGAGCGCGAAGCGGATCACCGTGGTGATGCCGTTCTACCCGTACGCGCGCCAGGACAAGAAGCACAAGGGCCGCGAGCCGATCTCGGCGCGGCTGATCGCGGACCTGTTCAAGACCGCGGGCGCCGACCGGATCATGACGGTCGACCTGCACACCGCGCAGATCCAGGGCTTCTTCGACGGCCCGGTCGACCACCTGATGGCGCAGACCGTGCTGGCCGACCACATCAAGGCCACCTACGGCGACGCCGACATCACGGTCGTTTCGCCGGACTCGGGCCGGGTGCGGCTGGCCGAGAAGTGGGCCGCCCAGCTGGGCGACCGCCCGATCGCGTTCATCCACAAGACCCGCGACCCGGACAAGCCCAACCAGGCGGTGGCCAACCGCGTGGTCGGCAAGGTCGAGGGCAAGCTCTGCGTGCTGATCGACGACATGATCGACACCGGCGGCACGATCGTGAAGGCCACCGAGGCCCTGATCGAAGAGGGCGCGGCGGACGTGGTCATCGCGACGACCCACGGCATCCTGTCCGACCCGGCGACCCAGCGGCTCTCGTCGTGCAAGGCGCGGGAAGTCATCGTGACGAACTCGCTGCCGATCCCGGAGGAGAAGCGCTTCCCGGGGCTGACGGTGCTGTCGATCGCCCCGATGCTGGCCGAGGCGATCCAGCAGGTCTTCGAGGACGGCTCGGTCACGTCCCTCTTCGACGGCAACGCCTGACTCCCAGCCCTACCGCAGTCGTCGTGAGTGGTAATTGGGGTTCTAACCCGAATTACCACTCACGACAAGCCGCGGCAGACCTCAGTAGGCGACGGTGAACCGCGCCCGGCGGTGCTTCGCCTGCTCGATCTCGTCGACGTAGGCGATCGCGAAGTCGTCGCCGCCGATGTGCGACCGGCCGTTCTCGTCGGTCACCAGGACGTCGCCGCCGATGCGGAACTCGCCCTTGCGCTCGCCGGGCGTCCACGCGCCGAACTCGGCGGCCGGGCTGACGTAGAACCAGTCGAGGCTCTCCGGCTGCTCGCGGAGCAGGCCGAGGACCTCGGCATGGCTGCCGGCCTCGTCCTTGTACTCGGCCGGGAACTCCGGGGTGTCGAACAGCCGCGGGCCGCCCTCGGCCACGTACAGGCTCGCCGCGCCGCCGACGAACGACAGCCGGGCGCCGTGCTCGCTCGCGATCCGCGCCAGGGCGGGCACCGCCTCGATGAGCTTCTTGCCGTCGATCTCGCGGGCCGGGGTGGCGACCACGACGACGTCCGCGCCCTTCACGACCTGCGCGACGAACTCCTCGTCGTGCAGCGAACCCTGCCTCGCCTCGAGGCCTTCGGGGACCGAGCCCTCGTGGCGCGCGACCCCGACGACCTCGTGCCCGCGGCGCAGCGCCTCGGCACCGATCCTGCCCCCGGCGTAGCCCGTCGCCCCGAAAACCACCAGCTTGGCCATGGAATCTCCTCGTTCGTAGTCGGCCGTCACGGCCGATGCTAAGAACGGAAGATCACCTACTTCAACGGAAGCAACACACCTGGGGGTAGGTGCCCAGGTCAGCCGCCGAGGCCGGCGAACTCCGCGGCGACCTTCTGCTTGACGGCATCGGCGTCCAGGCCCGCGCGCACCTCCGCCGTCGCGCTCGGCTTCGACAGCACCTGGTAGCTGGCCGTGCGGTTGGGCAGCTTGAACTTCACGTCGCAGGAGAGCGAGATCGTCTTGTACGGCTCCGCGTCCCCGGCCGCGGTGCACGTCTGCGCCCCGAGCGACTCGGCGCTCACCTCGACCGAGAGGGTGATGCGGACGACGCTCTTCTCCCCCGACGCCGGGGTGCCGACGACGCTGTTGGAGACGTCGACCGTCGTCGTGCAGGAGCCGACGAAGTCCTTGCAGTCGAGCTTGTCGTTGGTGACGACGGCGCTGGCCTGCACCAGCCCCTCGAACGGCTGCCCCAGCCCGCCGACGGCGGCGTCGAGATCGGTGTGGAACGCCTTGACCGCGTCCCCGGTGAGCGCGGTGACGCCGAACTCGGCGCCGTACTTCGGCCCGTTCTGCGGGTCGAGCAGCGCTGGGGCGAAGCTGACGACCCGGTTCGGCTTGGCCGTCGAGACGCGCAGGACCGTGGGCGCGGCGCCGAGCTGGTAGACCTCGGTGCCGTCCGGCAGCTTCGCCTTGACCGGCTCGCTCAGCCGGTCGAGCGCGGTCAGCGCCTTGCGCAGCCCTTCGGCGAGCGCCGGCGGCGCGAACCGGGCCGCCGGGTCGAAGGGCAGCTCGGAGCCGAGCGAGCGCACCCAGCTCGTGCCGAACTGCGTGCCCTCGTCGATGGCGTGCGCCTTCCAGTAGTCGGCGTCGGCCTGCAGGTAGAACTGGCCGGCGGCGGCCGTCACCTGGACGAACCGGCCGTCCAGCGGCAGCCCGCCGGCGGCGTAACCGCCGCGGGTGATCCGGAACTGCTGCTCGGTGCCCTGCACGGTGGCCTTCAGCGCGATCGCGGGTGCCTGGCCCAGCGCCGTGAGGGCGGCGTCGACCGCGGCCCGCTGCTCGGTGCGCCGGTTCGCCATCGCCTGGTCGGCCGCGGAGACCCCGGCGGTGCCGGCGACCGCCACCTGGCAGCCCGCCAGCAGTCCGCCCAGCAGCAGCACCGCCGCCACCTTGCTCCACCGAGCCCGCATTTCGCTCCCCCTGCTCTCCCGCTACCGAGCACACCTCGGCCGGCGTTGTCCCGCCACCGGATTTGTGTCGTCACGTACCGGGGTTCCAGGAGGGTTCTAGCCTGGGCCGGGCACCCGCCGCAACCCACCGTGATGAGGTTGGTTTACACTCTTGAGGTTGTCTCGGCGAGGCGGGGCCCTACTGGGGTGCCCGGCGTGATCGACGCGGCGGCTCGAGTAGCCCCTGTCGTCGTGCACGCCCGGAAACTCGCCGCCGAAACTTCCTTGAACAGAACACATCGGCTTCCCCCGCCGCAGCATGCTGTCTTTGATTTGAAGGAGTGCCACACCGTGTCCGAGGTACGTCTGTCCGTCGAGCCGCGCACCGAGTTCGGCAAGGGCGCCGCGCGCCGCACGCGTCGCGCCGGCAAGATCCCCGCCGTCCTCTACGGCCACGGCGCGGACCCGCGGCACTTCGCGCTGCCGGCCATCGAGTTCGCCCGCGTCGTCCGCGAAAACGGCTCGAACGCCGTCATCACGCTGGACCTGGAGGGCTCGAGCGAGCTGGCCCTGACCAAGACCATCGTGGTGCACCCGCTGAAGAACTACATCGAGCACGTCGACCTGCTGGTCGTCAAGCGCGGCGAGAAGGTCACCGTCGACGTCCCCGTCGTCGTGACCGGCACCCCCGGCCCGGGCGGCCTGGTCAACCAGGACGTCGACACCCTGCAGGTCGAGGTCGAGGCGCTGCACATCCCGGAGCAGGTCGAGGTCTCGATCGAGGGCCTCGAGGTCGGCACCCAGATCCTGGCCGGCCAGGTCCAGCTGCCGCAGGGCGCCACCCTGGTCACCGACCCGGAGTCGCTCGTCGTGGCCGTCAACGAGCCGCAGCGTGAAGAGACCGGCGACGAGGCCGAAGCTGGCGAAGAGTCGGCCGAAGCCGCCGAATAGCATCACCGTATGACGGAAGACCTGCCCGGGGCCGGCGAGCTGATCCTGCTCGCCGGCCTCGGCAATCCTGGACCCCAATATGCCGGAAACCGGCACAATGTCGGGTTCATGGTGCTGGACGAGCTGGCCGCCCGGGTCGGCGGCAAGTTCAAGGCGCACAAGACCGGCGGCGAGGTCCTCGAGGGCCGGCTCGCCGGCCGCCGCGTCGTGCTGGTGAAGCCGCGCTCGTACATGAACCTCTCCGGCGGGCCGGTGGTGGGGGCGGCGAAGTTCTACAAAGTGCCGCCGTCCGGCGTGGTTGTGGTGCACGATGAGCTCGACGTCGACTTCGGTGCGCTGAAGCTCAAGTTCGGCGGCGGCGACAACGGCCACAACGGACTCCGCTCGATCACGAAGTCGCTGGGCACCAGGGACTACTACCGGGTGCGGTTCGGCATCGGCCGCCCGCCCGGCCGCCAGGACCCGGCGGACTTCGTGCTGAAGGACTTTTCGACGGTCGAGCGCAAGGAACTCCCGCTGGAGGTGGACCGGTGCGCGGACGCGACCGAAGCGCTGATCGGCACCGGCCTCGCGGCCGCGCAGAACTCCTTCCACGCGGGCTGACATGGGTGGCGAGGTGAAGCCATGACTCCCGACGAGGTCCGGTCGATCGCGTTCGGCAAACCCCGGTTCGGCCGTCGCGGCTACAACGAGGACGAGGTGGACGCGTTCCTCGACCTCATCGCGGAGGCGCTGGCCGGGCGGAACATCCTGACGCCGGACGACATCCACTACGTCGAGTTCACGATCATGCCGGTGGGCATGCGCAGCTACGACCAGGCCCAGGTCGACCTGTTCCTCGACGAAGCCGAGGCGGCGCTGGTGGAACTGCGCAACCCGAAGCCGGCCGTCGTCGAGGAGGACCCGCAGCGACCGCAGGGCACCCGGAAGTGGTTCGGGCGCAGCTGACGGCGCTGTGACGTCGACCACACAGCGTTGGGTAGCGCAAGCTCACCCGAACGCGGGCGCGCGGCTGCCCTTCGGGGTGAGGTTGGAGCTCCCCTCTTTCGGGCAGCCTGTTCACGGGTTAGGACGGTGTACGGGAGTTTTCGCACCCGTCCAACCCGGAATCGGAGAGTTCCATGTCGTTCACCGCCGAAAACCTCGCCGAGGTCACGTTCGGTAACGCCCAGATCGGCCGCCGTGGTTACGCGAAGCACGAGGTCGACGCGTTCGTCCGGCGGATCGCCAAGACGCTCGCCGACGAGGACGACCTGACCGCCGCCGAAGTGCACCACGTGATGTTCGCGAAGCCGCTGATCGGCAAGCGCGGGTACGACGAGCGCGAAGTCGACGAATTCCTCGACGCGGTGGAGGACCAGCTCGCCACCCGCACCGGCCAGGCTCCCGACCTCCCAGGCGCCCGCAGTTCTTCGGAAGCCACCACCGAGCGAGCCGCCCCGCCGACGCTGCGCGCAGTCCGCGTCCAGCAACGCTGACCGCCGCCCGCGGGGGCAGGGTTCCGGCAAAGTCGTTGGGTAGATCCGGAGCTGGGTTCGGGCGGCCGATGGTGCAGCTGCCCCGGGCTTTCTCGGCCAACGAGTCAGGTTGGTGCCCCGCCACCCCGAAGCTGGGATTGTGACTACGGCCGGCCGTGTTCTGGCTTCGGATCGGGGTTGCGGGAGGTCTGGGTGGCAGCCTGCCGCTCACGCGGGGGTAGCGGGAGGTCTGGGCGGGGTGCAGGTCAGGGGCGTCAGGCGCCGCTCACGCCGGTCAGCCTGCCGCTCACGCCGGTGAACCAGCCACTCACGCCGGTGAGCCACCTGAAAGGCCCCCGACTTTGCCGGACCCCGCCCTCGGGGGCGCCCCCGTTTTCCACGCTACCGGAGACCACCGACAGTTCCGGGCCCTCCCGGGCGCCCCAATGCGGCCGCGTCCACATCGGGGCGCCCGGGTCAGGCGTCCGCGTTCTTCGAGATCTTGTCCGCGAACTGCTGAGCCGTCGCCGCGCGCTTGACCTTGCCCGACGGCGTCTTCGGGAGGCTGCCCGCCGGCAGCACCACCACCGCGTACGGCCGCATGTCGACCGCGTCGCGGACCCGGGCCGAGATCTGCTTCATCAGGCTCTTCTCGGCTTCGGCGTCACCCGCCAGCTTCGACTCGACGACCACCGCGAACCGCTCGCGGCGGCTGCCCGCGTCCAGCCGGACCGCCACCGCGTTGCCCGCGCGGACGCCCTCGACCGAGTTCGCGGCCCGCTCGATGTCCGTCGGGTACAGGTTGCGGCCGCCCATGATGATGACGTCCTTGCGGCGGCCGCAGATGACGATCTGGCCGTCGACCAGGTAGCCGAGGTCGCCGGTGTTGAGCCAGCCGTCGGCGTCCTGCGTCGCCAGCGGGCCGTCCATGGTCAGGTAGCCGGGCGTCACGGCCTCGCCGCGCAGCCGGATCTCGCCGACCTGACGGTCGGCCAGCGGCGAACCGGTGTCGTCGACGATCTCCGCCTCGAGCCCGTCGAGGGGACGGCCGAGCAGCGCGAACGACCGGACGCTGTCGGTGCCGCGCCGCGGGTCGCCTTCGGGCACCGGCACCGCGCGGTTGTCCGACTCCAGCGCGTCGGCCTCGACGACGTCGAGCGTGAGGCCGGTGAACAGCGGCGCGAACGACACGGCCAGCGTCGCTTCGGCCATGCCGTAGGCCGGGAAGACGCACTCGGCGGGCATCTTGAACCGGGCGCCGGCGTCCACGAAGGTCTGCACGGCGGTCTCGTCGATGGGCTCGGCACCGTTCAGCGCGATGCGCAGCTTCGAGAGGTCGAAGGCGTCATCCTCGTCGACGCGGGCCATCCGGCGCCCGACGATGGCGTACGCGAAGTTCGGCGCCGCCGTCGTGGTGCCGCCGTACTTGGTGATCAGCTCGGGCCAGATCAGCGGGCCCGAGAGGAACTCGACCGGCGTGATCTTGACCAGCTCGACGCCGAAGGTCATCGGCACGGTCAGGAAGCCGACCATCCCCATGTCGTGGAACGTCGGCAGCCAGGACACCATCACGTCGACGTCGAAGTCGAACTCCGCGCGGTCGACCATGGCCTTGACGTTCGAGTACAGGTTCCCGTAGGTGATCCGCACGGCCTTGGGGTCGGCGGTCGAGCCGCTGGTGAGCTGCAGGAGCGCGGTGTCGCCCTCGTCGGTGGGGACGACGTCGGCGAGCGGCTCGGCTTCGGCGAGCTCGGTGATGAGCTTGAACCCGATGCCCTTTTCGCGCAGCACGGGCGCGAGCTGGTCGAAGGGCTCGCCCAGCAGCACGAGATCGGAGCCGATCATTCCCAGCACCCGCACGGTGTCCTCGGCCCACTCGGCGAGATCGGTGCGCGGGGTCGGCTGGTGCAGCATGGTGACGCTGCCACCGGCCAGCCAGACGGCCTGCACGGTCGGCGCGATCAGCACCGGCGCGGCGGCCAGCACGGCCACGGCACCCCCGCGTTCGAACCCGCCGGCCACCAGCCCCCCGGCGATCCGCCGAGCCTCGGCGTGCACCTCGCCCCAGGTCCGCCGGACCGGCTCCTTCGGCTCCCCGGTGACCATGCCGCGCTGCTGCCCCCGCCTCGTCGCGGTGGCGACGAGCGTGTCCACGAACCTGCTCATGGCAGGAACATTACTGTCTCAGCGTCAACGTCCGCCGACCAAAGCGGAAACCGGGCCTCGAAGCCACCGGTCCACTTGGCGCTGCCCCGGCAGCCGGACCACGACGAGGCCAGGGTGACGGTTCGAGTCGCGGGTGATCGAGCCACACCAGCCAGCCGGGCCCGAGGTAGAAGGATTCGAGTGACACGTACGGCACGCCGCGGCGCTCGCACAGCGCCCCGGCGAGGGTCGACTTGCCCGATCCGCCGAGCCCGCCACCGCGATCCGCCGGAACTGCGGCCCGAGCGGATCGTCCGGCCCGATCACCCGCGTCATTCCAGCAGCTCGGAAGTCTCCAGCCAGCGGCCCTCGACGTCCTCGATCTCGCCCTGGACGCCCTTCAGCTCGGCGTTCAGCTCCATCAGCTTCGCCGGGTCCGTCGCGGCTTCGAGCAGGGACGCGTGGAGCTTCTCCTCTTTGGCGTGCAGCTGGTCGAGCTTGCGCTCCAGCCGGCCCAGTTCCTTCTGGGCCGCGCGCAGGTCCGCCGCCGACTTCTTCGCCTCGGTCTTGGCCGCCGTCGGAGCCGCGGCGGCCGCCGGTTCCTTGGCGAGGGCGCGGCGGTTCAGGTACTCCTCGATGCCGCCCGGGAGGTGGGTGATGCGGCCGTCGCCGAACAGCGCGACGATCGTGTCGCAGACGCGTTCCACCAGGTAGCGGTCGTGGGACACCACGACCATCGTGCCCGGCCAGCCGTCGAGGAGGTCCTCCAGCTGCTGCAGCGTGTCGATGTCCAGGTCGTTCGTCGGCTCGTCGAGGAGCAGCACGTTCGGCTCGGCCATCAGCAGCCGGCACAGCTGGAGCCGGCGCCGCTCGCCGCCGGAGAGGTCCGCGACCGGGGTCCACTGGCGGGCCGCCGGGAAGCCGAGCTTCTCGCCCAGCTGGGACGCCGTCATCTCCTGCTTGCCGAACACCACACGCCCGGCCACCTGCTCGATCGCCTGCAGCACCCGCAGGTCGCCGGGCAGGTCGTCGAGCTCCTGGCGCAGGTGCGCGAGCGCCACCGTCTTGCCCTCGATCCGGCGGCCGGTCGAGCCCTCGACGTCGCCCCCGAGCAGCTTCAACAGCGACGTCTTGCCCGAGCCGTTCACGCCGACCAGGCCGATCCGGTCGCCCGGCCCGATCCGCCAGGTGACGTGGTCGAGCAGCGTCCGCTCGCCGACCTGGTACGTCGTGTCTTCCAGCTCCAGCACGGTCTTCCCGAGCCGCCGCTTGGCGAACGCCTGCAGCTCGACGGAGTCCCGCGGCGGCGGGACATCGGCGATCAGCGCCTCGGCCGCCTCGACGCGGTAGCGCGGCTTCGACGAGCGCGCCTGCGGGCCGCGGCGCAGCCACGCCAGCTCCTTGCGGGCCAGGTTCTGCCGCTTCTCCTCGGCCGTCGCGGCCAGCCGCGCCCGCTCGGCGCGGGCGAAGATCCAGTCGGCGTAACCACCTTCGTACTGCTCGACGCGGCCGTTCGCGACCTCCCAGGTCAGGGTGGCGACGGTGTCGAGGAACCACCGGTCGTGCGTGACGACCACGACGGCGACCTTCCGGGCCAGCAGGTGGTCGGCGAGCCAGCGGACACCTTCGACGTCCAGGTGGTTGGTCGGCTCGTCGAGCACGATCAGGTCGAGCTCGCCGGTCAGCGCGGCGGCCAGGGAGACCCGGCGCCGCTCGCCACCGGACAGGTTCGCCGTCGGCGTGTCCAGGCCGATCGCCGTGATCCCCAGTCCGTCCACAATGGACCGGACGCGGGCATCGGCGGCCCATTCGTGCTCGGCGCCGTAGCGTTCGAGCACGACGTCGCCGACCGTGCTGCCGTCGGGGAGTTCGGTGCGCTGGGTGACCACGGCCATCCGCAGGTCGCGCACGTGGCTCACCCGCCCGGAGTCCGGTTCGGACAGTCCGGAAAGGACTTCCAGCAGGGTGGTCTTGCCGCCACCGTTGAGGCCGACGACGCCGATGCGCTGCCCGGCCGCGATGCCGAGGGAAACGCCGTCCAAGAGCGGGCGAACCCCGTAGGACTTGCTCACCGCCTCCAGGTTGACCAGGTTGGCCATCCGCTCAGCCGATCCTTTCCACAATAATGAACCGGGTCGCCACGACCAGGGTCGTGTCGGCCACGGTGAACTCCGGATCTTCCATGGCCGCGCGCATTTCCGCGCTCTGCCAGTAAGCCTCGTGGTCGGCGCGCCACTCGGCGACACTCGTGAAGCCTTCGCCCTCGTCGAGCGCGTGCTGGAGGTCCACTTCGGACAGCGGCAGGACGCGGGCCTCGGTGGTCTCGAGGACCGCGACCCCGTCGCCCGCCGAGTCGATCATCAGCTCGCGCTCGCCGACGACGGGCAGCTCTTCGCCGTACTTCTCGTATTCGGCGACCAGGCCGGTGGTCGAGGTCTTCTCCCCGCGCAGGATCGCCGCGACCAGCTTGTCGCGCAGCGGACCGGGGAACGCGAACTCGGCGTGCTTCATGCGTGCACCCGCGGCGGCGCCGGCCGGGGTGCGTCGTCGCCGCCGACCACCCGGGCGCCGGGGACCGGGCCGTGGGCCACCCGGACCGTCCGGCACACACCGGCGCCGGACAGCTCGGCCGCGACCTCCACCGCCGACTGCCCGTCTTCGCAGAGGAAGGCGCACGTAGGGCCCGAACCGGACACCGTGCCCGCGAGCGCGCCCGCGTTCACCCCGGCCCGGAGCGTGCGGCGCAGGTCGGGGCGCAGCGAGACGGCCGCCGCCTGGAGGTCGTTGCCCAGCAGCAGGGCCAGCTGGCGCGGGTCGCCGGAGGCCAGCGCCTCGACGACCGGCGTGTGCGAGCCGATCCGGGGCGGGTTGCCCGCCGCGCGCAGACGGTCCAGCTCGCCGAACACCTTCGGCGTCGACAGCCCTTCGGCGGCGAAGGCCAGCACCCAGTGGAACGTGTGCCGCGACAGCACCGGGACCAGCTGCTCGCCGCGGCCGGTGCCCAGCGCGGTGCCGCCGTAGAGCGCGAACGGGACGTCGCTGCCGAGACCGGCGGCGATCTCGGCCAGCTCGTCGCGGGTGACGTCGAGGTTCCACAGGCTCGCCAGCCCGACCAGCGTCGCCGCCGCGTCGGCGCTGCCGCCCGCCATGCCGCCGGCGACCGGGATGCCCTTGCGCAGCACCACCCGGACCTTCGGCTCACCGGTGCGCCCGACGTGCGCGGCCAGCGCTTCGACGGCCCGCCAGGCCAGGTTCTCCGGGCCGGTCGGGACCGAGCCCTCCCCTTCGCCGTAGACCTCGATGCCGGGCTCTTCGGTGACCGCGACGGTCACCTCGTCGGTCAGCGACAGCGCCTGGAACACGGTGACCAGCTCGTGGTAACCGTCTTCACGCAGGTCGTCGACCGAAAGGTGCAGGTTGACCTTGGCCGGGACCCGGACGGTGACTGGGGGCGGAACTACGGCGAGCACCCGACCAGCCTACGTGCCCGCGGAAACGCCCCGATGCGACCTGCGCATCGGGGCGTTCGGGACAGCGATCAGGCAGCCGCGACACCCTGCGGGCCACGCGCGGTGTGCGTGACGTGCCCACCACGCTCGGCGACCCAGGCCAGCGCCGCGTCGGCCCGCTCACCGCGGACACCCAGGCGGAACCGGCCGACCGGCGTGTCACCGATGCGGGTCAGGCCGCCGCCGATGGTGGCGAACTCGACGTCGAAGCGGCCCGCGGCCTCGGGCAGCAGCGCACCCACCGAGGCGAAGCCGATCAGCACGACGTCGGCCGAGCGGTCGTAGCGCGCCGCCTGCGAGCGGGTCGTCTCGATGGCCGGCAGCAGCGCCTGCGCCGTGCGGCTGGCCGGGTTCGAGATCAGGTCGAGCACCGAGCCGCGCTCGACGACGGTGCCGTCCTCCAGCACCGCGACGTCGTCGCAGACCCGGCGGACCACGCCGGCGTCCGGTGTGGTGACGACGACCGTGGTGCCGAGCTCGGAGCGGGCCCGGTCGAGGACGGCGAGCACCGCACCGGCCTCTTCCGGGTCGACACCGGCGGTCGGGTCGTCGGCGAGCAGCACGGCGGGGGCCGCCGCCAGCGCCTTCGCGACCGCGACGCGGCGGAGTTGACCGGCGGACAGCTCACCGGGCCGCTGCGCGGCGCGCGGGGTCAGGCCGACGAGGTCGAGCAGCGAGCCGACCCGGCTGCGGCGCTGCGGGCCGTCGACGCCGAGCTGCTCGAGCGGGGAGGCGATGTTGCCGGCGATGGTGCGCTCGGCGATCAGCTCCGGCTTCGTCGAGACGACGCCGAGCTGGCGGCGGATCTCGCGCAGGCGGCGGCCGTCGAGGGTGCCGGTGTTGAGGCCGTCGAGGCGGACGACACCGCGGTCGGGGCGCTCCTGCAGGGCGATGCACCGGGCGAGGACGGACTTGCCCGACCCGGCGGGACCGACCACGCCGAACAGCGAGCCGGCCTGGACGTCGACGCTCACGTCCCGCAGCGCGACGACGGAGTTTCCGTTGGTGGCAAAGGTTTTGGACAGGTTTTCGACGGTGATCACGAAGGCTCCAGAAAACGGGGCGCCGCCCCCATGGGCGCGCCCGGCCGCAAGCGAAGGTCCGTCCGTTGTGGACGGTGCATGAAGAAGAGGTGGACCGGCTCGGACTAGCTCAGTTGGAGCGTCGACATGCGGTCACGGAGCGGCGGCCTTCGTCGACTACGCGACGCCTGGTCAGGAGCAGGGGGCGAGCTACCCTCTTCATCGAAAACGGCCTCCATCGGTCCTGGCGGTAGCACCTGCCCTGCGGAGGGTGGTTGCTGCGACTTCGGCGAGCCAGGTCTCTCAGTCGCTCGGGATGGACGTACTGAGTAAAACCGATCCCGAGGAGCGAAAGCAAGCCCGTTGGCCCAGATCACACGACTGGCGGTGTCCGAATCGCGAGATCAGGAGCGACGGAGGCGTATCTTCACGGCTCCACTGTGGAGTGGGCGGCGGCCGCGATCCGGGCGAAGTCGTGCACGTCCAGCTGCTCGCCACGGGTCCTGGGATCGATCCCGGCGGCCCCGAGCAGCTCGCCCGCGCGCTCGGCGGAGCCCGCCCAGCCCGCGAGCGCGGCCCGCAGCGTCTTCCTGCGTTGTGAGAAAGCGGCGTCCACCAAGCCGAAGAGCAGCTCCCGGTCGTCGGACGCCGTCCGGGCGGCCCGTTCGAAGGCGACGAGCGCGGAGTCGACGTTCGGCACCGGCCAGAACACCGAGCGTGGCACGGCGGCGACCTTGCGTGCGGGGCCGTACCAGGCGAGCTTGACGCTCGGCACGCCGTAGATGCGGCTGCCGGGGCCGGCGGCCATCCGGTCGGCCACCTCGGTCTGCACCATGACGAGGCCCTTTTGCAGGGAGGGCACCTCGGCGAGCAGGTGCAGCACGACCGGTACGGCGACGTTGTAGGGCAGGTTGGCGACGAGGGCGGTCGGCTCGCCGAGGTCCGCGCGGGTGACGCGCAGGGCGTCGGCCCCGACGACGGTCAGCCGCTCCGCCGCTTCGGGGCCCCGCTCGGCGACGGTCCTGGGCAGCCGTTCGGCCAGTTTGGGGTCGATCTCGACGGCGACGACCCGCGCGCCGGTGGCGAGCAGCCCGAGGGTCAGCGACCCGAGCCCGGGCCCGACCTCGAGAACGACGTCGTCTTCGGCGACGTTCGCCAGCTCGACGATCCGCCGGACGGTGTTGGGATCGTGCACGAAGTTCTGCCCGAGCTTCTTGGTCGGCCGCACGTCGAGTTCGGCCGCCAGCCCGCGGATTTCGGCCGGTCCCAGCAGTTCAACCACCGCTGGAGCTTACCCAGGGGGTCGGTTCGCGTACCTGGACGGTCGGTTCGCGTACCTGGAGGGTCGGTTCGCGTACCTGGAGGGTCGGTTCTTGCACACGCGAAGCGGCCCCCGTCCGGGGTGGACGGGGGCCGGTTCGAAGTGGGACTCAGGCCTTCTTGCCGCAGACGGGCCAGGCGCTGTAGCTGCCGCCGCGGCCGGCCTTGACCTTCTCCGCGATCGCGATCTGCTGCTCGCGGGTGGCCTGGTTCGGCAGGGCGGCGTACTCGTCGCCGCCGTAGGCGTCCCACGTGCGCTTGTCGAACTGGAGGCCGCCGTAGTAGCCGTTGCCGGTGTTGATGGCCCAGTTGCCGCCCGACTCGCACTGGGCGATGCGGTCCCACGCGGAGCCGTCGCCGATGTCCGGGTTCGGGGCCTGCTTGGTGCCGACGTGGACGATCTTCGGCTTCGGCTGGGTGAGGACCTTCTCGGAGATGCTCTCCCGGCCGACCTCTTTGCCGTTCTTCTGCGTGACCTTGTAGGTCACTTCCTTCTCACCGGGCGTGCCCGGGTCCTCGACCTGCGTCTTGCCCTTGGCCAGGTCCGGGTCGTCGACGCGCTGCTCCGGCGGGTCGATGCTCTCCTTCTGGACGACCGTCGAGACGCCGGTGCGGCTGATGTGCACCTCGGCGCCGTCGGTCAGCTTGACGTCCAGGCCGCCCTCGGCCTGGTCCTCCGGGCCCAGGGTGAGCTTGTACTCGCCCAGGAACTCCTTCGTCGTGACCGCGGTCGTCTTGACCTGCTTCGGCGCGTTGCCGCCGTCGTACAGGGTGATGTTCTTCAGGGTCTTGATCTCGACGGTGGCGCCCTCCAGGGGCAGCTCGCCGCTCTTCGGCATCGACATCCACGTGCCGGGCTTGTCCAGCTCGGTCATGCCGAGCTGGCCCAGCGCGTCGCCGAGGTGGGTCGCGCGGACCCAGGAGGTGTGCTCCGCGCCGTCGACGATCATCTTCAGCTGGCGGCCGCGCTCGAGCTTGATGACGCCGCCGTCGCCGACCTCCGCCTGCGGGGACGGGGAGAGCGAGTCGTGCGCGCCGACGGACAGGCCCGCGTCCTCGAGCACCTCGCCGACGGTGTCGCCGAAGGAGTGCACGGTCTGCTGGTGGCCGTCGACGTCGACGGTGATGCTCTTGTTCATCGCCAGCGCGGCCGCGCCGCCGCCGGCGATGCTGATCATGACGCTGAGGACGGCGCCCTTGAGGAAGCGGCGCTTCCAGACCTTGGTGGTCTCGCGGAGACCCTCGTCCAGCGCGGCCTTGCGGGCCTGCGGGGACGCGGTGCGGTCGGACTCGAACTCGTCCGGGATGACGATCGGGGGCAGGTACGTCGTCTCGGCGTTGATGAGACGGATCAGTTCGTCGACGTCGACGTCGATCTCGGCCATCATCGCGTCGGCATCGGGGCCGAGCGCGGCGAGGATGTCCTGCTGCGTGATGTTCGGGTCGTCGGAGAAGTCGAGCTGGCCGTACGCAGTGTCCTCGAAGCCGAATTCGCGATCGAGGACGGCCGCGGAGCGCGCTCCAGCCTGTCTGCTACCTGTCACCGGGTCGTTCCCTTTCCCAAGACGCCGTTCGGGGCGGCATCTTTACGTCTGGGCCCGCAGCCGGCGCCATCGTCACGGTTCCAGGCCGTACCGCTCCCGGTTCCGCTTCCCCGACGTGCACTGACGTGACTGTGGGCGTAACAGCCGGCAACTGCTGAGTGCAGTACCGACCGGCACGATCACGGGACAGTAACGGGTCGCGGCGGGTTGCGCAAACACCCCCCGGAGTGTCGTGATCTGGGTCACTCCATCAGGTGGACGAACCGGGAACCCTGTTGTCGCAATGCGTTCAACCCGTTGTGACACTGGGGAGTCGGTACACCCGCTCGGCGGTGGTCCGGACCGCTTCGGCGACTTCGTGGACAGCTTCGCCCCTGAGCGCCGCGAGGTGACGGACGGTGTAGGCGGCGCCGAACGGCTCGTTCGGCCGTCCACGGAACGGGTGGGGGGTCAGAAACGGCGCGTCGGTCTCGACGAGGTACTGCCCCGCCGGGCAGAGCCGGGCCGCCTCGTGGAGCCCCTTCGCGTTCTTGAACGTCACCGTGCCCGCGAAGGAAAGGACAAAGCCCGCGTCGACGCACTTGCGGGCCATTTCCGCGTCCCCGGAAAAACAATGGAAAATTACGGCATTCGGCGCACCCTCTTCGGCCAAGATGCGCAGCACGTCGTCGTGGGCCTCGCGGTCGTGGATCATCAGCGGCTTGCCCAGCCGCTTGGCGAGGTCGATGTGCCAGCGGAACGCCTCCTGCTGGGCGTCGTGCGGCGAGTAGTCCCAGTAGTAGTCGAGGCCGGTCTCGCCGACGGCGACCACGCGGTCGTGGGCGGCCAGGCGCTCCACTTCGGACTTCTCGGCCTCGCCGAACGCCTTGGTCCGGGTCGGGTGGATCGCGACGGCGGCGAACACCCGGCGGTCCCAGGTGGCGGCCTCGGTGGCCCAGCGGGCCGAGGCGAGGTCGTCCGCGACCGTCACGACGCGGGCGACGCCGGCGCGCTCGGCGCGGTCGACCATGGCCGTGACATCGGCCGCGGTGACCGCGCCGCACGCGTCGAGATGGGTGTGCGCGTCCACCACCGACACCGGGAGCCGGTCCGGAACAGGCGGCAGCTCGCGCTTCTGATCACCCATGCGTACTTCTTACTCCTTGATGATCGGCGCCCACTCCGGGCCGGTCTCGCCGAGCGCCGGGTCGAGCTTCGTGAACAGCGGCGACGGCTTGGCCAGGGGCTTGCCGACCTCGATCGGCGTCGACTCCCACTTCGCCTGCTCGGCCGCGTAGTCGCCGGTCAGGATCGGGTTGACCCGGCCGTCGATGTCGAGGTCCTCGACCTCTTTCAGCTCCGGCTGGGCGGCCCAGACGCCGGTGCCGCCGAGCGCCTCGTGCACCTTCTGGGCCGAGTGCGGCAGGAACGGCGTCAGCAGCGTGTTGGCGTCCGAGACGACCTGCAGCGCGGTGTGCAGCACGGTGTCGCGCCGCGTGGGGTCGTCCTTGAGCTTCCACGGCTCCTGGTCGGAGATGTACTTGTTCGCCGCGGTGACGACCTTCATCGCCTCGCTCGCCGCCAGCTTGAACCGGGACCGGGCCAGGTGCGCGCCCGCGGTGTCGAACGCCTTGCGGGACAACGCCTTCAGCTCTTCGTCGGCCGCCGTCGGGGCTTCCGGGCGCGGGATGGCGCCGACGTTCTTGTGCGCCATCGAGATGGACCGGTTGACCAGGTTGCCCCACTCGTTGGCCAGCTCGAAGTTGGTCCGGCGGACGAACTCGTCCCAGGTGAAGTCGGTGTCCTGGGTCTCCGGGCCGGCGACCGAGATGAAGTACCGCAGCGTGTCCGGGCCGAAGTCGCGCAGGAAGTCCTCGACGTAGATCACGCGCCCGCGCGAGGTCGAGAACTTCGAGCCGCTCATGGTCAGGAACTCGCTGGAGACGATCTCGTCGGGCAGGTGCAGGCGGCCGTACTTGCCCGGCTCGCCACCCTTGTCACCCTCGCCGTTGTGGCCGAACAGCAGGGCGGGCCAGATCTGGGCGTGGAAGGTGATGTTGTCCTTGCCCATGAAGTAGTACGAGCGGGCGTCGGCGTTGTTCCACCACTCCTGCCACGCGTCCGGGTTGCCGGACCGGCGGGCCCACTCGACGCTGGCCGAGAAGTACCCGATCACCGCGTCGAACCAGACGTAGAACCGCTTCAGCGGCTGGTCGCGCCAGCCGTCGAGCGGGATCTTGACGCCCCAGTCGAGGTCGCGGGTGATCGGCCGCGGCCGCATGTCGTCGATCAGGTTCTTGGTGAAGTTGAGGACGTTCGGGCGCCAGTCGGTCTTGGTGCCCAGCCAGTCGCCGAGGGTCTTGGTGAACGCCGGCAGGTCGAGGAAGTAGTGCTCGGTCTCGACGAACTTCGGCGTCTCGCCGTTGATCCGCGACTTCGGGTTGATCAGCTCCGCGGCGTCGAGCTGGTTGCCGCAGTTGTCGCACTGGTCGCCGCGCGCGCCGTCGTACCCGCAGATCGGGCAGGTGCCCTCGACGTAGCGGTCGGGCAGCGTGCGGCCGGTGGACGGGCTGATCGCCCCGCGCGTGGTCTTCGGCACGACGTAGCCGTTGCGGTGCAGCGCGAGGAAGATCTGCTGCGTCACCTCGGCGTGGTTGCCGGTCGTGGTCCGGGTGAACAGGTCGTAGGACAGGCCGAGGCCCTGCAGGTCGGTGCCGATCTGGCGGGTGTACTTGTCCGCCGTTTCCTGCGGGGTCGAGTTCTCCTTGTCCGCCTGGACGGTGATCGGGGTGCCGTGTTCGTCGGTGCCGGACACCATGAGCACCCGGTTGCCGGCCATTCGCTGGTAGCGGGAGAAGACGTCGGACGGGACGCCGAATCCGGACACGTGGCCGATGTGGCGGGGGCCGTTGGCGTAGGGCCAGGCCACCGCGGTCAACACAGGGGTGCTCATACCTTATTAGCCTACGGAGGGCGTCACGCACGTTTTCGGGAGGGAGGCCCCGGTTGTCCGCGACACGGCTGCTCGTGCTCGGGGTGGTGCGGATGTTCGGCCGCGCGCACGGCTACCAGGTGCGCGCTGACGGCCGAGGGCGAGCAGGAGTACCAGGTGCTGCTCTCGAAGGCGCTGTCCGATCCGCAGCTCAACCACCCCGACCTGTCGGCCGCGATCTCGCTGATGACGACGCTGCTCCGGGCCCGGGTGATCAACCTGCTCCGGCACCGGCTGGTGCACCTGGAGGCCGAGCAGCAGCAGGCGAAGCTGATGCTCGAAGAGCTCAAGGTGAACATCGGCCTGGGGACCCCCGAGCACGTCGGCGAGCTGTACCGGCTGTGGGGCGGGATCACCGACGCGAGCTACGCCTGGCTGGAACGCCTGATCGCCCGGCTCGAGGCGGGCGACTACGTGATGGCGGGCGAGTCCGAAGCGGCCTTAGGCGAGCCACCCGCTCGGTAATCAAGTTTGACTAGCGCACGCTTGTCGGGCACAGTTGCGACTCAGCTAGTCAAGCTTGACTACTTTCGAGAGGGGATCTCATGATCACGGCACGCGGTCTCGAGCGGCGGTTCCGCCGCAAGGGCCGCACTGGGGGCGAAGTCCACGCGGTGAAGGGCGTCGACCTCGACGTCGAAGCGGGCGAGCTGGTCGGCTTCCTCGGGCCCAACGGCGCCGGGAAGACGACCACCCTGCGCATGCTGACCACGCTGCTCGAGCCGACCGCGGGCACCGCGACCGTCGGCGGCTGCGACCTGCTGTCCGACCCCCTGGGCGTGCGCAAGCGCATCGGCTACGTGGCCCAGGGCGGCGGCAGCGCGCCCGAAAGCAAGGTCGCCGACGAGCTGGAGCTGCAGGGCCGGCTCTACCGGATGAGCAGGGCCGACGCGATCGCGCGGGGCGCCGAGCTCGCCGAGCAGCTCGACCTGACCGGGCTGGACCAGCGGCTCACCAAGACGCTGTCGGGCGGACAGCGGCGGCGGCTCGACATCGCGCTCGGGCTGATCCACTCACCCGGCCTGGTGTTCCTCGACGAGCCGTCGACCGGCCTCGACCCGCAGAGCCGCGCCAACCTGTGGGAGCACATCCGCCGGCTGCGGGCCGAGCAGGGCGTGACCGTCTTCCTCACCACCCACTACCTCGACGAGGCCGACGCGCTGTCCGACCGGCTGATCGTCATCGACGACGGCCGGATCGTCGCCGAAGGGACCCCGGACGCGCTCAAGGCGCGGGTGAACGGCGACCGCGTCGAGGTCGGCGTCGACCCCGGGCAGGCCACCGACGCCGCGGAGATCGCGGGCCGGCTGGCCGGCGCGCAGGAGCTGTCCACCGACGGCGGGGAGGTCCGGTTCCGGGTGCCGCGCGGCGACGTCGCACTGCCGGAACTGCTGCGCGCGCTGGACGCCAAGAACATCCCGATGCTGTCGGTCCAGGTCCACCGGCCGACGCTGGACGACGTTTTCCTGACGCTCACCGGGCGTTCGCTGCGGGAAGCGGAGGAGGCCGGCCGTGCTGCGTGACACCTGGCTGATCTTCCGCCGCGACATGCTGGCGGCACTGCGGAACCCGACGTGGGTGCTGATCGGGATCATGCAGCCGCTGCTGTACCTGTTCCTGTTCGGACCGCTGATGGTCAAGGCCATGCAGGGCCAAGGGCTGTCCGAAGTGGACGGCTGGATGCTGCTGACCCCGGCGCTGATCGCCCAGCTGGCGCTGTTCGGCAGCTCGTTCGTCGGCTTCGGGCTGCTGGCCGAATACCGCTCCGGCGTCGTCGAGCGGTTCCGGGTGACGCCGGTCAGCCGGGTCGCGCTGCTGCTGGGCAAGGTGCTGGCCAACGCGCTGCAGGCCGTCGTCCAGGCGCTGCTGATCATCGCGCTGGCGTACCTGGCGTTCGACCTGGACGCCCCGGTCGGCGGCGTGCTGCTGAGCCTGCTGATCGTGTTCCTGCTCGCGGTGTCGCTGGCGTCGTGCTCCTACGCGCTCGCGCTGACACTCAAGAGCGAGGAGACGTTCCCGGCCCTGCTCAACGCGGTGCTCATCCCCCTGCTGCTGCTTTCGGGGATCCTGCTGCCGATCACGGCCGGCGTCGCACCGGACTGGCTGTACACCGTTTCGCAGATCAACCCGTTCCGGCACGTCGTCGACGTCGAGCGGAACACCTTCCGCGGCGACTTCACGATGGACGCCCTGTTCACGGGCAGTGTCGTGGTGCTGGTGATGGCCGTGTTGTCCGTGTGGTGGGGAACACGCACCTTCCAACGCGAAAACGCCTGATCAACACGTGTCTGTCACTGCGGGTCCGTCTCCGGCGACGTATGGTGTGCTCTCCACCGACGTGCCGGGGGCGGACCGTGACAGAGCCGGAGAGTGAACTCGGCATTTCGCTGTCGCACCGCGAGCAGGTGGCCGACTGGCAGGCCGTGCGCGGCGCGCAGACCCGGTTCGTGTCGGTGACGATCAGCGAGAACGTCAACTGGAGCAACCCGGCCGCGGAGCGCAACCTGGCCGGCGCGCAGGAGGCCGGGCTGCACGCCGGCGGACGGCACTACGCGCGGCCCGGCGCGGTCCACGACCAGGCGGACTTCTTCGTGCGGACGGCCAGCAGGCTCGGCGCGTTCGCCCCCGGCTCGCTCGCCCCGGCGCTGGAGGTGGCGGCGCCGAGCGTCGACGACCGGTTCGTCAAGGCGTGGATCAAGCACGTCCGGCACGCGGCGCGGATCGAGCGGGTGCTGGTCTACGCCGACTACGACTGCTGGCAGCACCGCCTGCACCCGGACCGCTGGGCCGACAGCGAGGTGGTGCTGTGGCTGGTCCGGCACAACGGCATCCCGGGGCGGGCTGGCTGGTTCCACTCGCGGCTCGGGGTGCACCAGCACGCGTACGCACCCGACGTCCCCGGCATCGCCGCGCCGGTGGAGCAGAACGCCGTCGTGTACCCGTTCACATTGGGCGACCTGCTGCTCTGACCTGTGGTGGTATGTCGCCATGCGCGTGACGAGCACCCCGATCCGGACGAATGTCACGCCCGCGCGCGCTTTTTCGGTACTCGCCCACCACGCTGCTTCGCGCGGGTTGCCGCCGCCCGCGATGCTGTCCGGTGAGTGGTTTTCTTCCCGGGCCGTGATCGCGCCGTCGCTGCACGTGGCGCCGGGTGCCCTCCCGGATCTCCCCGCGCAGGCCGACGCCGGGCCGGGCGTGATCGGGGGTGGCTGGTTCGGGTACCTGGGCTACGACTCGGCCGACCCGTCGGGCCGGTCCGGCGCGCTGCCCGCGTCCGCCTGGGGCTGGGCGGACCACGTGCTGCGGTGGTCCACGTCGGGAACGTGCTACCTGGAGTCCTTGGACGGCGGCGGTCCCTCGGTGTCCACAATGGAATCACTGCTGGCGGCTCCCGCGCCGCCGGCGTCGTGGACGGCCGGGCCGCTGCGGCGCCCGCTGCCGTCGGAGCACCGGGACGCGGTGAAGGCGTGCGTGCACGCGATCGAGGCCGGTGAGCTGTTCCAGGCCAACATCTGCGCGCGGTTCACGGGTTCGTTCTCCGGCTCCCCGGCCGCGCTGTTCTCGGCCGGGGTGTCCGCACTGGCCCCCCGCCGCGCGGCCTTCCTGTCGGGGGCGTGGGGATCGGTCGTGTCGTTCTCGCCGGAGCTGTTCCTCGCGCGGCACGGGCGTTCGGTGCGCTCGACGCCGATCAAGGGAACGCTCCCCCGCCGCGGACCCGGCGACGACGGGAACGCCGCGCTGCTGCGCCGGTCCACGAAGGACGTCGCGGAGAACGTGATGATCACCGACCTGGTGCGCAACGACCTCGGCCGGGTGTGCGAGGTCGGCTCGGTGACGGTGCCGTCGCTGCTGCAGGTGCGCCCGGCGCCCGGGGTGTGGCACCTGGACTCGACGGTGACCGGGGTGCTGCGGGCCGCCGTCTCGGACGCGGACCTGCTCGCCGCGACGTTCCCGCCGGGGTCGGTGACCGGCGCGCCGAAGATCCGCGCCCTGGACCTGATCGCCTCGCTGGAGCCCACCGCGCGCGGGGTGTACACGGGCGCGATCGGGCTGGTGTCGCCGGCGGCGGGGCTGGAGCTGAACGTCGCGATCCGGACGTTCGAGCTCTCCGGCGGCTCGATCGCGCTCGGCGTCGGCGGCGGGATCACGGCGGATTCGGACCCGGAGGCGGAGTGGCAGGAGTGCCTCCACAAGGCGGCACCCCTGGAACACCTCCTGGCGAACCCGTTACTTGCCGGGGTCGAGCAGTAGCTTGCCGACGGTCTTGCGGGAGCGCAGGGCCTCGTGCGCGCCGCGGGCGTCCGACAGCGCGTACTCGCCGCCCGGGATCGCCTTGAGCTTCCCGGCCAGTACCAGGTCGAACAGGTCGGTGAGGGCGGTCCCGAAGACGTTGCCCGGCAGCCGGAAGACGTGCGGCAGCCACATGCCGCTGATCGTGGTGCTGTGACCGAGGACGTTGCGCAGCTCGACGGGCTTCGGGCTCTCGCGGCCCGCCATGCCGTAGAAGGCCAGCCGGCCGAACGGGGCGAGCGCGGCGATGCTCTGGTCGGTGGTCGTCCCGCCGACCATGTCGAGCACGACGTCGACCCGGCGGCCGTCGTTGGCCTCGAGCAGCGCGGCGGTCATGTCCTCGGCGCGCGAGTCGATCGCGATGTCGGCGCCGAGTTCGAGGGCCAGCGCGCGCTTCTCCTCGCTGCTGGCGGTGGCGATGACGCGGCCGGCGCCCCAGGCCTTGGCCAGCTGGACGGCGATGGTGCCCACCCCACCGGCCGCGGCGTGCACGACGACCGATTCGCCCGGCTCGAGGTGGGCGTTCCGGCGCAGCAGCACCCAGGCCGTCGTGCCCTGGACCAGCATGGACAGCGCCGTGAGGTCGTCGATGCCGTCGGGAAGGGGGAAGGTGGTCGCCGCCGGCGCGACGGCCTTCTCGGCGTACCCGCCACCACCGTTGAGCAGGGCGACGACGCGCTTGCCGTCCTGGGTTCCGACCACCTCGCCACCCGGGACGAGCGGCAGCTGGGACGGCGCGAGGTAGGAGTTTTCCGCCTGGTGGGTGTCGGCGTAGTTCACGCCGATGCGCTCGACGTCGATCAGCACCTCGCCAGGCCCGGGGACCGGCTCGGGCAGCTCGACGGGGGTGAGCACCTCGGGTCCGCCGAACTCGGTCACCTGCACTGCGCGCATGTCGCGTTCCCTCTCCGTCAGCAGCCCCAGTGGTTGTGAGACATTCTGACATATGTCTCACTCGGACGCGTTCACCCTCGCCCGCGACTGGTTCCTGGCCGGCCGCCGGGTCGACATGGGGGAACTGGCCCAGGCGCTGTCGATCAGCCGGGCGACGCTGCACCGGCGGGTGGGGTCCCGCGACCTGCTGCTGGGCGAGATCCTGTGGTCGCTTTCGGAGGTGACGATCGCGCGGCTGTGGCCTTCGTGCGTGGGGCGCGGAGCCGCGGGGGTGGCGGACTTCGTCAGCGGGTATGTCCGGTTCGCGAACGACTCACCGCCGTTCCGCGACTTCTTGCGGCGAGAGCCGGAGCGCGCGTTGCGGCTGCTGACGACCCGCGCAAGCGTTTGCCAACGACGGACGACGGAGAAGGTCTCGGAACTGCTGGAAACGGAGGTGGCGGCCGGACGGCTGGAGCCACCGCTGCCGGTGCCGGACCTGGCCTATCTGCTGGTCCGGATCGGCGAGTCGTTCGTGTACACGGACGTGATCACCGGAGACGCGCCTGATGCGGCGAAGGCGCACGCCGCGGTGACCGCGCTGCTCACTTGACCCGGGCCGCCAGCACGGCGTCGTAGAGCTCCTTTTTGGACACCCCGGCCGCCTCGGCGACCTCCGCCGCCGCCGACTTCAGGCGCTCGCCCGCGGCCACCCGCTCCGCGACCTCGCCCACCAGGTCCGCCACCGACACCGACCGCGGCTCAGCACCCGAGAGCACCACCGTGATCTCGCCACGCACCCCGTCCGCGGCCCACGAAGCCAGCTCCGCGAGCGTCCCCCGCTTCACCTCTTCGTACGTCTTCGTCAGCTCCCGGCACACCGCCGCCCGCCGCGATCCGCCCAGCGTCGACACCGCGTCTTCCAGCAGCGATCCCAGGCGGTGCGGGGACTCGAAGAACACCGCCGTCCGGGGCTCGTCGCGCAGTGCCGTCAGCCACCGCGTGCGCTCGCCCGGCTTGCGGGGCGCGAACCCCTCGAAGCAGAACCGGTCACACGGCAAACCGGACAACGCGAGCGCCGTCGTCACCGCGGACGGGCCCGGCAGGCAGGTGACCGGAACCGACTCGGCCACGCAGGCCGCCACCAGGCGGAAACCCGGGTCGGACACGCTCGGCATCCCGGCGTCGGTCACCAGGACCACCGTCTCGCCCGCGTGCAACGCTTCGAGCAGCTTCGGCAGGCGTGCCGACTCGACGTCTTCGTAGAAGCTCACCACCCGGCCGCGCGGGGTCACGCCCAGCGCCGTCGCCAGCGAGCGGAACCGGCGGGTGTCCTCGGCCGCGACGACGTCGGCGTCCGCGAGGGCCGAGGCCAGGCGCTGGGAAGCGTCGCGGACGTCGCCGAGCGGGGTGGCGGCGAGGATCAGGCGGCCGGAAGTCACCCGGCCAGCCTAGGCTGATCAGCGGATCCGGACGACGCACGCCCTGCCTCGCCCGTAGGATCGCCCCCGTGACCGCCGTGCTGACCCGTCCCGACGACGAAAGCGTCCGGCCGGACCCGGTCGAGGCGCTCCGGCCGCCCACCGACCGCGAGCTGACCCTGCTCGGCCGTGGCCTGCCGACCGATCGCCTGCGCGGCTGGGTCGTCACCCTGGTGCTGACGCTGATCGGCGGCATCGTCCGCCTGCAGAACCTCGGCGAGCCGACGGACAAGGGCAGCCCCGTCTTCGACGAGAAGCACTACGTGCCGCAGGCGTGGCAGGTGCTGCGCAACGGCGGTTACGAGGACAACTACGGCTACGAACTGGTCGTCCACCCGCCGCTGGCGAAGCAGCTGATCGCGATCGGCGAATGGCTGTTCGGCTACAACGGCTGGGGCTGGCGCATCATGCCCGCGCTCGCCGGCACGCTGATGGTGCTGCTGACCATCCGCATCGCCCGCCGCCTGACCCGCTCGACGCTGCTCGGCGGCATCGCCGGCATCCTGGTGATCAGCGACGGCGTGCTGCACCTCCAGTCGCGCATGGGCATGCTCGACATCTTCATCGCGCTGTTCGTGCTCGCCGCGTTCGCCTGCGTGCTCGCCGACCGCGACCAGGTGCGCGAACGGCTCGCGACGGCGGTCCGCGAAGGCTGGGTGAACGAGTCCGTCTGGGGTCCCAAGCTCGGCTTCCGCTGGTGGCGGTTCGGAACCGGGCTGATGATCGGGCTCACCTTCGGCGTCAAGTGGTCGGCGTTGTACTACATCGTCGCGTTCGGGCTGCTCACCGTCTTCTTCGACGTCGCGGCCCGGCGCGCGGCCGGCGTCGAACGGCCCTGGCTGGGCACCATCCGCCGGGACGTGCTGCCCGCGCTGTGGGCGATCCTGCTCGTCCCGTTCCTGATGTACTTCGCCGCGTACTGGGCCTGGTTCGCCAGCGAAACCGCCACCGACCGGCACTACACCGAGATCAAGGACATCGCGCCCGGCTTCTGGTCGTGGGTGCCGCCGGCGCTGCGCTCGCTGGGCGACTACACCGCGAACGTCCTGCACTTCCACGAAACCCTGGTCACGCCCAAGGACAACCCGCACCCGTGGGAGTCGAAGCCGTGGACGTGGCCGATGGGCCTGCGCCCGATGCTGTACAGCTACAACGGCGAAGTCACCGGCTGCGGCGAGGCCCGCTGCATCAGCGCGACGATGCTGATCGGCACCCCGGCGATGTGGTGGCTGGCGATCCCGATGCTCGGCTGGGCGGCCTGGCGCTCGATCTTCCGCGCGGACTGGCGCTTCGCGGCCGTGCTGGCCGGCTACCTGGGCGGGTACGTCTTCTGGTTCACCAACATCGACCGCCAGATGTACTTCTTCTACGCGACGCCGCTGGCGGCGTTCCTGGCGCTGGGGTTGACGTTGTGCCTGGGCCAGATCCTCGGCAGCGCCCGGCGGGGCTTCGAGAGACGCGGGACCGGGTTGCTCGTGGTGTCGTTGTACGTCGGGCTGGTGGTGGCGAACTTCGCCTGGCTGTGGCCGATCCTGAACGGCATCGCGATCACGAACGGCCAGTGGGAAGCCGAACGCTGGCTGCCCTCCTGGCGGTAGCTCAGCCCGCGAAGTAGGCCCCCGGCGTGACCCCGACGGCCCGCCGGAAGGCCGCGACGAACGCGCTCGCCGAGCTGTACCCGACGCGGTGGGCCACCGTCTCCAGCGGCGTGCCCTGGGCCAGCAGCGGGAGCGCCGCCCGCAGCCGCGCCTGCGTGCGCCAGGTCCCGAACGGCATCCGGCACTCGCGGACGAAGATCCGCGCCAGCGTCCGCTCCGCCGCTCCCACGTCCCGGCCGAACTCGGCCAGCGTGCGCGGGTCCGCCGGGTTCGCCAGCACCGCGCGCTCGACGTCGCGCGCCCGCGGGTCGGACGGCGACGGCACCGCGATCGGCACGACGTCCAGGGGCTCGAGCAGGTCGAAGGCCACGGCTTCGGCGCGCAGCCGGGCCGCGGGCGCCACGCCGTCGCCGGTCAGGTACTCCAGCAGCTCGCGCAGCAGCGGCCGGACGGCGACCATCCGCGGCCGGAGCCACGACACCGGCGACAACGACGGATCGGCGTAGATGCCGCGCAGCGCCGCCCGGCCGAGTGCGCCCGTGCGGTGGCGGATGCCGGCCGGCATCCACAACGCCCGCGTCGGCGGCAGCACCCAGCCCGCGTCGCCCGCCTTGACCGCGACGACCCCGCTGGCCGACCAGACCAGCTGGTGGATCGGGTGCTCGTGCCACGGGAACCAGGTGCCGGCGGGCAGGTCGAACTCGCCGATCAGCATGGCTTGGCCGGTTCGCGACATCACGTGACAGGCTATCGGCTACCGGCCAGTCCGGCACCGAAATAGCGTCGGACGCATGCCGATGAACCTGATCCACCGCAAGATCTGCAGCTCGGAGAAATGGGCGAACACCGTCGAAGAACGCCTGACGCCGTGGCTGGCCCAGCGCGACCTCGGTGACGACGTCCTCGAGATCGGCCCCGGCTTCGGGGCCACCACGAAGGTGCTGCTCGGCCTGGTGCCGAAGCTGACGGTGCTGGAGATCGACCCGGCGTCGAGCGAACTGCTGCGCGTGAAGTACGGCGGCCGCGCCGAGGTCGTCGAGGGCAGCGGCGCGGAGATGCCGTTCGAAGACGGCCGGTTCTCGGCCGTCACCTGCTTCACGATGTTGCACCACGTGCCGACGGCGGAACTGCAGGACGCGATCTTCGCCGAGGCGGCGCGGGTGCTGCGGCCGGGCGGCACGTACTGCGGCTTCGACGGCCAGCTCAACCTCCGGTTCCGGCTGCTGCACATCGGCGACACGATGAACGTCGTCGACGCGGGCACGCTGCCGGGCCGCCTGGAGAAGGCCGGCTTCGAGCAGGTCGATGTCGAGCTGCGGCCGAAGGAGCTGGTGACCTTCTCGGCCGTGAAGCCCTAGACGAGTGATACGTAACTCGGTCGGCGAACAACACGCGAACCGGCGGCCGGGAGCGCAAGGCGACCAACGACGTCACCAGACCCGCTCTGCCGCGGGTTCACCCTGCCGCGGCAGAGCAGAGGACACTTCTGCCGCGGCTTAGAAGAAAAAGCATGTCCTCGCCGGACAGGCAGACTCCGGGATGGCCACAACTACCGCTGCCACCTCACCTTCTGGAGGTGGGCCGCGGGGTGGTCATCCCGTCGCCTGATTGAGGCCTATCACTTTGAGCCGGGCCCGCAAGCCTGCGTCGTCTGGTCACGTCAGTCTGTTGGTTGCGGGCCCGGCTCAAAGTGATTTTCAGGCCGCAGGCGACGGGATGACCACCCAGCTCCGTCATTTGAGGGGGCATCACCCGGCCACTAACCGAGTTACGCATTACTCGTCTAGCGGCGGGGCAGCTGGCTCCCCGGCTGGCGGGGCACCACCCGGGTCACCGGGCCGTCGGCGGACTTGCCCGCCCGCGACAGCCAGCCCTCGACCTCGCGGCGCACCGCGTTCAGCGTCGGGCGACGGCGGGGCTCCGGGTCCAGCGAGGCCGCCAGCAGCCGGGCGTGCGCGCTGCGCTGCGGCAGCCGGGACACCGGCTCGGCGCGGGCCGCGGCCATCAACGCCGCCATCGGCGTCTCCCGGGTCCCGCGCGGCGGCTGGCCGGACAGCGCGTAGCTGATCGTCGCCGCCAGCTGCCAGGCGTCCGACGCCGGGGACGCCGTCGCGCCCATCGCCTGCTCCGGGGCGACGAAGTCCGGCGTGCCGATCATCATCCCGGTGGCCGTCATCTTCGAGTCGCCCTGGCTGCGGGCGATGCCGAAGTCGATCAGGTGGGCCAGGCCGCTCGGGTCGAGGACGATGTTCGACGGCTTGATGTCGCGGTGCAGCACGCCCTTCTCGTGCGCCGCCGCCAGCGCGCCCGCCATCGTCGCCCACAGGCGGCCCGCGGCGACGTCGTCGAGCGGGCCCTGGCCGTCGACCAGCTCGGCCAGCGGACGGCCTTCGAGGTACTCCATCACCAGCGCCAGGCCGTCCGGCTCCTCGGCGAGGTCGTACACCTTGACGCAGTTCGGGTGGCTGACCACGGCCAGCGCGCGGGCTTCGCGCTGCATGCGCTCGGCCGTGTCACGGTCCGGCGCGTGCGCGATCTTCAACGCGACCGTGCGGTTCAGCTGAGTGTCGACGGCCTGCCAGACCGTGCCGAACCCGCCCGCGCCGAGCTGCTTGACGCGCCGGTAGCGGCTGCCGCCGGCGTTGCGGGAGCCGGGCGGCGGCGGGATCGGGCCGGGCGCCGCGGCCAGCATGCCGCCCGGCGGGGACGGCGGCTCGGGCGCGGACGCCAGCGCCGTCTTCGGGTACGGCCGGTTGACCGGGGGCGGCGGCGGGGGCGGCGGGGTCGGGCGCGGCTGGACCTGCGACGGCGGCGGGCCCTGGGGCTCCGGCCGGCGCGGCGGCGGCTCGTCCGACCGGTCCGACCGGTTGATCACCGACCACGGCGGCGGCCCGACCATCGCGACCGGGATCAGGCCCAGCACGCTGAACGGCAGGAAACCGAGCCAGAAGTGCAGCGCGGTGTTCGCTTCCATGCCGACGCTGAACACGAGCATCGCGGCGAACGGGATCCAGAAGAACCGCGACGGCCACTTCGGGCCGCGGCGGAAGGCCGTGCGGCCCTGCAGCATCACGAAGAACAGCGAGCCGGCGCCCAGCACGGCGAAGGCGATCAGGTAGACGATGAACGGGAGGTCGCTGCCGTTCTTGGCGAACAGCACGTCGTAGACGGTCTGGCCGCCGCCGAGGTACTTGGTCTGGCTGCCGACCCAGCAGCCGCCGTCACCGGCCAGCGAGGACAGCTCGTTGTTGCTCAGGCCGGTCTTCGCGCCGGAGAACGCCGCCCGGTAGACCCCTGACACGCCGTTCGACAGCAGCCACGGCAGCACCAGCGCGCTGAGCACGCCGATCGCGCCGAAGACACCCAGCGTCGTGGCGTCGTAGCGGTTGCCGGTGCCCTTCCGGATGATCGACACGGCGACCGCGCCGGCCGGGGGGATCAGCGCGACGAGCGCGCCGGCCGCACTCGTGGCCCAAACCCAGTCGCCGGGGCAGAAACCCGGGCCGAACAAGGAATGGGCTAGCGAGAGCAACGCGCTCGCGAGTCCGTTCACCGCCGGGCTCCCCTCACTGTCCGTGTTCACTTCGTGGCCGTCACGCGGCGTTTGCCCGCGGTCCAGCTTAGGACGCTCCCGGGCTCCGTGAGGTTGCCGGGTCTTTCCGCGGGGGAATCCGGCGCGCCCGCCGCTCCCGGGCCATGATGGGAACCGGCGGACCGTCCGACCCGAAGGAGCGGAGCATGGGCGCGTACTCCGAGTACTCCGGAGTCTACCGGCGCAGCCTGGCCGAGCGGGACGCGTTCTGGCTGGCCGCGGCCCGGTCGATCAGCTGGACCAGGCCGCCGGAGCGGGCGCTGGACGACGCGAACCCGCCCTTCCACCGGTGGTTCCCGGATGCCGAGCTGAACACGTCGTACAACGCGCTGGACCGGCACGTCGAGGCCGGCCGCGGCGGCCAGGCCGCGCTGATCTGGGACTCTCCCGTGACCGGACGGCAACGCACCTACACGTATGAGGAGCTGCGCGACACGGTCGCGCGGTTCGCCGGCGCGCTGCGCTCGCTCGGAGTCACGAAGGGTGACCGGGTGATCGTCTACCTGCCGATGGTGCCGGAGGCCGCGATCGCCATGCTGGCCTGCGCGCGGATCGGCGCGGTGCACTCGGTGGTCTTCGGCGGGTTCGCGCCCAAGGAGCTGGCGGCGCGGATCGAGGACGCGAAGCCCAAGGTCATCCTGGCCGCGTCCTGCGGGATCGAGCCGACGCGGATCGTGGAGTACCAGCCGATCATCGAAGCCGCCCTGGGCATGACCGAGCACCAGCCCGACCACGTCGTCATGCTGCAGCGCGAGCAGGCGCCGGCCACCTCCGGCCGCCACTTCGACTGGCGCGAGCTGGCGGCGGGCGCCGACCCGGCCGACCCGGTGCCGGTCGCGGCCACCGATCCGCTGTACATCCTCTACACGTCCGGGACGACCGGGAAGCCGAAGGGCGTCGTGCGCGACACCGGCGGCCACGCCGTCGCGCTCGCCTATTCGATGGACGCCGTCTACGACATCCACGCCGGCGACGTCTGGTGGACGGCGTCCGACGTCGGCTGGGTCGTCGGGCACTCCTACATCGTGTACGCGCCGCTGCTCGTCGGAGCCACCACGGTCATGTACGAGGGCAAGCCGGTGGGCACGCCCGACGCGGGCGCGTTCTGGCGGGTCATCGCCGAACACGGCGTCCAGGCGCTGTTCACCGCGCCGACCGCGCTGCGCGCGGTCAAGAAGGTCGATCCGGACGCCCGTGAGCTGGAGAAGTACGAGCTGAAGCAGTTCCGGACGCTGTTCCTGGCCGGCGAGCGGCTCGACCCGGAGACCTACCACTGGGCGCACGAGAAGCTCGGCGTCCCGGTCGTCGACCACTGGTGGCAGACCGAGACCGGCTGGCCGATCGCCGCCAACCCCCGCGGCCTCGAGCCGATGGAGGTCAAGGCCGGGTCCGCGACCAAGCCGGTCCCCGGCTGGGACGTCCGCATCCTCGACCAGGCCGGCGAAGAGCTCCCGGCCGGGCGCGAAGGCGCCATCACGGTGAAGCTGCCGCTGCCGCCGGGATCGCTGCCGACGCTGTGGGGCGACGACGAGCGCTACCGCGAGGCCTACCTCTCGCGCTACGAAGGCCACTACCTGACCGGCGATTCCGGGTACTTCGACGAAGACGGCTACCTGTTCGTCATGGGCCGCACCGACGACGTCATCAACGTCGCCGGGCACCGGCTGTCCACCGGGTCGATGGAGGCCGTGCTGGCCGCCCACCCGGCGGTCGCCGAGTGCGCCGTGATCGGCGTGGCCGACCAGCTCAAGGGTCAGCTGCCGCGCGGGTTCGTGGTGCTCAAGGCGGGCGCGGACATCGCCGCGGACCAGCTGCGCGACGAGCTCGTGGCGATGGTCCGCCGGGACATCGGCCCGGTCGCCGCCTTCCGCGATGTGTCCATTGTGGATGCACTGCCGAAGACGCGATCGGGGAAGATCCTGCGCAAGACGATGCGCGCGATCGCCGACGGCCGCGACGAGGCGGTGCCCTCCACGATCGAGGACCCGGGCGTCCTGGAGGCCATCCGGGCCGCCCTTCGTTAAGAACTGTTCCAAATGCCCCGGCTGGTCTGTACCTTTGCAGGAGTCCCCGACCGGAGGTGCTTCGATGCGCTTGTCCAGAGCCGTCCTGACCGCGGCCGTCGTGAGTCTCACGGCCGCCGGCCTGCCCGCTTCCGCCGCGGCCGCCACGGCCGCTCCCGAACGCAGCGTGACCGACGTCGTGCCGGCGCCCGTCTCGGCGAAGGCCGATCCCCGCGGCGAATTCCGGCTCACCGCGGCCACCGTGATCGCCGCCGACCGCGGGTCCGGCCAGGTCGCGGACTACCTGCGCGGCCTGCTCCGCCCGGCCACCGGGTACCCGCTGCCGGTCGTGCCGCAGGCCGCCGGCCAACCCGCGATCGCGCTGAAGCTGGGCCACGACCCGCGGATCGGCACCGAGGGTTACCGGCTGAAGGTCGCGCACGACGGCGTCACGCTCACCGCCAACACCGCGGACGGGCTCTTCGAAGGGGTGCAGTCGCTGCGGCAGCTGCTGCCGTCGGCGATCGAGGCCAAGCGCGTGCAGCACCGGACGTGGACCGTGGCCGGCGGCACGATCCTCGACTACCCGCGCTTCGCCGAGCGCGGCGCGATGCTCGACGTCGCCCGGCACTTCTTCAAGCCGGACCAGGTCAAGCGGTACATCGACCAGATCGTCCAGTACAAGGTCAACACGCTGCACCTGCACCTGGCCGACGACCAGGGCTGGCGGATCGAGATCAAGAGCTGGCCGAAGCTGGCGACGGTCGGCGGCAAGACGGCCGTCGACGGCGACCCGGGCGGCTACTACACGCAGGCGCAGTACCAGGACATCGTCGCGTACGCCGCTTCGCGGCACATCACGGTGATCCCGGAGATCGACATGCCGGGCCACACGAACGCGGCGCAGTCGACGTACGCGGAGCTGAACTGCGACGGGAAGGCCGTCCCGCCGCGCACGGACACCGAGGTCGGCTACAGCTCGCTGTGCATCTCTTCGCCGATCACCTACAAGTTCGTCGAGGACGTCGTTCGCGAGCTGGCGGCCCTCACGCCCGGGGAGTACCTGCACATCGGCGGCGACGAGGCCCACTCGACGCCGCCCGCGGACTACCTGGCCTTCGAGCGGAAGGTGCAGCCGATCGTCGCCAAGTACGGCAAGAAGGTCACCGGCTGGCACGAGATCGCCAAGTCGGTGCCGCCGGTGTCGGCGGTCCCGCAGTACTGGGACTTCGGCGGCGACAACCCGGACGTCGCGGCGGCCGCGGCGCGCGGCAACAAGATCCTGATGTCGCCGGCGAACTTCGCGTACCTCGACATGAAGTACACCGAGTCGACGCCGCTCGGCCAGGACTGGGCCGCGCTGATCGAGGTGAAGGACGGCTACAACTGGGATCCGGCGTCGCTCGTCAACGGCGTCGGCGAGAGCCAGGTCGCGGGTGTCGAAGCGCCGCTGTGGACCGAGACGATCCGCACCAGCGACGACATCGAGTACATGGCGTTCCCGCGGCTGCCGGGGATCGCGGAGATCGGCTGGTCCCCTCGCAGCACCCACGATTGGGCCGCCTACCGCACGCGGCTGGCGAAGCAGGCTCCGCGCTGGGTGGCGCAGGGCATCGACTTCTACCGCTCCCCGCAGGTCGACTGGAAGTGACCGGGAGGGCCGCCCCCACGGGCGGCCCTCACCCGTCGCCGCCCAGGGTGCGGCTGAGGAAGTAGGCGGTTTCCCGGCCGGGTCCCGGCCGCACGACCACTTCGAACGACGACCACCGGTCCGGCGTCCGGAAGCCGGAGTAGACGAAGTGCTCCACCTTCGGATCGAACGTCCAGCCGAGATCCTGCACCGTGCCTTCGTAGAGCGGCGGCCTGCCGGGGAAGTCGCGGGGCCAGTGGAGCCACGGGTCGGCCGGGTCGACGCCGTACCGCTTCAGATAAGCGTCCACACAGGACTTGTCCGCGGTGAACGTGAACGCCAGCCGGTCGGTCAGCCGCGGCCGGATGTCGAAGCGCAGGTCGTCGACCGGGCACGGCGGCGGCGAAATCCGGTACCGCGCCGTCGCTTCCTCCCAGCTCACCCCGTTCTCGCTGCCCGGGTAGGCCCGCGGGTCGGGCTCCTTGCCGCACCCGGCCACCACGAGCACAGCCGCTACCACGGCGACGACCGGCATTCTCACAGTTTCCCCCCACAAGCCCGCGCGACCGCGTCCAACCGCGCGCGAATCACCCTCCTCGCCAAGATATAGAAATCCGCGGCGCCGTGGAGGACGGCGTCGGCGTTGGCCGCGCGGCCCAGCGCGTGGAGTTCGAACGCCAGCACCTCGGCGTCCGCGTCGACGTGCCCGAGCGCGACCGCCTCCGCCGCGGTTTCCCGGAGGAAGGCGGCGAACGAACCGTTCGCCGCCGCCACCGCGTCGTGCACCCGGCCCGGGCGCGCGTCGAACTCCGCGCCGACGTTGAAGAAGAAGCAGCCGCCCGGGAAGACCCGGTGTTCCGAGTAGTCCAGCCACTGCTCGCACACCGTGCGCAAGCGTGGCAGCCCGGGCGCGAACGCGAGCGACGGCGTCACCACGTGCGACCGGAAGATCTCCCAAGCCGCCTCGATCGTCGCGAGCTGCAGCTCCTCCTTGGAACCGAACAGCGCGAACACGCCGCTCTTGCTCAGCTCCAGTTCCGTGGCCAGCCGGCCGAGGGACAACCCCTCCAGGCCGTCGACCGAACCGACGTCGACGGCCCGGCGCAGCACCAGGCGCCGGGTCGCGTCGCCGCGGGCGATCCGGCCGTCAACCGGCACGCTTCGCCCGCCAGCGATCCACAGTGGACTGGACGCCGCCGCGGTAGGACGCCGAAAGCGCGGGGGTGGCCAGCACCCGGTCGGCGAGGTCCAGCGCCGCCTCGACCTTGTCCTCCGGCAGCTGTCCGTAGTTGGCGAAGGAGACGAGGTACACCTCGGTGATCGTCGGGCCGTCCGCGCGCTCGGCGAGCTCGACCGCGCCGGACGTCGGTACCGTGCCGGGCCGCAGGACGCGCAGGTACCAGCCGCAGCGCCCGCTGTCGATCATCAGCGGGGTCACGTCCTTGCGGCCGGTCTTCATGGCCAGCTTGAAGCACGGCTGCCGCGGCTGCGAGACCTGGACCAGCGCGTCACCCCAGGCCCAGACGTCCCCGATCCGGACGTCGTCCTCGGTGGCGCCGGACAGCGAGACGTTCTCGCCGAAGCCGCCCGGCTCGGCGTCGAGGCCGTCGGCCGCCCAGGCCGGGTAGTGCTCGGCCGGGTAGACGTAAACCGCTTTGTCGACCCCGCCGTGCACGGTGAGGTCGGCCTGGCGGTCGCCGTCGAGGTTCAGCTCGGTCAGGTTCAGCTCCGGCACGGTGACCCGCGCCTTCGTGATCGCGCTCAGCACCGGCCGGTCCCGCCGGAGGCCCAGGACGCCCGGTTCCCCCACAAACACGCCGTCGACGTTCATGGGCCGAAGGTAGCACGACCGTTCGTAAAGTTTCCCGGCTTTAAGGTGGCGGGCATGGAACTGCTCGGCAAGGCCCGCGCCCAGGTCGACTCCGGCGCCCTCTTCACCGAACTGGCCGCGCTGGTCACCTACCCCACGGTCAGCGACGCCCCGGAAGGCCGCGCGGCGATCCAGGCCTACTTCGACGAGGTGCTGACGCCGGCGTTGACCGGCCTGGGCTGCGAAGTCACCCAGCACGCCAACCCAGACCCCGCGGGCGGGCCGTTCCTCGTGGGCGTCCGCACCGAATCGCCCGGCTTGCCGACGCTGCTCTGCTACGGCCACGCCGACGTCGTCGGGGAAGCCGGAACGTGGAGCGAGGGCCGGGATCCGTGGACGCTGACCGCGGACGGCGAGCGCTGGTACGGCCGCGGCACCGCGGACAACAAGGGCCAGCACCTGATCAACCTGACGGCGTTGCGGCTGGTGCTGGCCGAGCGCGGGCGGCTGGGGTTCAACCTCAAGTTCCTGGTCGAGACCGGCGAGGAGATCGGGTCGCCGGGGCTCGCGGAGTTCGCCGCGCAGGAGAAGGCGCTGCTCGCGGCGGACGTCCTGGTCGCCTCGGACGGCCCCCGCCTCGACGCGGCGACCCCGACGGTGTTCCTCGGCGCGCGCGGCGGCGTCCGGATCGACCTGGACGTCGACCTCCACCCCGGCGGCCACCACTCGGGCAACTGGGGCGGCATCCTGCGCAACCCGGCCACGACGCTGGCCGGCGCGATCGCGAGCCTGGTCGACGGCCACGGTCGCGTCCAAGTGCCGGCGCTGCTGCCGCCGGAGCTGCCGGAGCCGGTGCGCTCGGCGCTGGCGGACGTCGTGGTCGAGGCCTCCGACGCCACGTGGGGCGACCAGCGGCTGACGCCCGCCGAGCGCCTCTACGGCTGGAACACCCTCGAGGTGCTTTCGCTGGGAGCGGCGGACGTCGACCGCCCGGTCAACGCGATCCCGGGCCGCGCCCGGGCGGTGCTGCAGCTGCGTTACGTGGCGGGGACGGACGTCGACGGGATCGCCCCGGCCATCCGCGAACACCTTGCGGCGCAAGGCTTTCCGATGGTTTCGGTGCGGACCGAAGGCAACTTCCTGGCCAGCCGGACGCCGGTCGACGACCCGTGGGTGAGCTGGGCCCGGGACGTGCTGAGCTCGGTGTCGGACCGCCCGGTGGCGGTGCTGCCCAGCTTCGGCGGCGGCCTGCCGAACCACGTGTTCACCGACGTCCTCGGCCTGGCGACGCTGTGGCTGCCGCACTCGTACCCGGGCTGCAACCAGCACGCGCCGGACGAGCACCTGCTCGCCCCGGTCGCCCGGGAGGGCCTGGTGCTCGCCACGGCGTTGTTCGACGCGCTGGGTTCAGCGCCGCCCGGGCATCAGAAGAACCCGAGCGCCTGATCGGAGTAGGAGACGAGCAGGTTCTTCGTCTGCTGGTAGTGGTCGAGCATCATCTTGTGCGTCTCGCGCCCGATGCCGGACGCCTTGTAGCCGCCGAAGGCCGCGTGCGCCGGGTACGCGTGGTAGTTGTTCACCCACACGCGACCGGCCTGGATGTCGCGGCCCGCGCGGTAGGCGACGTTCCCGTCCCGCGACCAGACACCCGCGCCCAGGCCGTACAGCGTGTCGTTGGCGATCTTGAGCGCGTCGGCGTAGTCGTCGAACCTCGTCACCGAGACCACCGGGCCGAAGATCTCCTCCTGGAAGATCCGCATCTTGTTGTCGCCGGCGAACACCGTCGGCTCGACGTAGTAGCCGCCGGACAGCTCGCCGCCGAGGTCGGACCGGGCGCCGCCGGTGAGGATCTCGGCGCCCTCCTGCTTGCCGATGTCGACGTAGGACAGGATCTTCTCGAGCTGGTCGTTCGACGCCTGCGCGCCGATCATCGTCTCGGTGTCGAGCGGGTGACCCTGCTTGATCTTCCGCACCCGCTCGACGGCGTCGCCGAGGAAGCGGTCGTAGATGCCGGACTGGATCAGCGCGCGCGACGGGCACGTGCAGACCTCGCCCTGGTTCAACGCGAAGAGCGCGAAGCCCTCCTGGGCCTTGTCATAGAAGGAGTCGTTCGCCGCCGCGACGTCGTCGAAGAAGATGTTCGGGCTCTTGCCGCCGAGCTCGACCGTCACCGGGATGATGTTTTCGCTGGCGTACTGCAGGATCAGCCGGCCGGTGGTGGTCTCGCCGGTGAACGCGATCTTGCGGACGCGGCTGCTCGACGCGAGCGGCTTGCCCGCCTCGATGCCGAAGCCGTTGACGATGTTGACCACGCCCGGCGGCAGCAGGTCGCCGATGATCGACATCAGCACGTGGATCGACGCCGGGGTCTGCTCGGCCGGCTTGAGCACGACGGCGTTGCCCGCGGCCAGCGCCGGGGCGAGCTTCCAGACCGCCATCAGGATCGGGAAGTTCCACGGGATGATCTGGCCGACCACGCCGAGCGGCTCGTGGAAGTGGTAGGCGACGGTGTGCTCGTCGATCTGCGAGATGCCGCCCTCCTGGGCGCGCAGGGCGCCGGCGAAGTAGCGGAAGTGGTCGATCGCGAGGGGGATGTCCGCGGCCAGCGTCTCGCGGACCGGCTTGCCGTTCTCCCAGGACTCGGCGACCGCGATCGCTTCGAGGTGCCGTTCCATCCGGTCGGCGATCTTCAGCAGGGTGTTCGCGCGTTCCTCGATCGACGTCCGGCCCCACGCCGGTGCCGCGCCGTGGGCCGCGTCGAGCGCCTTCTCGACGTCCTCGGCGGTACCGCGGGCGATTTCGCAGAAGGTCTGCCCGGTGACCGGCGTCGGGTTCTCGAAGTACCGGCCGCTCGCCGGCGGCACGTACTCGCCGCCGATGTAGTGGTCGTAGCGCGGCTCGAAGCTGACGACGCTGCCTTCGGTGTTCGGTGCGGCGTACTGGACCATCTTCCCTGCCTCGTTGCTCGGAGTGATCGGGTGCGGCGAAGGTAGGTCCGGCCACGTTGCACGCGCGTTGCACCGCGGCGCGCGCGGTATCTACGCTGGCAGGCGTGGCAGAGTCGCCGGAACCCGAGCTGCTGCGCGACCCGGAGTCGTACGCGCGGCTCCTGCGGCACGTCCGCGAAGCGGTGCTGGCCGGCGTGCCGGGCCCGCGGTCGCCACGCTCCGTGGTCTCCGACTCGTGGAACCGCTCGCTGGCCGCCCGGGTCGACCCGGACGACGGCGAAGCCCCGTTCGTCCACGACTCCGCCGCCCTCGCGGCGCTGCGTGAGGCCCATCCGCTGGCACCCGTGCTGCCGGTGCTGCGGCAGATGCTGGTGAGCATCGCCGACGACGCCGAGCACCTGATGATCGTCACCGACGCCGACGGCCTGATCCTCTGGCGCGAAGGCGCGGCGGGCCAGCTCGTGCGCGGCGACCGGGTCGGCCTCACCGAGGGCACGCAGTGGAGCGAAGCGGCGATCGGCACCAACGCCATGGGCACGGCACTGGCCACCGGCGAGCCGGTGCAGATCTACTCGGCCGAACACCTGGTCCGGCGCTACCACACGTGGACGTGCGCGGCGGCGCCCGTGCGCGACCCGGAGACCGGCGTGCTGCTCGGCTCGATCGACGTCAGCGGCCCGCTGCGCACGGTGCACCCGGCGATGCTTTCCCTGGTCACCGCGACCGCGCAGCTCGCGGAGGGCCAGCTGCGCGCCCAGCTGGCCCTCCGCGACGAGCGGCTGCGGCGGGTCAACATGCCGCACCTGGCGGCTCTGCGCGGCCGCCCGGGCGCGCTGCTTTCCGCGGCCGGCCGGGGTGCTCGCGGCCGAGTCCTGCACCTTGCCGTCCACAGTGGACGTCCGACCCGGCGGCGGGACGATCGCCCTGCCCGACGGCCGCCTCGCCACGGTGGAACCCCTGCCCGATGGCTACCTGCTCCGGCTGTCGTCCCCAGCCGGAGCACCCCGGCCCCGGCTGCGCCTGGAGTACCTGTCCGACGGCGCCCACGCGACCACTGTGGACGGTCGCGAAGTGCCGTTGACGCTGCGGCACGCGGAGATCCTGACGCTACTTGCCCTGCACCCGAACGGCCTCTCCGCGGAGCGGCTGGCCCTGCAGCTCTACGGCGAGCCGGGCAATCCGGTGACGGTCCGCGCCGAAATCCACCGGCTGCGGTCCCAGCTGGGCGCGTCGGTGGTGCAGACCCGCCCGTACCGCCTGGCCGCGGACGTCGACGCCGACTTCCTCCGCGCCCGCACGGCGGTGCGGTCCGGCACCCCGGCCGAGGCGCTGCGTGTCTTCCGCGGGCCGCTGCTGCCGGAGTCGGAAGCACCCGCGATCCGCGAGGAGCGGGAGACCCTGACCGCGCAGGTGCGCCAGGTGGCGTTGAACAGCGGCGACCCCGCCGTGCTGTGGCCGTTCTGGGAAACGTCCTGCGGCGCCGACGACTTCGCGGTGCTCGACGCGCTACTGCGGACGCTCCCGGCGGCCGACCCGCGGCGGGCCGCCGTGGCCACCCACCGCGCGCGGCTCGCCTGAGCTCCTCACGGCTCGAGGTCCGCCACGCCCCGGCCGGTCACGATGTCGAACGGCACGGACGCCTGGTCGTGCACGATCACCCACCCGGCCCCGAGCTTCCGGAAGACGAAGGTGGCCCGCACCCACATGCCGGACACGTCTTCGCCGGTCGGCAGCGTGCCGCTGACCCGGCCGAAGCCGTGCCCGACGGCCAGGCCGGCGCCGACCGTGACGGTCAGGTCGCGCAGCTCGTAGTCCACCTTCTCGAAGATGGTGAACACCTTCGCCCAGTTCTTCAGCTTCGCGTCGACGCCGACGTGCTGCAGCGGCGGTTCGACGTCGAAGGAGACGACGTCCGGCGCGTAGACCCCGCGCAGCGCGTCGAGATCCTTGGCCCGCAACGCTTCGATCACCTCGTCGAGCCGGCTCCTGACGGCCGCTTCCGCCGCGCCGCCCCGCAGCGGCGCCAGCGCGGTGCTCCAGGCGACGACGTGGTCGAGGAGGGTGTCCAGCGCGGCGAGCTGGTGGTCACCCGGCTTGAAGAGGGTGCGGTTCTCGAACTCCGTCGCCAGGGGCAGCGTGACCTGCGGGGCCACGTCGGCCAGCTGGAGTGCCCCGCAGACCAGCCGCAGCTGCTCGACCGAGCGGGCGCCGCCGACCCCGCCGTACGAGACGAAGCCGGCCGCCTTGCTGTTCCATTCGACGTGGACGTGGTCGAGGGCGTTCTTGAGCACCCCGGGAACGGAGTGGTTGTACTCCGGCGTGACGAAGACGAACCCGTCGCACGACGCGACGACCCCGGCCCAGGCCCGGGTGCGCTCGTCCTGGTACTGCCCCGAGAAGCTCGGCGGCTCCTCGAGGTGCGGCAGCGGGTGGTCGCGCAGGTCGATCAGCTGGAACGCGGCGTCGCTCCGGCGCGCGGCCCGCTCGTGGACCCAGTCGGCCACCTGGTCGCCCACGCGGCCGGAGCGGGTGCTGCCGAGCACGATCCCGATCTTGATCATCGTTTCTCCCCTGTCCGGTTGGCTTCGAGCGGTACGACGAAGCAGGCCGCGCGAACGTCAGGTCCTGACGTTCGGGCAGGCTGTGTCGTCGGAGGAGTCATGACAACGCCATCGGAACCGGTCGTCGCCGAACGACGTCACCTGGTCAACCTCGCCTACCGGCTGCTCGGCTCGCTGACCGAAGCCGAGGACGCCGTCCAGGAAACCTATGCGCGCTGGTACGCCCTGACCCCGGCGCAGCAGGAGGAGATCTCCTCGCCGGGCGCCTGGCTGACGACGGTGGCCGGCCGCATCTGCCTGGACGTCCTGGGCTCGGCGCGGGTCCGGCGTGAGCGGTACGTGGGCGAGTGGCTGCCCGAGCCGGTGCCCGACCAGCCCGACCCGGCCGACCGGATCACCCTGGACGAGTCGGTGAGCATGGCCTTCCTCGTCGCGCTCGAAGCGATGACGCCGGCCCAGCGCGTCGCCCTCGTCCTGCACGACGTCTTCGGGTACTCCTTCGCCGAGGTCGCCGGAATCACCGGGCGGACGCCGGCCGCGTGCCGGGAGCTGGCCTCCGCGGCCCGCCGCCGGATCCGCGCGTCGGCCCGCCCCGCGGCCCCCGCGGCCGGGCAAGCCGGCCTGGTCCGGGACTTCAAGGAGGCCTGGGCCGCCGGGGACATCGGCACCCTGATCGAGCTCCTGGACCCCGACGCGGCCTTGACCGCGGACGGCGGCGGCCGGGTCCGCGCCGCGATCGCCCCGATCGAAGGCGGCGAGCTCGTCGCCCGGTACGTGGCCGAGCTCGCGGCCGCCGGCTCGCTGACGCTCGTGGAGCGGACGGTCAACGGCGAGCCCGGGCTGCTGCTGCGGCGGGGAGACGAACTCGCGGCCGTCTACTCCTTCGACATCGCGGACGGCCGGATCACCCGCATCTGGGCGATGCGGAACCCCGACAAGCTCGGTCCCTGGCTCGGGTGAACCCGAAGTAGACACTGTCTACACAAGTTTGATAGACAGTGTCCACAAGGTGAACCACGGGTTACGGAGATCGGGATGAGCTACCACCGTTTCGTCGTCCTCGGCGACAGCTGCGCCGAGGGCCTCGACGACCCGTACCCGGACCGGCGGCACTACCGCGGCTGGGCCGACTTCGTCGCCGCCCGCCTGGCCCAGGACGAGCCCGGCTTCCGCTACGCCAACCTCGCCGTCCGCGGGCGCCGGCTCGACCAGATCGTGCCCGAGCAGGTCCCGGCGGCCACGCGGCTGGCACCGGATCTCGTCGCCCTCTTCGGCGGCGGCAACGACGTCATGAGCCGCGGCTGGGACGCGCGCACGGTCGCCCGCCGGGTCGACGCCGCCGTCCGCGCCTGCACCGACATCGCGCCCGTGGTGGTGACCTTCACGCTCAGCGACGTCTCCCGCCGGATGCCGCTGGGCCACCGGATGCGGCCGCGGATCGTCGCGCTCAACGACGCCATCCGCGAAGCCGCCGTCAGCTACGGGGCCCAGCTCATCGACCTGTGGCCGGACCAGGCCGTCACCGATTCGCGCTACTTCGGCGCCGACCGGCTGCACCTGTCCGCCCACGGGCACCGACGGCTCGCCGCGTACGTCCTCGCCCGGCTCGGCCTCGACCACGACCCCGCCTGGCTCGCACCGCTGCCCGGCACCGCGGCACCCGGCAGCCGGCGCGCCGACCTGCGGTGGCTGCTCCGGGAGGTCCTGCCGGTCGCGGTGACCCGCACCCGCAACCGGTTGATCGGCCGCCAGCCCGGCGACGGCTTCCTCCCGAAGCGCCCGGACCTGCTCCCGATGACGATGGACGAGGCATGGGCACCCGGCAACGCCTGATCGCGACGGCGTCGGAACTGCTGGCGGACGAAGGCGTCGGAGCGGTCACGCTGCGCGGGATCGCCAAGGCCGCCGGGGTCTCGCACGGCGCACCACTGCGGCACTTCTCGGGCCGCGCCGAGCTGCTGTCCGCCGTCGCGACCCGCGGGTACGCGGAACTGCTCGCCCGCCGGGAGACGCTGCCGGAAACCTCGCCGCGGGAGCGGCTCACCGCGGCCTGCCACAGCTACCTCGACTTCGCACTGACCAACCCGGCGATGTTCGAGCTGATGTTCCGCCGCGACCTGGTCGACCCGGACGACCCGGCGCTCTCGGCGGCGGCGAGCGCGGTGTTCGACACCTTCGCCGTGCTGGTGGCGGCGGTGCCGACGCGGGTCGCGCGGTCCGGCGCCGACCTGCGGCTGGTCGCCGCGTCACTGTGGGCGGCGCTGCACGGGCTCGCCCAGCTGTGGCTGTGGGGCGGCCTCGCGGGCGCGAGCTTCGCGCCGTCTCCCGAAGCGGCGCTGGCCGTCACGCTCGACGCGTACCTCGACACGCCGACCCGGTCCATGCGCCCGAACACCTGATCGAATACCCTCTCCGGCATGACCGAGTCAGACCCGCAGCTCGAGCGCATCCGCAAGCTGCTGGCCAAGGCCGAAGACCCGGCGGTCACCGAGGCGGAAGCCGAGGCGTACAACCAGAAGGCCGCCGAGCTCGTCGCGCGCTACGGCATCGACCAGGCGATGCTCGCCGCGTCCGGGGCCAGTGCCGACGAGATCGGCACGCTGACGATCCCGATGAACGACCCGTACAGCCGCGACAAGGCGAGCCTGCTGACCTCGGTCGCGTACCCGCTGCGCTGCCGGACGCTGCTGCACCGCCTCGGCCAGAAGGTCGAGAGCGTCACCGTGTTCGGCTTCCGCTCCGACCTCGGCCGGGTGGAACTGCTGTTCACCAGCCTGCTGCTGCAGGCGAGCACCCAGCTGACCCGCGTCCGGCCGGGCGGGTTCTTCCCCGGCGAGTCACTGGCCGCGTATCGGCGCACCTGGCTGCACGGCTTCGCCCGCGCGGTCCACGAGCGGCTTTCCCACGCCGAACAGGAAGCCGTCCGCACGGCGGTCCCGGGCGCGCGGTCGGCGGAGCTGGTGGTGCGCGACCGCGCGCAGATGGTGCAGCACGCGTTCGACTCCGAGTACGGCGGCCTGCGCGCCGCTTCGCCCAGAAGACTCAGCGGCAGCGGCTACCTCGACGGCCACGACGCCGGCACCCGGGCGAACCTCGACCCGGCCGCGCTGACGCGGCGCCGCAAAGCCCTGCGCTGAGTCGCCCGGTTGCCGCTATCGGAGCGGTGATCGCTTGCGTTTGACTGGGCGCATGCGCGTTGTCGATCTTGCCGGCCGCCCCGACCTCCTCGACGCCGCACTGGCCCTCGGCGACGTCGGCGGCCAGTTCATCTACCAGGGCGCGAGCGGCCGGATGATCACCGGCGAGCGCTTCCTGCGTCACTGGGCGCGGTACTTCCTGATCGCACTGGACGACAACGGCACACCGATGGCCCGCGCCCTTTCGGTCCCGCTGGCATACCCGGCACCGGAGCGCACCGAGCTGCCGGACCACGGCTGGGACCAGGCGATCGAGTGGGCGGCCCAGGACGTCATGGACGGCCGCGCGCCGAACGCGTTGTGCGCACTGGAAGTCGTGATCGCGCCGCACCTGCGCGGCACCGGACTGTCGGCCCCGATGCTCAAGGCGCTGAAGGCACGGGCCGCGGAAGACGGGCTGCGGAAGCTGATCGTCTCGGTGCGCCCGATCGGCAAGGAGGCCGAGCCGTCGGTCCCGATGCCGGAGTACGCGGCCCGCCGCCGCCCCGACGGCCTCCTGGCCGACCGCTGGCTGCGCACCCACGAGCGCCTGGGTGCCCGCGTGGTGAAGGTGTGCCCGTTCGCGGTGACGCTGTCGGGCTCCCTGACCGACTGGCGCGACTGGACGGGCGTGAAGCTGCAGGACGGCGAAAACTTCATCCCGGGCGGAATCGCCCCGGTCCACGCCTCGGCCACCTACGACGTGGCGACCTACGTCGAGCCGAACGTGTGGATGGAACACCCGATGTGATCTCGGGGATCACCCCGATGGCGCCCTCACCGGCCACCTGCTAACTTTTGTTTGCATGTGGACGACCGGCGACGAGCTCCTGCGGCAGCTGGGCGCCCTCGGCAACCCGCACCGGCTGCGGATCGTCGCGGCCCTGCACGCGGAACGCACCTACGTCAGCAAGCTGGCCCGCGAGCTGCGGATCAGCCGCGCGCTGCTGCAGGTCCACCTGCGCAAGCTCGAAGCCGCGGGCCTGGTCACCGCCAGCACCGAGGTCGGCGAGGACGGCAAGACGCTGCGGGTGTACGAGGTCACGCCGTTCTCCGTCGTGCTGACGCCGGAGGCGATCGCGGCCGCCGCGCCGACGCTGACCACACCGGAGTCCGTCCAGGGGGACGGCGAGGAGGGACCCAGATGAACTGGCACCAGTGGCAGGAGATCCTCGGCGTCGTCGGGATCTTCGTCCTGATCACCGTCGTGCTCTCGATCGCGATCGTGCAGCTGGCCTCGACCTGGCGAGCCAAGGCGAAACTGGCGCGGGAGCACGAATACCGCGCGCTGGCCGAGACCGCCGTCCGGACGCAGGAAGAGACCGAACGGCGGCTGCGGGACGTCCAAGACCGGTTGCGGTCCATCGAACGCGTGCTCAAGGAGGTCGACTGACCGCTTGAAGGCCCTGGGCCGCCGAGCGGCAACTCGGCGACCCAGGAGGAAGAAGCACCCACTCGCCCGAGGGCGAGCTCTCATCGGATCACTCCTTCACGAGAGGACCTTAGTTCATGCTGCCTGCAGGCACCCCGGTTCACCGGCGGGGGCCGGTGGTCGAACGCGTCACGAACTGGTCGCTGCGGCACCGCGCCGCCGCGATCCTCGGCTGGCTGGCGCTCGTCGCGCTGGCTTGGGCCCTCGGCACGTTCGTCCCCGGCACCGACGCGCGGTCGAGCCCCGCCGGCGACGCCGGCACCGGCCAAGCCGTGCTCGACCGCCAGCCCACCCGCGAACCCTTCTGGGAGAACGTCCTCGTCCAGCCCCGGTCCCCGGCGGTCACGGCCGACCTCATGACGACCTTGACGACGTCGGGCGCGGCCGCGGACGTCCGCTCCCAGGTCTCCGCCGACGGCCGGTCGGAACTGGTCACCTTCCGGATCACCGGCAGCGGCCCCGAAATCCGGCCCAACCTCGCGAAGGCGACCGCGTCGATCGACACGGTCGCCGCCCGGCACCCGGACGTCCGGCTTTCCCAGGCCGGCGACCTCACCGTGTCGGGCGCGGTCGACAAGAGCATCAAGGAGGACATCGGACGGTCGGAGGCCCGCTCGCTGCCGATCACCGTGCTGATCCTGCTGGTCGTGTTCGGCTCGCTGGTCGCGGCCGCGGTCCCGGTCCTGCTGGCGGGCACCGCGGTGGCCGCCACCTTCGGCTTCCTGTCCGTTGTGGACAACTGGCTCCCGGTCAACAGCGCGACCTCCGCGATGACACTGCTGATCGGGATGGCGGTCGGCGTCGACTACTCGCTGTTCTTCCTGCGCCGGGTCCGTGAGGAACGCGAGCACGGCGTGCCCGGGGCCATCCGGATCGCCGCACGGACGTCCGGGCACGTCATCGTCGTGTCCGGGCTGACCGTCGTGCTGTGCGTGACCGGCCTGCTGTTCACCGGGCTCGACAACCTCCGAGGCCTGACCGTGAGCACGATCCTCGTCGTCGGCTTGGCCGTGCCGGCCGCGGTGACGGTGCTGCCCGCGACGCTGTCACTGCTCGGGCACCGCGTCGACCGCGGGCGGATCCCGTGGCTCGGCGACCGTCCGGCGCGCTCCCGGTTCTGGGCAGGCGTGGCGACTCTCGTCACGCGGCGGCCCGCGCTGTGGTGCGGCGTCGCCACCGCGCTGCTCGTGCTGCTCACCTTGCCCGCGCTGGGCATGCGGCTGCAGGACCCGGCGCCGACCGAGAGCCTGCCGCGCAGCATCCCGGTGATCGACGCGGCCGTGCGCGTGCAGGAAGCGTTTCCCGGGGTGACCATGCCCGCGCACGTCGTCCTCTGGAACACCCGCGGCGGCCCGGTCGACACGCCCGCGCTGCGCCGGGCGATCGGCGAACTGGCCGCGGAAGTGCCGCAACCGGCCGTGGTCGTCCCAGTGGGCGAGGCGCTCGTCGTCCGGATCCCGCTGGGCGGCAACGGAAACGACGAAACGGCGAGCCGCACGCTCACGACGTTGCGGCAAACCCTGCTGCCGCGAACGGCCGGGCGGATCGACGGCGTCGGCTACGCGGTCGCGGGCCGGACCGCCGAAGCGCACGACTTCACCGCGCAGGTGCTCGCCCGGGCGCCGTACACCTTCGGGTTCATCCTGCTGCTCGCGTTCGTGCTGCTGCTCGTGGTGTTCCGGTCAGTCGCGGTGCCGGTGGTGTCGATCCTGCTCAACCTGCTGTCGGCCGGCGCGGCCTACGGCGTGCTCACGCTCGTGTTCCAGCACGGCTTTCTCGCGCCGCTGCTGGGTTTCACCCCCTACGGCGGGGTGCTCGGCTGGCTGCCGGTGTTCCTCTTCGTGCTGTTGTTCGGCCTGAGCACCGACTACCACGTGTTCATCCTCAGCCGGATCCGCGAACGGCGGCGGTCCGGCGCGCCCGCCCGGCAGGCGATCGTCGAGGGCACCGCGCGCAGTTCCGGGGTGGTGACGAGCGCCGCGCTGATCATGACCGGGGTGTTCAGCGTCTTCCTCAGCCTCGCCGCGATCGAGTACAAGATGCTCGGCCTCGGCATGGCGTTCGCCATCCTGCTCGACGCGACGATCGTCCGGGGCGTCCTCCTGCCCGCCGCACTGGCGCTGCTCGGCGATCGGCTGTGGCCCCCGCACACTGTAGGAAACCTTAACGATCCCTCCAGAACTCTTCGCTTGTCCTGACGGATTTCGTTCGGCACCGTTGCTCACATGAACGGTGGACGGGGCGCCTTGGCCCGCACAGTGGTCCTGGCCCTGCTGTGGGGCTCGGGTTTTCTCTGGATCAAACTGGCCCTGACCGGGCTGAGCCCCGTCCACCTCACCCTCGTCCGGTGCGCTCTCGGCGCGTTGACCCTGCTCGGCCTGGCCTTCGCGGCCCGGCAGCGGCTGCCGCGGGACGGCCGGACCTGGGCGCGCCTGATCATCGCCGCGTTCTTCTGCAACGCCCTGCCGTTCGCGTTGTTCGGCATCGGCGAACGGACCGTCGACTCCGGGGTCGCCGGCGTCATGAACGCGACCACCCCGCTGTGGTCGTTGCTGATCGGCGTCGCACTCGGGACGGAACGGCGGCTCAACCCCGCGCGGCTGCTCGGCCTGGCCCTCGGGTTCGCCGGCATCGTGGTGATCTTCGCGCCGTGGCAGCAGTCGGGCCTGCTGAGCACGGGGGCGCTGGCCCTGCTCGGGGCCGGCCTCAGCTACGCGATCGCGTTCGCTTACATGGCACGGAAACTGCCGCCGGACGGCGCTCCGCTCGCCCTGTCGGCCGCGCAGCTGATGACCGCCACCGCGCTGACCGCCCTGGCGCTGCCGGTCTCGTCCACGGCACCGCACCTGACGCTCACCGCCGTCGTCGCGGTGACGATCCTCGGCGTCTTCGGCACCGGGATCACCTTCTACCTCAACTACCGGCTGATCGCGGACGAAGGCCCGACCGCCGCGGCGACGGTCGGCTACCTGCTGCCCGTGGTTTCGGTCGCGCTCGGCGCGATCTTCCTCGGCGAGCCGCTGACGCCGCGGGTCGTCGGCGGTATGGCTGTCGTGCTCGTCGCCGTCGGCCTGACCCGGTGGCAGCCTCAGGTGCCGGCGAACTGCCCGGCGAGTTCGGCCGGCGGCCTGGCCACCCCGAAGTAGTCGCCGGTCGCCAGGTCCGCACCGGCCGTGCGCCACCAGTCCGCCTGGGCCTCGGTGTGGATCCCGTCCACGACGAGGGTCGCGCCGACCTGCCGGACCAGCGGCACCAGGGCGCTGAGGAACGTCGAGTCCGACCACGCCTGCCACTCCGCCAGCCGCCGGTCGACGCGCACGATCTCCACCGGCAGGTCCTCGATCGCCCGCAGGTCGTCGGGGCCCAGCCCGAACTCGTCGAGCATGACGTGCACGCCGAGGTCGGTCAGTGCGACGACGTTGTCCATGACGCCGGACACCGGCAGCGCCCCGGCCGGGACTCCGAGCAGCAGCTGCTCGGGCGGCAGGCGGGTGTCCGCCAGCAACCGCGTCACGCGCGTGCCGAGCGCGTCGTCCGACACCTGGTGCCCGGTGAGGCCGACGACCACGGAGAGGCCGAAGCCCGCGCGCTGCCGCCACCACTCGCCCTGGCGGGCGGCGGCGCGCAGCAGCCAGTCGCCGAGCGGCAGCATGAGCCCGGTCGACTCGGCGAGCTCGACGCAGCACTCGTGCGAAAGCGCCGAGTCGCCCGGCCGGTTCCAGTGCAGGCGGGCTTCGACGCCGGCGACTTCGCCGTCCGCCAGCCGGGCCATCGGCCGGTACCGCACGCCGATCTCGCCGTGTTCCCACGCACCGGCCATGCCGACGGCCCGCGCCTGCGTGCGCCGGTCGTGGGCGTCGGCCTCGCGGTCGAACATCTTCCACTGGCCGCGCCGCCGCTCCTTGGCGCGCCGCAGCGTCTGATCCGCCTGGCGCAACAGTTCCAGGGGGTCGATGCCCTTCGCCGGCCGGTGCACCACCCCGGCGCTGGCGGACAGGGCGAGCCCGTGGCCGTCGACGAAGAACGGCTCGGCGAGCTCGTCGTTGATCGCGCGCACGATGGTGTCGATGTCCGGCGTCGACTCGGTGTTCTCGACCAGGATGCCGAACTCGTCGCTGTGGAACCGCGCGATCATCGCGTTTTCGCGGGCCATCACCGCCTTGAGCCGCTGCGCGAAGTGCACCAGCAGCTGCTCGCCGACCCGGCGGCCGAGGCTGTTGCAGACCATGCCGAAGGCGTCGAGGTCGACGTGGAACAGCGTGACACCGTACGCCGGGTCGGCGCGCCGCAGCGCCGTCTCCAGGTGGGTGCCGAAGTACTGGCGGTTCGGCAGCCCGGTGAGGACGTCGTGCAGTGCCTGGCGGCTCAGCTCGCCCTGCAGCAGCATCAGCTCGGTGCCGTCCTCGATCACGACGACGAAGTGGGAGGGCCGCTCTTCGGCGTCGCGCAGCAGGGAGGCGGTGAGCGAGATGCGGACGACGTCACCGTCCCGGCGCAGCAGCCGCTCCGACTGCCGGATCCGCTCCTTGCCGCCGTCCAGCAGCGCCATCATCGCGTCGCGGAGCACCTCGACCGACTCGGGGTGGACGACGTCGTACAGCACCGAGCCGGCCAGCTCGCCGGCCGGGTGCCCGAGCATCTCGGCCAGTGCGGCGTTGGCCCGCACGATCTTGCCGTCGAGCGCGACGACGGCGATGCCGCTCGCCGACGACGTCACCACCTCTTCGAAGCGGGCTTCGCTCTGCCGGAGGTTCCACTGGGCGTCCCGCACCGCCTTGAGCAGCGACAGGTGCATGATCTCCTGCTGGTCGAGGACGCTGCGCTCGTGCGCCAGCAGGAAGCCGCAGGACAACGCGCCCAGCGCCGCCACGACCCGCTCGGGAGCGCCGTCCACCGCCTGGAGCTCGGGCAGCGCGGGCAGGCCCTTGCCGAGGACGTCGAGCGTGCACCGCAGACCGGGCTCGCCGACGTAGCCGAGCGCGACCAGCCGCGCGCCGATCCGCTCGGCCGCGGTCAGGTCCGGGTCCGCGCGGCGCAGGGAGCCGCAGAGCGTGCCCAGCAGTTCGCCGAGCTCCACGTCGAGTTCCTCCCGGCTCAGCGACACCACGGTCACGCCGCTGAGCAGGTACGCCCATTTCCGGGCGAGCCGGGTCCGCCCGCGGTCCGCATCGGCCGCGGCGGGCTGGTCCGGCTGGGGTTCGGTCATCGACATGGGCGAGGTCCGCATCAGATCGTGCGGCCGATTCCGGCGTTCGTCGCGTCGCAAGCGGCCGATCCGGCTTCGACAATATCGATTCCGGCGGAAAGCGCGGAAACCTCCGGGCGCGTTCGCGAGATCTCCCGAGCACCGCGCGCGCCGGGCAGCACGGAGATACCGATACCCGGTGGCGCCCATTCCGGTGATCGTGTCACGAACAACACCTTCTCAGTTCAGTCGGACGGGAAAGAGCTTAGCGATTCCCTCCGGTTCGGCTACTGGGCCATCCGCGTGAGCCCAGACCACCCGATCGGGCACTGTCCCGTTCGACCGGACGCGCCTACCGTGAGCCGTCTCCTTGGGAAATCCGCACAATAGCGTAACGACAATGGCGCCACGAGGAGCATGCATGAGCGTCCCGGTCGCACCGGGCCGGTGGCCTTTGCTCGGGCACACTCCGGCGCTCCTCCGGCAACGCTTCGCATTCACCGATACCTTGCCCCGGTACGGCGAGATCGTCCGGCTGCACCTCGGCCCGGCCCCCGTCTACTTCGTCACCAGCCCGCGTTTGGCGCACGAAGTGCTGGTGGACGCGGGTCCGAAGTTCCGCAAGGGCGCCATGTTCGACAAGTTCCGGCCGTTCGTCGGAAATGGCTTGGTGCTTTCGAACGGGGAGTTCCACCTGCGGCAGCGCCGGCTGATGCAACCGGCGTTCCACCGCGACCGCCTGGCCGCCTACGCCGAGATCATGCGGCGCGCGGCCGCGGAGATGAGCGGCTCGTGGCGGGCGGGCGAAGTGCGCAAGATCGACGACGACATGCAAAGCCTCGCGGTGACGATCGTCGGCGAAGCGCTGTTTTCCACCGAGCTGGGAAAAGCGGCGATCGCCGAGGCCCGCCGCTCGATTTACGTGATCATCCAGCAGGGAATGATTCGCGCATTGTCACCCAAGTTCGTCGAGAAGCTCCCGGTGCCCGGCAACCGCCGGTTCGACGAGGCGATCGCCCGGATGCGGGGAATCGTCATCGAGGTGATCCGCGACTGGCGGCGTGACGGCACCGACCGCGGCGACCTGCTTTCGACGTTGCTGCTGGCCGGCATGTCCGACGAGCAGGCGCGTGACGAGGTGCTCACCCTGCTGACGGCGGGCATCGAGACGACGGCGCTGGCGCTGGCCTGGACGTTCCACGAGCTCGGCCGGAACCCGGACATCGAGGCGCGGGTGCACGCCGAACTCGACGAGGTGCTGGGCGGCCGCCCGGTCACCGTCGACGACCTCCCCCGGCTGACCTACGTCCGCCAGGTGGTCGACGAGGTGCTGCGCCACTACCCGCTCTGGATGCTGATGCGCCGCACGCTCACCGAAGTCGACCTGGGCGACGTCCGGTTGCCGGAGGGCACCGAGGTGATCGTCAGCCCCCACGCGCTCCACCACGACCCGGCGTCGTTCGCCGACCCGGACCGCTTCGACCCGGACCGCTGGTCACCGGAGCGCGCGGCGGCGATACCGAAGGGCGCGTTCGTCCCGTTCGGGGCGGGCACCCGTCAGTGCATCGGGAACCGCTTCGCCCAGAACGAAATCGTGATCACCCTGGCGACGGTGGCGGCCGCCTGGCGGCTGGTCCCGGTGCCGGGCAAGCCGGTCCGGGTGAAGTTCACCTCCGCGGCGTACCCCGACAGCCTGCCGATGACCGTGGTGCCCCGCGGGCCAGATCCTGGACAGTTCCCGGACAATTGACGGCGCCCCATCCCCCGTACGCCCGCCCGCGTAATACAAACGGGCCCCAGGACGAGACCACCGGGGAGGGCGCATGCGGGTCGTGGCGGTCATGAACTACAAGGGTGGGGTGGGCAAGACGACGCTGACCGCGAACCTCGGCGCGGTCGCCGCGAGCCGTGGGCTGCGGGTGCTGCTGCTCGATCTCGACCCGCAGACCAACCTGACGTTTTCCTTCTTCTCGATCGACGACTGGCACGAGCGGCTGGCGGACAAACGCACGATCAAGCAGTGGTACGGCGCCGAGCTGCCCGGGCGGGACATCCCGCTGCCCCACCTGGTCGTGTCCCCGGAACGGGTCAACAAGGTGCTCGACGGTACCGGCGGCCGGCTCGACCTGATCTCGTCCCACCTCGGCCTGATCGACATCGACCTCGAGCTCGCCGCGCTGCTCGGCGGGACGACCACCCTCGACGGGTCGAAGCGGCGGTTCCTGGACCTGCACGGCTGTCTGCGGCAGGCGCTGGAAGACAGCTTCTTCGCCGAGTACGACCTGGTCCTCATCGACTGCGCCCCGAACTTCGGCCTGGTCACCAAGACGGCGATCGTCGCGAGCGAGCGGATTCTCGTCCCGGCCAAGGCGGACTACCTGTCCACCCTGGGCTTGGACTACCTCGGGGGCAACTGCACCGGCCTCGTCGAACAGTTCAACGACTTCGTCCAGCACAAGGGCGGCAGCCGTGAGCACGAGCCGATCAATCCCGAGTTCCTCGGCGTGGTGTTCACCATGGTGCAGATCTACGCCCAGCAACTGACGGTCGCCCAGCAGAAGTACGTCGACGAGACGCAGGCGAACTCCCAGGTTCCGGTGCTGAAGAGCTACATCCGCAACAGCACGCCCCATTTCGGCGACGCCGGCGAAACCGGCGTGCCGGGCATGCTGCGCGCCACCAGCCGCGACAACGTCGTGCGGGAGTTCGACCAGTTCACCGACGAGGTCCTCGGCGCCCTTTCCCTTTCCGGAGACCGCCGGTGAACGACCTGAAGCGGCTCGCCGCCCTGCAGGCGCGGGTGTTCGAGTTCCTGGAGCGGCAGGACGAGGCCACCCTCGAAGCGATCATCGACGGCACCGCACACCTGACCGTCGACGGTGCGGCCGAGCCTCCCCAGACCCGGGAGAGTCTGCTGGCAAAGACTGTGGCCGAGCTCAGGGTGCTGGCGAAAAATCGCCGGCTGGGTCCGTACAGCAAGCTCACCAAGGCCGAGCTCGTCGACCTGCTCCTCGGCGCCGGCTCCAGCGCACCCGTCGCCGAGCAGCCACCGGCCCCGGCCGCTCCCCGGCCGGTCGCGAGTCCGCCTCCTGCACCACCACCGCCGGCCGTTGCGAGACCCGGCGTCGACGCGGCCGCCATCGCCACCCACCTGCGGGAAACGGAAACCGAAGAGGAAGGCGCGGCCTACCTCGAGGCGCAGCGCCTCGACCGGGACAGCCTGCTCGCCGTCGCCGCCGAGCTGCAGCTCACCCGGGTGGACCGGCTGAGCCAGAAGGAACTGAAGCGGCGGGTGCTCAAACAGGCCATCGGTGCCCGGCGCAAGTTCGCCGGGCTGCGGAAGTGGTGACCGGCGACGGCCGTTCGATGCACCTGATCGACGGCCGCCGCGTCACGGTGCCGGACCTGCTGGAAGCCGGGCTGCTCGAGCCCGGGGCGAAGCTGGAGTTCAGGCGCAGGCGCATCGGCGCGACCTTCGGCGCGACGGTCACCGACCAGGGCCGGATCCGGCTCGAGCCCGACGGCGAGGAGTTCCGGTCGCCCTCCCGCGCGGCGATGGTGGCCGCCGGGATGCGCGCGGTCGACGGGTGGCGGGCCTGGGTGGTGGTGGCCGAGAAGCGCCTGCTGGATTCGGTGCGCCAGGAGTTCCTCGACCGGGCGATGTCGGCCGCCGACCGCCAGACCGGGGACCAACGCGTCCACGAACGCCTGCGACAGGCCCGCACCCGCGCCGACCAGGGTGATCCCGAGCGCATCACGGTCCGCGAGCTGCTGAAGCTGTGGGGCGTGACCGACCGCGGCGACCAGGTCGGCCGGATCGAGGCGGGCCTGGCCAACCACGGGCTGGTGACGTCACCCGGCTTCCGCGCGGTCACGCTCGACACCGTCGTCACCCTGACAACGCCACCGGAGGAGCCGGAGGAACCGGCGGCCCCCGACGTCCTGCCGGCCACCGAGGACGACGAAGGCGGCGGCGACCTGGACGTCCGCCTGACAGTGGGCAACCTGAAGTCGCTCGAAGGCCTGGCGTCCGTCGGGCCCAACAGCTCGCTCGAAGAAGCGATCACCACGATGCTCCTCAACGACTTCTCGCAGCTGCCCGTGCTCAGCGGCCCGCGCAACCCCCGCGGAGCCGTGACGTGGCGCTCGATCGCCCAGGCCATGCACCGCAAGCCCGGGGCGGCGCTCGCCGACGCGATCGTCCACGCCGAGGTCGTCGCCTACGACCGCGACCTCTTCGACGTCCTCCCCACCCTGCAGCAGCGGGAATTCGTGCTGGTCACCGACGAAAGCAAGGCGGTGAAGGGCATCGTCACGACCGCGGACGTCGCCCGCCGCTACGGCGAGATGGCCACGCCGTTCTTCCAGCTGGGCGAGCTGGACCAGACGCTCCGCTGGATCATCCGGTGCGCACTGGACCTTTCGGCCGTCCGGCCCCTGTGCGGCCGGCCGGTGGACAGCTTCGACCACCTGACCTTCGGCGACTACCAGCGGATCCTGGAGAACAAGGACGCCTGGGACCGGCTCGGCTGGCCACTGGACCGGCCGGCGTTCATCGCCCGCCTGGACGAGATCCGGCAGATCCGCAACAGCGTGATGCACTTCCACCCGGACCCGGTCTCCGAAGACACCGTCGAGAAGCTGCGGCACTTCAACACCCTGCTGCACCGCTACCGCACCCCGGCCTAGGACGCCCTCGACTCGAGCACCGCGAGGTCACGCACGGCGTAGCGGTGGTGCTCGGCTTCTTCCTTCAGCACCACCTTGAGGCACCGGCGCACGACGTACTCCTGGTCGGGGTACGGGTCGGCCGGCTTGCGACCGCACACCCGGTCGAGCTCGGCCACGGTGAGCCCGTCGACGACCCGCCGCATCGCGGCCATGCGGGCCAGCCGCGGCGCGAGCACCTCCTCGAGCGTCGGGGTGGCTTCGAGGGTGAGGCCGAGCTTCGCCGCCTCCTCCGGCGGCATCCCGCCGGCGGGGAAGCCCAACGGGTGGTAGGGCGTTTCCTCCTCGAGCACGGCGTTGCCGAGCCAGGCGTCACAGGCGAACAGCAAATGCCGGTGTGTTTCGACGAACGACCACTCGCCGTCGACCCGCTCGTGCAGTTCGGCCTCGGGCAACAGCTTCACGCGCTCGAGCGTCGCACCCCACAGCTTTTCGACGGCGTCCCAGGCGGCCCGGTAGTCCTCGGGTGAAGCCGCATCCCGCGCCAGCACCCGCGCCGGGTGCCGGCGGTCGAGCTCGGCATCGACATAGGCGGTCACGTCGACGTCGTTGACGACGACGCGCTCGAAGTCACCCCCGAGGTAGACGTCGCTGCCGTAGCAGTCGACGATCTTCAGGCCGCTCACCTCGCAGTCGCGGATCTCGAGGCCGGCGAGCTCGCACAGGTGGATGCGAGCACCACGGAACCGGTCGCTCTGGGCGTATTCGGAGACCATCGGAACAGTCTGGCCCACCTGCGCCGGATTTAGGCAGGGATCCTGCCGCAATAGTCCGCACCATGGGTTTCGTGAACACCAAACCCACTCAGCAGCCCAAGACCGTCCTCGTCACGGGTGCCACCGGCACCGTCGGCCGCCACCTGGTCGCCGAACTGCTCGCCGGCGGGCACAGGGTGCGCGCACTGACCCGCTCACCCGGCACGGCCGGCCTGCCCGCCGACGTCGAGCTCGTCGCCGGCGACCTGAGCGCGCCCGCGCCGGAGGGCCTCTTCGACGGCGTCGACAGCGCGTTCGTCTTCCCGGCCCCGGGCGTGGCCGGCTTCGTCAAGGCAGCCGACACGCACCTCGTGCTGCTCTCCTCGCTCGCCGCCGCGCTCGAGCACGAGCGCGACCGCGGCTCGGCCAGCCGGGTGCACCACAGCGCGATCGAGGACGCCGTCCGCGAGAGCGCGGCGTCCTGGACGATCCTGCGGCCCGGCACCTTCGCCGGCAACCTGCTGTCCTGGGCCCAGCCGATCCGCCACACCGGCGGCGTCCGCGGGCCGTACCCGACGTCCGCGCAGGCCCCGATCCACGAGGCCGACGTCGCCGCCGTCGCCGCGGTGGCGCTGACCGAGCCCGGCCACGCGGGCAAGCACTACCCCATGACCGGCCCGCAGGCGCTGACCCGGCTCGAGCAGCTCGCCGCGATCGGCGCGGCCATCGGCCGGCAGCTGCGCTTCACCGAGACCACGCCGGACGAGTTCCGCACCGAAATGCGCTCCTACGGCGTCGGCGACGACATCATCTCGATGCTCCTGCGCTACTGGTCGGACACGGTCGAGACGCCCGACGTGGTGCGGCCGACCGTGCAGCAGCTGACCGGACGGCCCGCCCGCACGCTCGCGGAGTGGGCGCGTGACCACGCGGCGGACTTCGCCTGATCACCGCGTCCGCGGATCCTGCGACGGATCGGCGTACATGGGCGGGCACCCGTGTTCGACGGCTTCGGGCCGCAGTTCGTAGTGCCACGGTTCGTTGCGGTAGATCTGGCACAGCCCGTACCGGGCGCCGTTTTCGGCGAGCCACTTCCGGGCGGTCGGCGGCCCGATGTCGACGGCCTGTCCCCGGACGTGCGCGGACTTGTCCGCCGTCGTCACCCAGCGGGCCGCCGCCGCTTCCGAGCCGTGCTTCGCGATGCCCTGACGGCGGAGCTGTTCCTGGTACGCCCAGGAACGCCAGCCACCGTTGACGACGAAGGCGACCCCGTCGGCCGCGGCGTCCACCGCGGCCCGGCGCAGGGCGTCGAGCAAATCCGGGTCCAGGTTGGCCACGGCCGGGGACTCGTCGTCGAAGACCGGCAGGCCGGCCGGGACGGCGCCGTGTCCCCGGCCGAGGGACGTGCGTTGACTGGAGGTCATGGCGGCCAGTCAAGGCGGCGCGGTGTTGCCGGCGCGTACGCGCTTTCCGATATGCGGCCGATATGCGGCCGCTCGTAGCATCGGCGGAGTGCGTGTCTTGATCGTCGAGGACGAGCCCTACCTGGCCGACGCCATCCGTGACGGTCTCCGGCTGGAGGCCATCGCGGCGGACATCGCCGGCGACGGCGACACCGCGCTGGAGCTGCTGAGCGTCAACACCTACGACATCGCCGTCCTCGACCGCGACATCCCCGGCCCGTCCGGTGACGAGATCGCCCGGCACATCGTCGCCTCCGGCAGCGGCCTGCCGATCCTGATGCTCACCGCCGCCGACCGGCTCGACGACAAGGCCACCGGCTTCGGCCTCGGTGCCGACGACTACCTCACGAAGCCGTTCGAACTCCGGGAGCTCGTGCTCCGGCTCCGGGCCCTCGACCGGCGGCGCGCGCACAACCGGCCGCCGGTGCACGAGATCGCCGGGCTGCGGCTGGATCCGTTCCGCCGCGAGGTCTACCGCGACGGCCGGTACGTGGCACTGACGCGCAAGCAGTTCGCGGTGCTCGAAGTCCTCGTCGCGGCCGGAGGCGGGGTGATCAGCGCCGAGGAACTGCTGGAGCGGGCGTGGGACGAGAACGCCGACCCGTTCACCAACGCCGTGCGCATCACCGTGTCCGTGCTGCGCAAGCGGCTCGGCGAACCCGGGATCATCGCTACCGTGCCCGGCGTCGGCTACCGCATCGACACCGGTGACGACGCCCGTGGATAGGGAACCGGGGCTGAGCGCCCGGCTCAAGCTCACCCTCAGCTACGCCGGGTTCGTCATGCTCGCGGGCATCCTGCTGATGGGCGCGGTGCTGGCCTTCTACCTGTACTTCCTGCCCAACGGCTGGATCATCACCGAGGGCGACTTCTGGATCAACCGCTCGCGCCTGGTTCGCGCGTTCGTCCCGTTCATGGCCGTCGTGATCGTCTTCCTGCTGGTGTTCGGGCTGCTGGGCGGGTGGCTCCTGGCCGGCCGGATGCTCGCCCCGCTGACGCGCATCACCGACGCCACGCGCGTCGCGGCGGACGGCTCGCTCTCCCACCGCATCCGGCTGCCCGGCCGCGCCGACGAGTTCCGCGAACTCGCCGACGCCTTCGACACCATGCTCGCCCGGCTCGAGACGCACGTCGCCGAGCAGCGCAGGTTCGCCGCCAACGCGTCCCACGAACTGCGCACACCGCTGGCGATCACGCAGAGCCTGCTCGACGTCGCCCGCAACGACCCCGAGCGCACCACCGACGAACTCGACGAACGCCTCCGCGTCGTCAACACGCGGGCGATCGAGCTCACCGAAGCCCTGCTGCTGCTCAGCCGCGCCGAGCAGCGGGCCTTCGACCGCGACCGCGTCGACCTGTCCCTGCTCGCGGAAGAAGCCGCCGAGACGCTGCTGCCCCTCGCCGAGAAGCGGGGTGTCACCGTCGAGACGTCCGGCGCCGCGCACGCCCTCGGCTCGCCGGCGCTCCTGCTGCAGCTGACGACGAACCTGGTGCACAACGCCATCGTCCACAACCTGCCCGAGCGGGGCGCGGTGTGGGTCACGGCCGGCGCCGTGCCCGGGGCGGCGGTGCTCATCGTCGAGAACACCGGCGAGCGCCTCGCGCCGGCCCTGGTCGCCACCCTCGCCGAGCCCTTCCAGCGCGGCACCGAGCGCATCCGCACCGACCAGGCGGGCGTCGGTCTCGGCCTGGCCATCGTCAAGAGCATCACGCAGGCCCACGACGGAACGCTCACCCTCACGCCGCGGCCGGACGGCGGCCTCCGCGTCACCGTCCGGCTGCCCGGCTACCCGACGGGGAAGTCGAAGTACGTGTCCGGGTAGGGCTCGTCCTTCAGGCCGTAGTGCCACCATTCGCGCTCGTAGGCGGCGAACCCGCAGTCCTCCATGATGGCCCGGAGGTACCGGCGGTTCCCCGCTTCGAGGCGGGAGATCCCCCGTGCGTCGTGGTGCGAAATCGGGTCCATCAGGTCGTGGCCGCCGCCCATCGAAACGAGCTCGCCGGTGGCAAGGTGGTAGAGCGTCAGGTCGACCGTGCTGCCCCGGGTGTGGCCGGACTTCGCCGCCACGTACCCCTTGGCGAACATCGCGGCCCGGTCGAGGTTCGGGTAGTGCCACAGCTTCGTCCGCCCGTCCTCCGGCTGGTCCACCCAGCGCAGGAAACAGTCCACGGCCCGCTGCGGGCGGTAGCCGTCCCAGAGGAGCAGGCCGAAGCCGAGGGACGCGGCCTTTTCCTGCGCTTGCGCGAGGGCGGCGCACAACGTCTTCGTGCCGGCGATCCGGTTGGCGAGGTACCCGTCCACCGGTTTGCCGGTGAAGTTGTCCCAGGTGGCGTACTTGGCGTCCCAGCGGATGCCGGGCACCAGCTCGTCCACGAACGCGAAGTCGTCGTTCACCGGACCGTCCCGGCCACGATCCGGTCGATCACTTCCGCGAGCGGCAGGCCGGCGGCCGCCATCATCCTCGGGTAGCGGCTGTAGGACGTCAGGCCGGGCAAGGTGTTGACCTCGTTGAGGACCACCGTGCCGTCGCCGGTGAGGAACATGTCCACCCGGGCGAGCCCTCCGCACCCCAGCGCGCGGTAGATGGCTTTCGCCGTCTCCTGGACGCGGGCGCGGGTTTCGGCCGGGATGTCGGCGGGCACGACGGGCGTCGAGTTCTCGGAACCGCTTTCGGGCGCGTCCTCCTGGTGGATCCGGAAGAAGCCGTGGGACAGGGCGATCCGGTCCACCTCGCCGGCGAAGAGGTCCCCGCCGCTGCCCAAGATCGCGCAGCCGACCTCGCTGCCGGCCACGGCCTCCTCGATCAGCACCTTCGAGTCGTACTGCGCCGCGGTCGCGATCGCCACCGCCAGTTCCTCTTCTTTGGCTACTTTGCTGACCCCGAACGACGACCCCGACCGCGCCGGCTTCACGAAAACGGGATAGGCGAGCCCGTCGACGTTCTCGCCCGGGAAGACGGTCCGGAAGTTCGGCGTGGCGATCCCAGCGCTCCCGGCGACGACGTAAGCCAGGGATTTGTCCATGCACAGCGCCGAGCTCTGGACGTCGCAGCCGGCGTAGGGAATGCCCGACAGCTCCAGCAGGCCCTGGATCGCGCCGTCCTCGCCGAGCTTGCCGTGCAGCACGGGCAGCACGAGGTCCAGGCCGATCGTCTCGTACTTCCCGTCGTCGAGGACCAGCAGCCCGGGGACACCCCGGTCCGGCGACAGAACGACCGGCCGCCCCGTTTCCCAGCCTTCTTCCGGCCCGTCGCAGAGCTTCCAGGCACCGTCCTGGGTGATCCCGACCCAGAACGGTTCGTACTTCCCGGTGTCGAGGTGCCGCGCGACCTCCCCCGCGGACTTCACGGAAACGGGGTGCTCCTCGGAACAGCCCCCGAAGATGATCCCGACCTTGAGCCTAGCCATGCGGTGTCCCACTTTCGAATTCCAGGCAGTTGACGATGGAGTTCTCGACGATGTCGCCGAGCGCGTGCTCGGTGAAGTAGGCGGTGTGCGGGCTGACGAGCACGTTCGGCAGCTTCTGGAGCCGCACCAGCAGGTCGCTTCCGACGGGCCGGTCCCGGCAGTCGGCGTAGAAGATGCCTTCTTCCCCTTCGATGACGTCCAGTGCGGCGCCGCCCAGCGTGCCGTTTTCCAGCGCCGAGACGAGCGCTTCGGTGTCGAGCAGGGGGCCACGCCCGGTGTTGACGACGAACGCCCCGGGCTTCATCAGTTCGAGACGCCGCCGGTCCAGCAGGTGCCGTGTCTCGGCCGTGAGTGGCGTGTGGAGCGTGACGATGTCGCTGGTACGCAACAGTTCGTCAAGCTCGACGTACTCGACGTCAGCACGAGGACGGCTGTCGTAAGCCACCACCCGGGATTTGAAGCCCCGCAACCGGCCGACGACCGCGGCACCGATGCGTCCGGTGCCGATCACCCCGACGGTCAGGTCGCGCAGCTCTTTCCCCCGCACGTCGTTCAGCCGGTAGTCGTGCTCATCGGCCCGGCGGATGACGGACTTGGCGTCCCGCACGAGCATGAGCATCACCATCAGCGTGAAGTCGGCGACGCTGTCCGGCGAATAGGAAACATTCCCCACGGAAATGCCGAGGCTGCGCGCATACCCGACATCGATGTGGTCGTAACCGACGCTCCTGGTGGAGACATAGGCGACGCCGGCCCGGCTCAGCGCGCGAAGAGTCCCGTGGCCGACCGGCGTCTTGTGCCCGACGCTGACGCACCGGGTGCCGGTCGCGAGTTCGGCGTTGGCCTCGGAAACCGGCGCATCGGTGATGACCGGCGTCACCCCGAACCGCGGCGCCACGTCCCGGAACAGCACGGCCTCGTCGGGGTCACACCCATAGATCGTCATCCCGAGTGCCGGTTCGCTCATGCGGCCCATTCAAGGGAGCGCGGCGTTGCCGGCACGTATGCGCTTTTCGATACACCGAGAATAAGTTACCGACCAGTAACTTCCGGCCAACCCGCCTGATCATGGGCTCAGTGGGACTGGGCCAGGATTCCGTCGATGAGCACCCGTAGTTTCCAGGTCGCCCGCGACGCGGAGTCACCACTGGTCAGCAGGGGCACGAGGGCGCGGATCGTCGGGTAGTCCTCGTCGGAAAGTGCAGTATGGACGGCGTCGAGCCGCACGGTGACCGAACCGGGGCGCCGCTCACGGCGCCAGGTCGCCTCCTCCAAGGCTGACGAGGCGATGTACTGCCCGAACAGGTCGGCAGCCCAGGCGCAGGCTTCGTCCGGGACGCCCCCCACGCGCAACAACCGCAGCATTTCCTCGGTGATGCGCAGCGAGTTCGGGCCGGGTGTCAGATGCGTCAGGCCGACCGAGGCGATATCTCCGTGGGCCGCAAGGGCGCTCACCGTGCGTTCGACGAGCAGCTCGAGCCGGGTTCGCCAGTTCCCGTCGGCATCGGCCGGCAGGTCGACGCCGGCCACCGCGAGATCGTGCGCCAGCGCCATCAGTTCCTGCCGGTCGGCGACGTAGACGTAGAGCGACGCCGGCGCGGTGTCGACGGCCGTGGCGACGCGGCGCATGCTCACGGCGGCCGAGCCGAGTTCGTCGACCAGGTCGAGGGCGGCGGCGACGATCGACTCCCGGCTCAAGGCCGGTTTGGCGGGGCGGGTTCGCGGGCTTCCGGGCATGCGCCGAGCCTATCGTTGACGAACACCGTCCGCCACGTACACTGTTCGCTACGAACACTGTTCGCCAACAATCGGAGACGAGATGAGCACCTTGCTGGCCACGAAACGCGCGGCGACGCCCTACCGGTGGCGATGGCGGGTACTGGGCGTCGTCCTGCTCGCGGGGGTCATGGACCTGCTCGATTCCACCGTCATGAACGTCGCGGCGCCCTCGGTGCGCGCCGGGATCGGCGGGAGCGAGGCGACCCTGCAGTGGCTGGCCGCGGGCTACACCCTCGCGTTCGGTGTGCTGCTGGTCGTCGGAGGACGGCTCGGCGACCGGTGGGGCAGGCGACGGCTGTTCGTCATCGGTGCGACCGGATTCACGCTGGCCTCCGCTGCGTGCGCGGCCGCCCCGGACCCGTCCGTGCTGATCGCGGCCCGTGTCGTGCAGGGCGCGTTCGGTGCGCTGATGATCCCGCAGGGCTTCGGCGTGCTGACCGCGGTGTTCGGCGAACAGGAGCGCGGCCGGGCGTTTTCCCTGTTCGGCCCGGTCATGGGCCTGGCCGGGATCGGCGGCCCGATCCTGGCGGGCGGACTGATCGCCCTCGATCCAGGTGGGCTCGACTGGCGGCTGATCTTCCTGGTCAACCTGCCTCTCGGCGTGCTCACGGTCCTCGGCGCGGTGCGCTGGATGCCCGCCGATCCCGGCGACCCCGGCACGCGGATCGATCCCGTGGGCGTGGCGCTGGTGACCGCGGGGTCGGCGTTGCTGGTCTACCCACTCATCCAGGGCCGCGAGCTCGGCTGGCCGTGGTGGAGCTTCGCCCTGCTCGCGGCGGGAGTGCCGGCGTTCGGTCTGCTCGGCCGCCGCCAACGCACCGGTCCGTCCCCGATTCTGGCGCCGAGCCTGCTGGGCAAGCGAGCCTTCGTCGGCGGGCTCGTCGTGGCTGTCGTGTTCTTCACCGGTCTGGGTGGACTGCTGCTGGTTCTTTCGCTGCACCTGCAGCTGGATCTCGGCCACTCCGCCCTGCAGACCGCCGCGGCGCTGTCCCCGGTCGCCGCGGGGATCATGCTCGGATCGCTCGCCGCTCCGCGGCTGACCCGCCGGCTCGGTCGCTCGGTCCTCCACGTGGCCTTGGGAGTGGAGATCGTGGGCCTGCTCGGGATCGCGGGCGCGGCGGTGTTCTCCGCGCCGTCCCTGCCACCGATGCTGGTGGCCGGTTTGGGGCTCGGACTGTTGTTCGGCCCGCTGATCCAGGCGGTGCTGTCGACCGCGGACCCCGGCGAGGTCGGCAGTGCCTCCGGCAGCCTCAACGCCGTGCAGCAGTTGGCCACCGCACTGGGGGTGGCCGTCGCCGGAACCCTCTACTTCGGACTCGACGGCGGTACGGCCGGCCTCGTGGCCGGAGTTCTGCCGGCCATCGCGGCCTGTCTCGTCTCCGCCGTCCTGGTGCCGGTCATTCCCCGCTCGCAGACCGAGGAGGACAGCCGATGAGCGCGCTCGTCGTGTTCGGGGCGAACGGCGCCACGGGCCACGTCATCGTCGAGGAGGCACTACACGCCGGCCACGCGGTCACCGCGGCCGTGCGCGATCCGGCGGCCTTCCGGCCGGTCCACGACGCGCCGCTCGACGTCGTCCGGGCCGACATCCGCGATCCGGACAGCGTGCGCGCGGCCGTGACCGGCCAAGACGCCGTCATCTCGGCGATCGGGCCTGCGGGCCGAACGGCCGGCGGGCTCTATTCGTCGGGCGCCCGCACGCTCGTCTCAGCCATGGCCTCGGCCGGCGTCAGCCGTCTCCTCGCCCTCTCCTCCAGCGGCGCGCGCCAAGACGATCCGAACCACCCGCTGTGGTACCGAGCCGTCGCCCGCACCCTGATGGGCGAGCTCTACGGCGACATGCGCCTGATGGAGGACATCGTGCGGGAAAGCCCGCTCGACTGGACTTTCGTCCGGCCCGCCCGCATCGTCGACGAGCCACCGACAGGGACGTACCGAGTCGAGGACGGGGTGAACCCGAAGGGCGGCACGAGCATCCCCCGCACCGACCTCGCCCGGTTCGTCGTCCAAGCGATCGACGACAAGCACTGGTCACGCCGCTTCCCGACGATCGCCCGTTGAGGAAGGCGGGCACTGGACAACCGAAGTGCGGTGCCCGCCGATCACGGAAATCGAGTGGGTCGAATACTTCGAGGCCTTGGCCCAGGAGGAAAACCTGGGCCAAGGCCTCGAAGTGAGAAAGAATTCGTGCAATGACCGATGGGGTGGACCTTGGGGGAACTTACTACAACACAAAACCCCAGGTAGAAGCCCTGGAGACGCTGCTCCGGAAGCTCCCCGACCCGTCCACGCCCGCTCCGCCGCCCGCAAACCGGCCGAAACCAAGTCGTGCACGGCAACTCGACGCCGACCAGGTCAAGGACCTCATCGCTGGGTACCAAGCCGGAGCAACCGTGTACGAGCTGGGTACCCGGTTCGGCATCGAACGGCGCACGGTCAGCAACATCCTCAAACGACACGACGTGCCGATGCGCCGCCGTGGACTCTCCCCCGAGCAGGTCGACGACGCGATCCACCTCTACAACCTCGGCTGGTCACTAGCGCGAGTCGGCGAACACCTCGGCATCGACCACACCACCGTGCTGACCAAACTCCGCGAACGCGGCATCCCCACCCGCGACACCCACGGACGACCACGATCGTGAACCGATCAGTTCATATTTCGGATCGCTCCCACGTAGCGGGCGGGACTAGCGGGACATGGCTTGCTTGGCGACGCCAGTGGTGTTGTACCGGAAGCGCGCCATCTCGACGGTCACGTCGTACTGATTGGCGATCTGCTCGATCGAGGCTTGGCGCCGCGCAGCACTAAGAAGCAGAGGCCGAGGCAGGAGGAGTGTTCCCCCGAAGGCGGTGGCCTCTTCCTCTTCGTCCGGCTTGCAGGTCCGGAACGGCATCCCGTCGACTTCGCGGATCTCAGACAGATCGTGCTTGAGCATGACGTGCGCGAGTTCGTGCGCGATGTCGCTGTTCTGGCGGCCAGTTTTGCGCAACGGGCTGACCACGATGATCTTGCGCTGCTCGATCTCGAAGGTGGCTGCGGAAAAAGCAAACGCCTGGAGGCGCTCCAGATCTTCAAGCTCTGCAATGTCTACAAGCTCACCCGCGTCAACGATCGAGACACTGAGGTGCTTGGCGAGGTCTCGCGGGTCAAGGCGATCGTGGGAGGCGAGACCCAGCTCATTCCGGACCCTTGCCGCCTCTCGTTCGGCTTCAGCCTTGAACCCGCGGCGTAGCGTCACAGCTCCCCGCCGGCCACGCGAGCTGCCAACTTGTCGTGCATCTCACCGAGGAGCGAGTTGAGGCGATGGGGAACCCCGGGGCGAAGCACAGATGCGGCGCGTAGGTGGCACGTCACTACCTGCCGCTGCGCCGGCGCCTTGGCGAGTACGTCGTACATGTTGCGGAGGACGTCCGCAATCTTCAAGGCCGCGTCCGGCGCCAACCGCGGATCGGCGGCGAGGTGCGCGATCGCCTCGTCGATCGGGGCGACCTGGCGTTCGGTGACGGGCGTGAAGAACTGCCCCGGGGAGACGCCGAGCCATGCGCACAGGAGGGTGAATGAGGTGAGGTCGGGCTGAGCGCCAGCTTCGACGCGGGTGAAGGTACTGAAGCTGACGCCAGCCTCGGCTGCGGCTTGGCGCAGGGACAACTTCCCGCGGCGCTCGCGGAGCATCTCGCCCAGCCGGGCGAGATCGAGCCCCTCCACGCTCGCAGAAGTGTCGGAGGCGCCTGTCACGTTGTCCATATCGGGTACGCCGACGCTGCGCAGTTCCGTTCCATGAAGGTGAGCTTAGCGCGGAACTGCCGTCCTGGTGACACGACATGGCGTGTCTTGACACACGTGATGACGCTTTGCTGATACAGTCATAGCAAAGCCCCAGCAGGGGCCTGACACAGGGAGGGACTATGAGTCCCGGCAACAATCCTGGGCACGGCGAGCACGCCGTGACGATCTTCGTCAACACCCGCGAGTTCCAATGGGACGAGAAGGTGATCTCTTACGAGGAGGTCTACAACTTGGCGTTCCCGAACAAGCCGCTCAACGACGGAGACGTCGCGCGTATCGAGTACTCGCGCGGGCACAACGGCGGTGGGGCTGGCTCGCTCCAGCCCGGCGGCACCGTCAAGGTCAAGGAAAACATGGTCTTCGATGTCTACGTCACCGTTCGATCGTGATCCGTCGACTCGTCGACTGCTCGATGAGGACTACTGCCTCTCGTTCGAGGGCAACCACCTGATCGTCGAGCGTGTCCCGTACGTCGCCGCCGCCAAGGCGGTGGCGTACGGGAGGCTCGCCTTGCCGGTCGTGTTCAGCGGCGACATCGTCCAGGACGGCTCGGGCGACCACCGGATCTGGTTTATCGGCGAGCAGCCCTGCGATCAGCACGGGCAGCCGATCCCAGGTCCGTCACCTGACGGTCACGCCATTACCCCGGAACTCAGCGCGAACTTCATGATCTCCAGCAAGCCGAAGAACACCGGCGCCTACGCAAACACCTACGACAAGATCACCTCGTACGTGCGGATCCTGAGCCATCCCGCAAAGGCACTCGACCCGACCGTGACGGCGACGCCGGGTGCTGGCTGGACCGAGGTTCCAGACGACCTGCCGTTCGTATACCCCGACACCGGCACCGCTCGCGCGGGTCTCGCTGAGATGAACGCGAAGTTCCGAGGCCACCGCATCGGCATCATCGGCCTGGGCGGCACCGGCAGTTTCATCCTCGACCAGGTGTCCAAGACCTGGGTCGACGCCATCGAGTTGTTCGACGGCGATGTGTTCGACAACCACAACGCCTACCGCGCTCCAGGTGCTGCCGACATCGAGGACCTCAAGTTGCGTCCGAACAAGGCCGAACACTTCGCCCGCGTCTACTCCCACATGCACACTGGTATCACCGCGCACCCAGCCTTCATCACCGCCGACAACCTTGAACTCCTCGGCTGCTGCACCTTCGTCTTCATGGCCGCCGCCGATGCGGACGACAAGAACGCGATCCTCGCTTGGCTCCACGAGCGAGGCATCCCCGCGATCGAGGTCGGCATGGGCATCCAAAACGAAGGCGGGCACCTCTCCGGGCTCTTGGCCGTCGTGAACCACTTCCCCGGCATGTCAGCCGGCGCGATTTCCACCGCGACCGGTAGGCCCGACGAGTACGACCGCAACATCCAGACCGCCGACCTCAACTGCCTCAACGCAATGCTCGCGGTCATCAACTGGAAGAAGTACCTCACGTACTACGCCGAGCTCGAGTCGGTTGATGAGACCGTCTACCGAATCTTCACGGGAACCATGCGCAACGGAAATGGGGATGCAGCATGAGGGAGACGCGGATCGTTCCCGAGTTCGTGACGTCGTTACCCACAGAATTGGAGCCAGGCCACCTCTACGTATCAGCCCGGTTCTCCACCGCCGCACACCTGTGTGCCTGCGGTTGTGGTCGTGAGGTCATCACGCCCCTCTCACCGGCTCAGTGGGTGCTCACGTTTGACGGCACGGTCACGGTATGGCCATCGATCGGGAACTGGGCGTTGCCGTGCCAGTCTCACTACGTCATCGATCACGGCACGATCAAGTGGGCGCGCAACTTCACACATGATGAGATCCAGCTCAACCGCGAGTCGGACCGCCACATCCTCGATGTCGCCCACGCATCCCAGAGCTCTTGGTGGGGTCGCCTGCTTCGGCGTCTGACTGGTCGCTGACTGGGGTTCTACATCGTCTCGCCGCAGACACTGATCAGCTGCCGTTGCCCTGTTCCGTTCCGCAAGGTTCTCGAAGATACGTGATGCCGAAGGCCTTGAGCCCGCGGTACTTCTGGTACCTCGTGGCGAGGTCGAACGGGCTGTCGCTCGTGCGCTGGAAGATGTCGAGGCCGCGCCCGAGCAGGACCTTCCAGCCGGTGTCGGTGCTGATCGAGCGGTCGTGGATCGATCGGGGCTCAGCGAACTCGACGTCGAAGACGATGCCGAGCACGGCCGCGCTCTGCTTGATCTGCACGAGGTACTCGTACTGCTTTTGCAGCTTCTCCGGACCGTCCTGGTTCTCGACCGTGATGAGCTTGAGCGCAACCTCGTCCGCAGGGTCCTTGCCGCGAGCGATCGCCTCGGTGAGTTCCATCAGGTTCCTGGCCTGGTGGAACATGCGCACATAGGGGTCGACGATCGTGATCTGTGAGGCGCCCTGCAAGTACGGGACGAGCAGCTCGTCATACGAGACGCCACGCTGACCTTCATGGTACTCCCGATGTCCCTGGAACAGTTCAGCGGACGCCGCGCCGGCTCCCAGCGGATCCGCGTTTGCCGGTGCCTCATCTGGCTCAGTGCCCGTGCGGACCGGGCGGTAGTACGTGGGGTACTGGTCCTCCTCGAGCGTGCCGACGGCATACCAGGTGCCTTCTTTGTCGAAGTAACCGAACTTCACCTCGGCCATGGTCGAGTCGATGCGCAGGATCTGGTCTTTGACGCGCTTACGTCCCTCTATGGCGAACCGGAGGATTTCCTCGATTTCCTTGCGGGTGGCCTCGCCGCCCGGATAGAGGATCTTCATCAAGCCGGAGAAGGTCTTGTGGATGCCGTCGCGATCCCGCGTCGAGATATCGGGCGACAGCGTGAAGTGCTGCTGGTAGCGGTCGGAGTAGTCCTCCGAGCGCATCGACTTGAGGACTTCAGCGATGTAGTCGACGACAAACCCGTAGCCGTCAGAGAACATCTCGCCACGGATGATGTCGACTTCCCAGCCGGGAATGTAGTGGTGCAAACGGTCGAGGTAGGCCGGGTCATGGTAGGCCTCGGGCAGTTCGTCGAACAGGTCGGAGTTCTTGAGCATGTACGGCACGGTGTGCGAGGTGTTCCCGACGAAGACCATTGAGGCCTCGGCGCCAAGCGTCTCGACACCACGAGAGAATGACTTGTTCGCCATGTAGTTCTTCATGATGTCTACGAGCGCTTTGTCGGCGCGCTTCTTCTTGCCGGCGAACTCGTCGAAGGCGACGACGTCCCAGTATCCGACCAGGCCGATGCGTCCGTTGGAGTTATTGACGAAGAGCTTGGGGACGGTAACTTCGCCACCGGAGATAAGCATTCCGTGAGGTGAGAACTCCGAGAAGATGTGGGATTTGCCGGTGCCCTTGGGGCCGAGTTCGACGAGGTTATAGTTGCGCTCGACGAACGGAATGAGGCGCACGAGCTGGAAGAACTTCCCTCGCCTGCTGAAGATCGCCGGGTTGAAGCCGATGGACTGGATCAGCAAGTCGATCCATTCTTCGGTGTTGAATCCTCGGCGGGCCTCAAGGTACTGCTCGACGTCGAACTTGGACAGCTGGATGGGCTTGATCGAGCCAAGGTTCCAAGGCACGTCCCAGTGGTCGTCGCTATGGAAATACTCGATGTCGCAGATGCACCAGACGCCGCCGACCAGCAGCTTGGGGTGGGCTCTGACGACCGGCGAGTCGACGATCACGCTCTTGATGCCGAGGTTGGCAAACTCGGCCTCGTAGACGTCGGCCTTCTCGTTGAGGGTGACGACGACCTTGTCGATGATTCGGTGCCGGCCACGCTCCTTGATCGTCGACTTGACCAACTCGGACTCGTTGCGGTGCACGTAGTGCTCGGCCAGGATTTTGCGGACGGTGTCGATACCGGCCTGGATGGTGGCTTCGTCGTCTGAGGCGGCGTACTGCCCGAGCAGGTACTCCAGCACATACGACGGCACGATGGCATTGCCCTTGACGGCCTTCACCAGGTCCTTGCGTACGACGACCCCAGGGAACAGTAGGTTGATCTTGAAGTCGAGGTCAGTCTGCCGCGGCGCAGTCGGCTCTGGCGTCTCGTTCTCCGTCTCGCTCATCTCTGCTCGCTCCTAGAAGTCGAAGTCGGACGCGAACGAACGCTTCAATGTGTAAACCGCCTTGGCGAAGACTCGCCACTGGTTGGTGTTGGGGATGCGCTCTTCCAGGCGGAACTCGACGGCCCGGTTGTTGTAATCGTTGGCGTCTTGACTGAGCAGCATCCGGGCGCTCTGGTAGCGGTCGCGCTTGTCGGAGGAGGTCTGGTCGAAGGTCAGGTCGACGACGTTCGAGATGAGAGTCTCGCCAACATAGAGCCCAGCACGGAGCGTGCGGGCCTTGACCTTGTCGCTGACCTGCTCGGTCTGGAAGAGTCGGACGACAACCTGCCCAGTGGTGATCTTGTCGGACTCAGGCCACACCTCCACGTTGACCAGCCGGGTGTCACTCTTGCGCTTCTTATTGACCGCCAGCACCGGCACGACGATCTCCTGCAACGTCGCCCCGCCGTGCACGAATCGGGAACCGCCGCCGGGCAGCCGCAGACGGTGGAGCGACTTGGGGATCTGGATTTCCAGGTCACTCTCCAGCCCGAGCTGGGTGGCCTCGAAGGTGGCAAAGGCGTTATCGAGCTTGAGCCCGTTGCCCAGCACGAAGCGCCGGTTGACGACCTTGATGCCATCGCCCTGTGGCTGGGTCGAGAGGAAGAACGTGTCGGGTAGTGCCTCTTCCTGGAACAGGAAGCCATGGTCGGTAGTGATGAAGATGTTGGTGGCGTTGGCGCTCGCCAGTTTTTTCACCAGGTCAACAATGTCACGCAGGGTGTCATCGACTGCCTCGAAGACCTGCCGTTCGGTGCCTGGCTTATCCCCCGTGGCGTCGATTCGGTTGTGGTAGACGTACAAGACCCGGTTGGACTTATACAGCTCGCGCCGTTCCTCAGCGTTCAGGGCCTTGAAGTCCTCGGCCTGGATCGCCGCTCCGCCGACGCTCTCCAGGATCTTGCTGCGGAAAGCGGTGTTGTTCGTCGGCTGGTCGTCCGCAAGCACAATTTTGGCGTCCGCCGAATGCTTGAGCGTCGCATGCGGCAGCAGCGCCGCCATGCCGAGCTGAGTGTAGCTGGGCAGCACCCCGAGCACGGCGTCCAAGTTAGCGTCGAAGCGGTCCTCCCGCCGGATGAGCGAGCCAAGCTCGTCGGCCACCTCGTAGCGCAGCGCGTCGGAGATGATGACTACGGCCTTCTTGTCGCCGTCGCGCACCAGCGGCTCGACATAGCGGACGTAGAAGGCCGTCTGCGAATACAGGGCAATCGAACGCCACTTCTCAACCCGGTCCACCTGCTGCTGCCAGGCGTTTCCCAGCTCATACACGTACTTGTTGGTGTAATGCTTCTCGACCAGCCCGCGAAGTGTCTCCAGAGGCTTCGGGTACTCCGCCGTGCGCGCGGCGAAGACGAACTGGCGATACAGCTGGTCAATACGGAACCACCTGTCCCGATACCGCTCCAGCCCGTCGTCGAACGACTGCATCCCGAGATTCAGCGACGCCAGCTCGCCCAGCAGCTCCGACGCACTGGCGACGGCCGTGTAGAGCTGCTTGTAACCGTCGGCCCAGACACTGCTCTGCCGCTGGCGCACCACCTCGGCCACCTCGCGCGGAGTGACGGTCTGCTCGGCTACCGCTCGCGCCAGATCGCTGATGATCTTCTGATCTGTCTCCTCAAACAAGTCGACGCCGACCAGGTCGCGGAAGCTGGCGTCCTCGATCTTCGACTTGTAGTCCAGGTCTCCGGCCGCCCGCTTGGCGAGCGTCGCCATGGCGGCCTGACTGCGTCGGTCGTTGCGCAGGCTGGCGAAGTCGAGCTGGATATTCTGCAGACCGCCTGGGCGCTCCGACTTAAAACCCTCAATGGCTCTGCTGAAGGTCCACAGCACCAGGTCATCGACGCTCGGCGACGCCGACTGGTAGCCGTATATCCGGGCCACGCCCTGCCAGTAGAAGCCATCCAGGCCGAAGTCGACAAGAGCGTCGTACTTGGCATGCTGGCCCTTCGCGTTCTCGGTCAGGAGGGTGCGCGTGATCTCCAGCAGGCTGTGCGAGTCCTTAAGGCCCAGCACCACGGCGGTCATCTTGGCGCGCAGATCGGTCGCGTCGTCCTCGGGGTTGAGGAGTGCCTTGAGGCTCTGTAGGCGCTTCGTGGCGTTGAAGAACTTCTCATACGCCTGGACGACTTCCACGATGCCCTTACCCGTGAGGCCGAGATCCTGGGCGACCAGGGCGGCGCGGTCGGCCGTGAAGACCCCGTAGGCCAGCTCCAGATCGAGCAGCCAGTTCCCAACGCCACCAGGTACTCGACCCGAGCGGTAGACCAGGAACTTGCCCTCCGGCTTATCGCGCAGCAACCTGTTCTTGATGGAGAACTCGTCGTTGGCGACGCGAATGGTTTGGATGCCAGGCAAGTCGAGGCCGTCGATCTCCGCGGCATACCGACCTTCTGCGTCGTGCCAGAAAACGACCCGGCGGCTATCGAACCAACGCAGCAGGTGCGGCCGGACGGTGGCGGCGTCACTCATTGCTGCCCCCAAGCCCAGGGATCTTCTTCAGGGCGCCACCGAACTTCGGATAGTTGGCCTTCACGCCATCGTCCAGGTCGATCGCGAGCTGCCGTGACGCCAGCGGGTACAGCACGTCGTGCTCGTACTCGTCGAGCTCCAGAAGGACCTTGCGTAGTCGGTCCGCCTCCTTCTGTGCAGCGGCCTGCTGGCGCGGAGAGCCCCCTCTGGCAGCCAGCAGTTCCTGCTGCTGCAGGCTCGACGCAAGCTTCGCTCGGTACTCGCGCAGGTACTCGTTGAGCACCGTCGAGACTGTGGAGGGCGTGTAACGGTGCATGTAGATGAGCGCATTGAAGGAGCCGTTGGGGCTGGAGAACAGCCAGTAGATCGGGCGCTTCTTGTACCGCTGGACATGGTCCTTGTAGAACGACCTGACGAAGTAATCGCGGATACCCTTCACTCCGAGCGATTCCGTCACGAAGGCAAGGTTCTCTTCGAAATTCCGTTCCCCGAATGCTGACCGAAGGAAGGCCCGGAAGCGAGCAACGATGTCGTCCGCGAACCAGTCGCCATCGACGATCGGGATGACGTTGTCCGCATCTGGCGCGAAGGTTGTTGATGGGACCGCGTCGAAATAGTCCTGCAACGTCGCACCCTGGTCGGCAAGAATCAACCCCTCCTTGTCGAGGCTGTAGCGGCCGAACATGCAGCCCACAGCGTAGGAAACAAGATCGACGACGAGATCGGTCCACTCGAGGGCGAAGTATTCCTGGGGGGACTTCCCCGGGCCATACCGATACTCGACGTTTCTTGTCAAAGACACGCGATGTAGGGGGACTTGGATTTGAACCTCGTCCTCAAGACCGTAGGCTTCGGCGACGACTCTGTTATTCTCGACCTCCAGAGACTGCTGCCGAGCCGCGGCCGTCGCACTTTCGGCCGAATATGCGGAGACAATGTCTTCGAGCGTAGCGACCACGCCGGCAGGTCGTCCTCGTGAACCGTCTGTGCCGCCGAATTCGGGGGCGATCCTGCTGGCGCTGACATCCGCCTCAGAAGCCTCAGTTGCGATCGCCAGCGCCACCAGCGGACTGATACGGAAATCCCAGGCGGTCTCGAAAGAGTCCCAATCCGACCTAGAGCACGCCACAGCAGCTGTCACATTCGGCGAGAGCCATGCAATGTCCAGGAGTGACTTTGAAAATGGAAGCGCCTTTACGTCGCGGAGCTGGAGATGCAACGTTGGGTTCAACACCGGTAGGAGACTCTCAACAAGACTGGAGTTCAGAAACCCCAACACAGTTTCGAGACTCAACTCAGGTGCAATGAAAGCGGTTGGGCCGGCCATGTCGAAGGTCCCGCCTTCCGGAAGGAACCTGAACCCCGTGCCGCTCGAGGTAATGTCAGTCCAGCTGATGCCTTGGCGGTACCAGAACTCCTCGGCAATAATTCGACACGATGAGTTGCGTCGGTATTCGCTTCGCGCGGCCGGGGTCCAGTTGACCACGTTCTCCACGTTTCCAAACCATCGCCTGAAGGTGCCACCCTTCGCGTAGGGGATCCATTTGTCGCGCCTACAATCCCGACGCGATACTTCCCAGTGGAACCGCAGGTACAGGTCGTTGTTGGCCGTCTTGTTCTGCCCCTCTGTCTCTACGAACCGACCCAGGCTTTCGGGCAGATCGAACACAGCGCGTTTGGCGTCAGAGAGCCAGTACGCGATAGGCGAACCGGGAACCTTGGCAAAATCGTTCGACGATGCCGAGAACCGCCAACCGCAGGTCGGTTCCGCAATGGCTCTCAGGAGTGCCTGACGCTTTTCCTCCACGGCCAATGTGGTCAATTGAACGAAGGGCGTCATTCGACCTTGGGCGCCAGCCATCGAAAGAACGAAGGCAGCATTCGCGCCAAAAATATCTGGATGATTGGACACATCACGGAGGTGGATAAAACTGTCAAATGAGTGACCTGTCAGGATGTGCTTGCGCAGAGTTTCGAAGCTTACAATCGACATCCAGGTGTCACCAATGACTTCGGCGACAAATCCGTTCGGACACGCCAAGTTCATTGCTCTCAACACGAAGCAGCCGTATAGGTCTTGCTTTCCGCTCGGATACGTAGCTTTGGTAAATTCTGCGAGACGGACGTCCATGTTCTTGCTGCCCATGTAGGGCGGGTTCGCGACGACGACGGAATAGCGCTCGGTCAGGTATCTAGCCTGCGTTAGGACGCGAGCTGCCCTGCTGGCTATATCCGCTTTGAGCATGTCTCCCTCGTCGTCGAGCGACTCAAAATGACACGCGACCCGAGCGGTTAGTTCCGTATCGGGCTGTATCAGTGACCCGAAGATGTCGGCGTCCTCGAACTGGTTCCAGAAGGCCGTCTCCTCGTGCTTGTCACCGCCTCTTGTGAATAGGAACTCGATCTCATCGGGCGTGAACCGGATCGGGTCAAGAACACAGACGTTGGGATCGACCTGCTTGTTGAAGAACGTGCGTTGCTTGGACCGGGCCTTCATGGTCAGGGCGAACGCCGCCAGCGCCCCGGCTCGCGGGTCGATCTCCACGCCGAAGAGGTTGTTAGCCAGGATCAGGCTCGGGATCTCGGCGGGTGCGTAGCCCTCCTCCTCGTAAATGGAGTACAGCAAGTCGAAGGCGTAGGTCAGCATGTGGCCCGAGCCGCAGGCCGGGTCGACGACCTTTAGCTCGTCGGGCCGGGAGATCTTGAGGAAGTCGGTCTCGTCGTCGATCGGCGCGATGTAGTACTGCATCTGGTCGACAAGGCGGGAGGTTGGGCGGTTGAGCATCCAGAGCCGACCTAGGGAGTTCTCGACGAGGTAGCGGACGATCCAGTGCGGCGTGAACAGCTGAGTGGCTGCGGGGATCTCGTCGGCGCCGGCCTTCTTGTTCTTCTTGAAGCTGGCGAAAACATCGTCCTTACGCTCTGAGATGTAGAACTGGTACAGCCAGCCGATGACCTCGACGTCCTGGCACACGTCCTTCGTGAGCACCTTGACCGCACGACTCGGCACTGATTCGTCGGCCAGCAGGTTGGCCGGGATGAGCAACTCGGTGTAGTCGCCCTCCCGCTCGAACATGAACGGCATGGCGCGGTTCCAGTAGCGGCAGTAGTCCGCGAGCAGCAGGGCGTAGGCCTCGCCCTGGGTGTCGTCGCTTCGGCGGGTGCCGTTGAGCAGAGCCGTGACCGTGTCGCGGGTCTTGGTGCTGACCACTGCGGCGTCGATGTTGCCTCGCTTGGCTTCGGCCAGGATTTCGGGTTGACCGGTTTCGACGCCGGGCTGTGGTGAGACGACGCCGATGCCGGTGTAGCCGTTGGCGTCCATGAATCGCAGGGCGACGATTCGGTTGAACCAGGTGTAGGCGACCCGGTCGGCGACCGCTGCCTTGCCGTTCTCGCCGCCGCCGACCGCCGTGACCGCCTTCTCCAGGTCCTCTACGGCCTTGGGCTGCTCGACTCGCTCGGGCGAGGCTGGGGCCAGCACAACCGCGATCCGGGCGGTCACCTCTCGGATGAGCGTCGTACGTGCCCAGGTGGCGAACGACTTCAGCGGCGCGGTTTCCATCAGAGAGAGACTCGCTTTCCGTCGTTCAGGGTCTGGATGAGTGCCGTGCGCAGGGCGTCGAGGTAGCGGTCGACGTCCTCTTCTGTCTCCAGCACACCCGAGACGCCGGTGGCTGCGATGGTCTTGATCGACACGGTCTGCTTTGGCGGCGGCGTACGACCATCACCATCGTCGTCTCCATGCTGAGCGGCGGCCAACTGGTCGAGCAGACTCGGGTAGACCGTCTCCTCGAAACTCGAGCCAGTCTCGCGGATAAGGGCGATCTGGTTCTGAGCACGGATACGGGAGATCGTCTGGTCGACTCGACGCAGCACGCTTTCCTGTGCGTCCGGGGTTGCCTTGGCGTAGAAGGCGCTGCCTTCGATCCCGGCCTTGCGCTCTTCGATCGCCTCGACGACATCCGCGCGGTTGCTGGAGACGAACCCGTCGATCTGAGCACGCAACTGGTCGGTGGCCTGCTTGAGCTGGGCCATCTTGTTGCCGCGGAAGGCGTTCGGGTCGCCCAGTGCGGCGCGCACCTTCGCGTCACTCCCAGAGGGCAGATAACCGAGGTTGCTGCTGTGGGTGGCCACCAGGTCGGCCGCCTGGTCATAGATGGCCTTCTGGCCACCGCTGAGGAATGCCTGGATCGGGTCGATGGTGCTTTCCTTGGCGTCGAGCAAGTCGTCGCCAAGGTTGAAGTCGGTCAGGTACCAGTCGTCGGGTTTGCCGACCACCTCGTCAAGCAGAGCGATCGGAGTCGAGAGCTGAGCCACGAACGGGTACTTCGAACCTGTGATGGTCGCGTTGAGCTCGTCGCGCTTGGCCTGCAGCCTGTCGGCCCCGTGGCGGGCGAGTTCCAGCGGGTCCTTGGGGGTGTTGCCCTCGTCGAAGAAGTCGGTGCAGAACTTGCGGAAAGCGGCGACCTTGCGCTCGTCGAAAGTTCTTTGGGGAGACACCACGGCGTGGGCGTGCTTCTGAGTGTTGCGCAGTACCGTAGCGACCTCGGAACGCTTGAGGACGTTGCCGTCGACCGTAAGCGTGACCTTGGATGTGCCGATTAGGTAGGCGACCAGGACCTCGATCGAGGCCAGGTCCCAGCCGTAGGGCTTGGTGGTGAAGCTGTCCACAATTGTCTTCATCGTGACCTGCTCGCCGAGTGTCTCCTTGCGGAGAACCAACGACAACAACTCTTCCGCCGGCGCGTAGAGCTTGCTGGCGGTTTCGGCATCGAACAGCCCGCTGTCGGACTTGACTGCCGAGGCGACCTGCTGCTCGCTGTAGGTCGTACCGCCAAGCAGCTTGAGCTGGGTGTAGGTGCGGCTGATGAGGTCCTGGAAGCCATCGGTCACCCGAACGAGCGCGTCCTGGGAGCTTGAGGTGACGTCGGCGGCGTTGATGACCAGCGCGGACTTGCCCACCGAGACCTTCGCCCGCTCGATGAGTTCCTTCTCGCGGTCGATGTTCTGCGCACCCTTGGTCTGCAGGATCTGGCCCTCAGTGGCTGAGATCGAGGTGCTCTGCTTGCGCTTGATGTACTTCTCGGTCCTGATCAACAGCCGCAGATCCGCCAGCAGCCGAGCGTCCGGTTCGAGGATGACGCGCAGCTCGTCCTTGCCCGCACTGTGCATGCGGATCTCCTCGGGCGAGTACGCGTACTCCGGCGAGATGAAGTGGACCGCCAGCTCGCGCTGCGGGCCATGGGCCTGGTCGTCGAGCTTGAAGCCGAACGGGAAGTCCTGGCCGTTCTTGGCGTAGCGGATCTTGTTCGTCTTGATGACGTCACCCGAGAGGATCTTGAACAGTCGCCCGCTGATTTCGGATCCGTCGATGTCGACGTTTTTGATCTCTTCCTCGATGACCTGTTCTTCGTTGGTCAGGTACTCGTAGGTGTTGCCGTTGCGTTGGATGTAGGTCTGCGTCTCCAGCACGGTCAGCGCTTCCTTGACCTGCTCCGAGAGGGCGGGAAGGTCGAGGCCGAAACGGTCGTAGACCAGCACCGTGAGGTTACGCGGGGTCGCTTGGAAGCTCTCGACGTACTTGACCAGGAACAGTGCCTTGAGCAGGCGGATGGCCAGCGGGTTGTCGAGGTTGCGTTCGGCGACGTCGATCGAACGCTGGGCGGCAGACTTCAGCGAGGCGCGGATACCGGCGAACATGCTGTCGAACGTGGCGAGCTGGCCGACCTCGACGTTGCCGATGTCCTTGGCGACCTGCTGGACGACGCCGAGCATCGAGCGCTCGCCCACCGAACTGTTGCGCCCCTCGAAGACGTTGTGGTCGGAGATGCCCTCGATCGCGGCCTGGAACAGCGGGAACTGGTAGCTGACGAACGGGTAGGTCCCGACGAAGTGGGCCTCGTCAGCGTAGTTGCGGTAGGTCTTGGCCCCGTCGACGAAGTCGAACAGCGTCTTGAAGTTGGCGTGCTGGTCGGCGTGGATCGTACTCAGCGCGGCCACGCCGGCGTCGTTCTTCTCCAGCAGACGCTTGCGGATGACCTCCTCGACATCGGCGCTGGTGAGCTTGAGGCGGGTCTTGAAGCGGGCCTGGATCTTGGAGAAGTCGTTGCCCTGCTGGCGGGTGCGGTCGCCGATGACCTTTTCCATGTCCTCCTGCGAGGTCACGAACACCCACGCCCGGCCAGAGCACTTGGTGTTGAGCGACTCGGCGATGGTCTGCAGGTTGAGCATCAGTTTGGTGTCCGAACCGATGAACTGACCGACCTCGTCGACGAAGAAGTTCAGCCGGAAGGCCGGGTCGCCCTGCTTGTCCAGCCAAGCCTTGACCTCGTCCGCGAAGTCCTCGATCGAGACGGAATAGGAGGCGCTGTACTGCCGGATGATGCCGTCTGCAGTGCCGCCGTTGACCTCGGCGAAGGCCCGGTCGATGCTCGGGCCTTCCAGTGCACTCTGCTCGCGTCCCTGAGACCAGGGGATGCCCGCGATGCGTTCGAACGCTGCTTGGAAGGCCGCGTACTGGCCGCGGTTGTCCAGATCGCGCTCGAACCGCGCCACGTGGCCCTGGTTGCCGTAGTAGCCGCGGCTCTCGTCGAACACCTTGACGAACACCTTGAGCAAAGCGTCGGTTTGGTCCTTGCTGATCAGGGTGGCCTTCTGGTCGATGTTGAACAGCAGGCTCTTGGCGGGGATACGGTCGGCCTTGTTGAGCAGACCTGGGAGGAAGGCATCAGGGCTCTTCGCCCGGAAGCTGTCGGAAACGTTCTGGCGCGGGTAGTCCTGACCGTCGACGTCGCCGAGGAGGTGGGCGAGCATTTTGAGCATGTGTGACTTACCGGAACCGAAGAAGCCGGAGATCCACACACCGTTGGCGTTGGTGTAGTCCGTGTACTCCTCGAGCAGGATCTCCAGGCCCTTCGCGGCCTCGTTGGTCAGGACGTACTCCTCGACCTCAGTGCCCAGGTGTGCGACGTCGTCGGCCTTGATGACGCCTTCGATCGGGCGCTGGATGTCTTTGGCGAAGATCTCGCTGAGCTGCATCGAGCTCACGCCTCCTGTTCCAGGATGTTCTTGGCTCGGTAATACTGGTCGTCCTTGAGCCGACCGAACAGCACGAGCGAGGAGCCCAACGTGTCGGACTGCTCGTAGCGGCCTGGGAAGAACATGAGCATCGGCTTGCCCTTGACTACAGACTGCAGGTTGTTGAGCACGTTGTGCGAGCGGATATGCGGGAAGACCTCGCCGATCCCGGTGAGAAAGAAGATGTCGAAGTCTTCCTGCGCGAGCCGGTCTCGGATCGCAGGGGCGATGTGCAGCTGCGGGTCGAGCATCCCCTGGAGCATCTCGCGGAAGTCGGCCTTGTCCTGGTCCGGCTCGATGGCAAGGACCCGGTCCCAGACACCTCGCTCCCTCAGGAGTTCGACAGACAGGTCGTAGAGGTTGATCTCGAACACGGTGATTCCGGCACTGGACAGCCGGTTCTTGATGCGCTTCTTGGCCGCCGCGACAGCAAGCGCCTCTTCCGGAGGGTACGGATAAATAAAGAACGGGACTTCGTTGCTCAGGCCCTCCATCTGAAGGAACCGCTTGCCGCTGAGGACCGCGAGCAGGTGGTCTTCCTGCTGAGGCAGAGTCTCCGGGATCACAGCGCAGCCCCCTGCGCTGCAGTTTGCCGAGTCGGGAAGAATCGCAGGTCACTCGGCGTGTGGGCGCTGAGGGTGGCAACAACTCGCTCGGACAGCACGGCCGGCCTGATCAACCCTGCCTCCGACAACAGCTCGGCTTCATGGAGCATCTTGAACACGTTCGACCTCAGCTTCTGCAGCGTCGAGTCCTTGATCTCAGCCAGCTCGTCATGCCACACCGCCTTGGTCCGGAAAAAGCTGTCGAAGTCCTGGTATTCCAGCGAGGAGGCCAGGAGCAGAAAGCGCTCCCGCAAGACCTCCTCAGCAAACTCACCGACGAGCTCGTAGCGGCGGCAAGCAGCGGCCCACATGAGGTATCCACGCTCGGAGGCTGTCGCCTCGGTCAGGAGCTCGACCTCGTCGTCGGCGAGCGCCGAGAGCCGCTTCACGGTCTCGCGGACCAGACGGACTCCCGTGCGATGGGTCCGCGCCTGAAGCAGGTTGCTCTCCACTGCCTGGTCGCGGACCTGCTCCCAGTCGCGCCGCTCGATGTAGGCGGGCGCAAGCAGCGCGCCCTCTCGCGCCAAGAGGGCGCCCGTGGTGAACGAGAGCGCGTACCGCCGCTCTGCCGCCAGCGGGCCGTTCATCGATCCGTCCTCCCGGTACAGGGCAAGCCGAACAGGTCAGCTCCACTGACCGCCTCTCCTGTCTGCTCACTCATCGCCAAGATCCCCCTCACCCGACGAGGCCGCATTGCCGCTTCGAACCCACTCATCGACCTCGCTCGCCTGGAACTTCCACAGCCGACCCACCTTGTGGGCCGGCATGCCCTTCTCTGCGATCCAGGCGTAGACCGTGTCCTTCGTAACACCAAGGTGAGTCGCGATGTTGTCAGCAGAGAGCCAGGGGTCAGACACGAGGCAACCTCCAGCCATCCAGCAGTCACGAGCACGCGAAGGATCTCACCTTACCGGAGAAGGCCCAGCTTGACCCGGTCTAGCCCGGTGTAACAGGCAACAGCCCTGTCTCAGGCGGCTCCGTCTCGTGGACGCCCGGCTGCAAGCACCCACCTGTTCGGCCACCTGACCTGGCACCGCCACCGCCAAGGCGGTTTTGCGAATCGTCCGCTGTCGGCGCGGTCGCGGGTTCCGCGACGTGGCTCTCTACTCGTGTCATGCTCGAGTCGGATACGCAGCCAGGACATCACGGACGCCAAGTCAGCAACCTTGCGACCACACCACCGTCCAGTCGGGCGGTGATCTACTTGCGGGTGTCCTCGGCAAGTCAGGTCAGGCGGGACTATGCCCCGGAGGGGATCTCGATCCCGGCCCAGCGCGAGGCGTGCTGCCGCAGAGCCGAACAGCTCGGCTTGACGATCGTGGAAGAGTACGTCGAACCCGGGCCGGTCAGCCGTGGAGATCGCCAGGCGCGCCGTGTTCAAGCGGATGCTGGCTCGCATCCGCGACACCGACGACGTCGATCACGTGATCGTGTACAAGCTGTCCCGGATGGCCCGCAACCGGGTCGACGACGCGCTCGTCATGGCGGATCTGCGTCAGCGGGGCGTCACCCTGATCTCGGCCACCGAGTCCGTCGACGAGACCCCGGTCGGACAGCTGATGCACGGCATCCTCGCCACTTTTAACGAGTACCAATCCCGCGAGTCCGGCGCCGACATCGCCTACAAGATGGGGCAGAAGGCCCGTAATGGCGGCACGATCGGCCGCGCTCGGCTCGGCTACCTCAACCACATCGACCGCACCGATGGCCGTGACATCCGCACCATCATCGTCGATCCGGAACGCGCGCCTCTAGTTCAGCTCGGTTTCGAACTGTTCGCCGCCGGTAATCTCACCATCGACCAGCTGTCCGAGCGGCTCTACCAACGAGGTCTGCGCACCCGTCCTACAGCCCGGTACCCAGCACAGCGGGTGTCGATCAGCAAGCTGGCCCGGATGCTGCGCGACCGTTACTACCTCGGCTACATCACCTACCGCGGCGAAGAACTTCCTGGCCGACACGAACCGCTCGTCAACCCGATTCTGTTCGATCTTGTCCAAGCCGTCCTCGACGCCCGCACCACCTCCGGAGAACGACGACGGGTACACCACCACTACCTCAAGGGCGCCCTGTACTGCGGGCACTGCCACCAATCAGGCAACACCGGACGGATGATCATCCAGCACACCGTAACCCGCCGCCGCGACGAATACACCTACTTCTTCTGCCGCAACCGCCAGCAGGGCAACTGCACGGCCCCGTACGTGAACGTCTCCGTCGCCGAACACGCCGTCGAGCGCTACTACGCCACCGTCAGCCAACGGCGGATCACCGACGCCCTGGCGACACTGACCGCAGACGCCGCCGACCACGTCCTTGGTCGAACCTGTGACCCCGTCTAGGTCTACCAAAGCTGCACCGACGACCAGCGCCGACTGCTCAACCACGCGCTCTTCCGCCAGCTCTACCTCGCCGACGACCGCATCACCAACCATGAACTGTGGCCGCCGACGCACTGACCTAAACAACACCAACCCAACAGGCTCATACCGTGCGGAGCTAAAACACGAAAACAGGCCCTGAACAGCGAAAACCCTCTCGCTCGTCTTGCAAGCGAGAGGATTACTCTGCGTACAAAACCGCAGGTCAGGGCGCGAAAATCGAATTCTCGGTGGCCCTGCCGGAGGCCTTTTCAAGGCCTCCGGCCGCCGTTCGACGAGTCCTCCAGATGGCCGAGGCGTGGCTGAACGTCGAATTTTGTGATACACATCACACCACGTCCTTGCGTACGGCCCGCCAGCTGCGAGCTGACGAAGTTGATGAGCTCGTGCGCGGTCATCGCGGGGGCGCCAAGCTCCGAGATCTAGCGACTCTCGTCGGCGTCAGCACTCAGACCATCAGCCAGCACCTTCGCGCACGCGGCCTCAACACCAGGCGGGGCCTCGCCCCCGAGGATGTACCTGCAGCCGCAGAGCTCTACCGATCCGGCTGGTCGCTAGTCCGCGTCGCCGAGAAGTTCGACACCACGGCGAGCACCGTGCACCGACGACTTCTTGAGGCCAACGTGCGGATGCGGGACACTAACGGGCGGGTGCGGTAGCGCCTACTGGTCTTCTGGGTCTTCGGCCGCCGTCAGCACAAAAGACTCATATCGCCACTGTTGAGCAGTAGCGTGTGCGCGCAAGACCACCTCAACGATCTCTGGCACGGGAGCGTCCTCCTCGGCTCGGCACCGATCGATCTTGCGCTTCAACGCCAGCCATAGCTGTTCAGCCAACGCGACCTTGCTCGGCTCGTAGCTCCACCGGCTCCACACGTGCTTGATGTCTACCCGCTGATGTCCCTTTCGCGAACGCTCGCGTAGCTTCGCGAAGTCCCGAATCAACTCATCTCGGGTTAAGCCGTTCACCGTCTCGTGCACGGCCATCAAGGCATCAGCCAGCTCGTCATCGTCGAAGTGAGCAAACTCGTAGCAGGATGCTGACCACGTCCGCACCTCAACGAGCAGGCCGAGTTCTTCCTCGGTGGTCTTGGCGCCCTGCGCCCGAAGCACACTCCTGATCTCATCAACGATGTCTTCGCGCGTCTTCGCCGCCCTGTCTGGAGACCACTTTCCCTCGGGATCAACCGCAACCATGAGGCAAGTGGGCGGCTTGAGCAGGTCCCAGCTGCCCTGAAGTCGCTGTCCGCCGATCAAGGGCGCTGCTGCCAGTGCAGCCACCTTCTGCAAGTCTCTGTCCACCCCGTCGAGACGAAGTAACCGCACGAGTTCGGGCACCTCGCGGAAGCCCAGCTCCGTCCAGACCTTCGGCACGTGGACGGCTTCGCTCTCGCCCTCCACTGCCAACACGACACGGGGATGAGGGGATATTCCCAGTCTCATCAGGTCTTGGTCTAACGTGCTGTCGCGGTAGCTCAAGCGGTCGTGCATGGGATGCACGGTCATCGACGGCGGCTGCGGAAGCGGATCAGCCAAGCCACGGCCGGCCAAGTCTTCGTAGTAGAGGAGCAAGATTTCAGCCGTCTGCCGCATGTCCATCGCGGCCAGGGCTGGCCCTTTCAGCTCATCCCATGCCTTCTTCGGCGCTCGCCGCGCGAGCTTGCCCCATGACCGACCCAGCGGGTCGACGTCATGCGCCAGTTCCAGCAGGTCCTCGGCATCGTCCTTCGCCTGGGTAGCAGAGTAGCCGAGCGTATGGCTCGTCGCGACCGGGTCGAAGGAGTCTCGGTAGGCGTTCCACTCTGCGGTACTGGCGCCCGAGACATGAACCCACTCGGGATCGAGCTTCGGAAGGTACCGTGCTTCAAGAGCGGTCGCCGCGATGGCAAGCCTCCTGAACTCGGTCGCCCGCTCGATCAAGTGCTCATGAGGGGCTGGCAGCGTTACGCGCAGTTCACGACCCCGCCACTTGTTCCGACGCCCTTCCAGTATCCACGGCATGATCGACAAGACGTGCAGCTGATGCCATGAGTAGAGAAACCCGTTCCACCAGCGCCGGTTGAACCGTGCATGCCGAGCAAATGGCAGGTGCGGCCGGAAGGTCGTCGAAGCAAGGTCACGCAACCTGCCTGTCTCGCGAGCAAGACGCAGTTCCGTAAGCAAGGTCCCCGCGCGACCCGGCTCGTCATCGACGGAGACCGCGAGCGACGGGTCCGGCTCATTTTGCGCCCACACGAACGGGACGAGTAGCCGGTGTCGGTAGAGCTCGCGAATAACCTGAGTGTCTAGATCGAACCCCCGTCGCTTTGCCTCCGAGATGAAGCCGTCTGAACTCAAGGGCGATCGCTGCGTGAAGACCCACGGCATGGACGCAACGACAAGTGACGACGGATAACCGCCCAGGGTCCCGTTACCACTAGAAGAGACCTGTGCCATAGACTGACTCTATTCCTTCTAACAAAGATTGGCCAGATATCATCTAGCTGTCTTGACTGCGATTTTCCTGAACGAACCTCGCAACTCGCTCGTCAGTTATGCCATCGTAGCCATTGAATGCGAAGCTCTCACTTCCGGCCAGCCTGTTTATCTCCGCAATAGCGTCGGCCAAGAACCTATCCGACCCGTCGAAAATAATTTGCCTCACCTCAGGACTCTCAATGACAGCAGCAAAAGCCGGCATACTCCTAGCGCTGAAGTAGCGGGCAAAGTTCGTATAGAAGTCGCCGGTGCTGATTTTTCCTCGCTTGTTGATGTTAGCCAAGGCGGCGTACACATCAAACTGACAGAGACTACTAAGCACCCGGTTATCGTCTGCAGTCATGTCTGGATGCAAAGCCTCGACCGACCTCACGACGTTGTGAGCACGGCCGAGTAAGCCAGATTGTTCCGCAGTCTGAAATATATGAGCTCTCGATGCCATAACCAAAGCTTGCCGAAGCCAGCTACCATAATGATTCGACGTATCCTTATCTGACTTCCGAGTCGCGATAAGTAGAACATCCGACCAGCATCGAAGTCGAACAGCGAGTCCGCCAAGCGCATATGCTCGACAAACAACATCAAGCCATAACCACACATCATCAATGCCCTTGGGGCCATAACCAGCATCGTCGAAACCAAGCCCATAAATTTCAATCAGGCTCGATACAGCTTCTTCTAACCAAACACTTCTCTTGTAGTAGAGGCCAATGGCGCCAATCACGGATATTCTGTCAAGCAAGCGACGGAGCTCATCCTGATCCGCACCAATCAGAGCCGCGGCATCTACCTTGGCCCGACCGAAAATGCGACGAATAGGCATGTCGTCATTGCGGCGAATGAGCTCCGCGACGAGATCTTCAAAGCCTTTCTCGTCCATCTTCCACGTGAAGGCTTCGATTGGAAGGTCTTGCAAATGGCGAGTCTTTTCCGCTTCGGCTGCGATATTAGCCAACTGGGCGGTAATCTCCACCGCCCAAGTGTCTTTGCGCCTTGCAATCAGCTGCTCGATAAGCCGCACCTGATCAGAAGTCTCCCAGCGTGTACTTGCCGATCCACGTCGGACGAGTACATCGCCGGGACGGAAGCAGACGGTTGTCTTTCCCGATCCCGGGTCGACGTAGTCACCCACATTGCTAAAAACAGCCCACCCGTGCGGATTTGGACCAACGTAAACTCCGATTACCCGGTGGCCATCGATGACATGATGCGCCGACTGAATCGTGAATGGCTCGGGAATGAACTTGCGGACCTTACCCCGCAAGTTTGCCTCATCAAAGAGGGTGACGTCGCGCTCGGTGACATCGGCGACCACGTTGCCGTAATCGTCGGCACCAATCACGATGTAGCCACCGTGCTCCTGGCTCTGCATCGCAGCAATGTCCTTGACAAGTTCGACCAGCTCGCTTCGCTGATCGAGGTTCGACGACCGCTTGAAGTCTAGCGACGGCTGCTCACTCTTTTCCGCCAATAGCTCTCGGATTTTCTCTTCAGTCAGTGTGGGTTCAACAACCACCGCCATATGACGACCTCCTCGTCACAATATACAGCCACGAGCAACGGCGTGCTACGAGTGGTCACCTCGTCGGAAAAACCACAGGACGACAGCCCTCGCTCCAGCTAATATAGAGATATGAACTATGTTGAACCACCCGACAACGGCTTGCCCACTCCATACCAGCCGGATTGGCAAAAGATCGCGGCCGACACCTCGGAGAACTCCCACATGGAGGCGGCGTTCTACCTATTAAGAGAGATGGCACATTGGACTTGCCTCGTCGCGGGCCTCAAACCGGAGAGGCCACTGGACCGCAATCGCGCCGTTGTGCGTGGCCTTATCGTGCGTCTCATGAAGCTGATGCGCCTGACCCTGCGGGAGCTCAAGGACCAAGAAACCTTTCAACAGCTGTCTGTCTTTCGTGATGCCATCGAGACCGTGGCTACCTTGCTCTACCTACTCCAGGACGACGGCAGCGGCGCTAGGTTCGACCAATACATTCAAAACAGCCTAATCGCCGAACGACACCTCTGGGACAACATCCAGAAGAACATCGAGCAGCGCGGCGGTCAGGTACTGCCGATCGAGGAGCGCATGATGCGCTCGATTAAGCGCGCGGCTGAAGCAGGCGGTGTGACCGACGTGTCGCAGCTCCCATCCCGAGGCGCAATTGGCTATCCGAGCACAGAAGCCCGAGTCCGTCTGCTCGGCCCCCAGGTCTACGAGGCGTATCGCGGTGGCTCTGTCGAGACGCATGGCGACTGGAACGACCTGTTTCGTAACCACCTGCACTACGAGGATGGCACTTTTACTCCGAATCTCAACTCAATGGAGGTGCGACCGCAAGTTCCGCTCATGCTCGTCATTCTGGCGACGAAGATTCTTATCGACAACTTGGCTGTCATCGTCGACGACCAGGCGATAGCCGACTTCTTCGAGCCCGCTCTGACCGACCTCAATGCCCGTGCAAGCCAACTCGACGATGCCCACGAGCGGTTCCTGCACGGCCAGTAAACGTGGGCACGACGGTTTATCAGCAGCCGACACATTGCTTACTGCCGTTATCGACTAAGGCTCGCTCCGGGATGGAATTGAGACTAAGATAGCGCAAACTACCTACGATCGTTCCATGGCAAAGGGAGCCGATGACTGCCACCCTCACCACCATCTTGATCTCGGCTCTCACTTCGGGCGTGGTCGCGCTCGGCGTCGAGTGGCTGTTCAAGCCACGTCTCGAAGCCCGCAAGGAGAGGCTGCTTGAACTTCACCGGAAGCGGCGCACGTTCGAGGCCCAGATGACGACCATCCTAGTCAACATCGCTAAGTGGTCGGCACTGGAGTTGCCCGCAGGAATGTCTGAGACGGTCGCTTCCCGACTTGCGGAAGACAGGGCCGCTGCCGTTCTGCAGATCGAAGAAATTGCTGCAGCGATGAACCTTGAGATATTCGATGTCGTGTTCGCGTATCCGGCTCAGCGCATAAGAGACATCATCATCCGCTACGTCTATGCGATCTGGCTTGTGCAGCAGTCGGACCGAACGCAAGACGAGAAGTGGGAGATCTTCTTGGACCTGACGCAGGCGGCTCACACCTGGCTGTTCAGCCGGTATTGGCGGGCGCCATCGCGCACCAAGGCGATGTTTCACCTCATGAAGTCGCTTGACACACTCTCGGACAACGGAGTGACCAATACGGCTCCAGGGGACGCGAGGCAAGTTGAGTAGCGTTACGGGTTTGCGACCGACGCCCAACTCCCCATACGACGCTTTACCGTCGATAAAGTTCCCGGTGCACCAACTCGGAACGTTCCACTTCGTCAGCCTCCGGCCGCATATCCTCGGTCTGTTCCAGGTTCAGCGGCGTACACCGAAGTTCAAGTAGATCTGGTCGAGAGTTTTTTCGTTCATCACTACGAGCACAGGGATGACGATTATCAGCCCCCACGGCAAGGTGTTGACGAACCACGTGCGAGGCTGACTAATAATTAGACTGACTCCGCATATCAGCGCCATAAGCAAGCATATACCAACCAGACGCCGCAGCAACGTTCTGACCAAGGTATACGTTTGATAATCATTCGGAAATAGGGCATGCGTCAGATTCGACAGCGAGTGCTTGAAGGCGAGAGCTCCCATGGTCGCAAAAATGGCCATAAAGACGAGCCACCAACGAAACGATGCCAACAGGAAGATAGGGATAATCTCGGTCACTCCGAGGGTGAGTGGGACCAGCGTGTCCCAGAACCGTGGCGTCCAGCGCATGATAGTTAGAAACCAGATATACCCATAAGAGACAATCACTATACCAAGAAACAGCAGGAAGGCCTCACCAAAGATGCCAACCCGGTAGGTCGAATACTTCTCTGATGTCAGCACACTAAAGGCCTGCTGGATGAGCAGCCCCAGAGCGACTCCCTGGATAATACTGATATGATTAAGATATCCGTCCGGAAATGTGTCCAGCGACCGGCGGACGAGAACATCGCGACTTAGCGGCTCAAGCGTCTCTTGGATGCTATTGACTTTCGCTGCCTCGCTCGGACCCGGGTACGCCTTTGAAGGTGGTGGTCCCGCACGCTTGACATACATGAGAAGCACGAGCGCCAAGGCTCCGAGTAGCGGCAAGGCGGCTTCCAGCCTCGAAGGCTTTGCCACGGTCGACGACTCCTTACTAGTTGCACGCTCAATTTAGATGTGATTCGAGTTCTCACCACTTGCAATCGGGTCCGTTTGAGCTGCCTCGGCGCCAATTTCCGCCTTGTATTCACTACCATGGTCGAAGGCAAGTAGCACCGCCTGGAGGAGCAGAACCGCACAGCATATCGAGAGCCAAGCGGCCACTTCCCAGTCGTGAATCCGATCGTCCGGCCTTACGATATCCAGCCCAACCGACCGGGTTACGGCTGCAACACTGAGCACAAGAGAGAGATACGGGAATAGAGTCTTCAAGAGGTGCGACTTTGACCGCCCCAAGCTCAGCCGGGGTTCTCTCCCGCGAAATCTAAATCCGACCAACCACGCGATCAAGCAGAGTGCGAACAGGCCAGCAGACAGAGGCAGCGACACGTTGGCGAGGAAGTTTCGAAACGGCGTGAGATTCGGCCCGAGTTCGCCGGTCACGCTACTTGCTGCCCAGGGTGTGGCAGCTACATCAAAGGCTCCTGTTGTCAAGAACAAGATGGCCAGCGGAGCGCCCAGCACGGTTACAATCAGGCGAGCATGGAAGCTCAGGCCGGCAATGCCGGAGTTTCCGACGAGTTGGACTATTGCATAAAGCAGCAGTAGGACGGCAAACGCAAAGGCTACACCGCCGAGAAATTCTTCAGAGGCGGCTCGCCCCTTTATAAGAGCGCAGCCCCGCTCCCCGGCCAACACCGAGTACTGAAGCGTCGCGATCAGCAAGCTGACGAACGCTGATATGAGGGCGAGCAACACGAGTGAATCTGACCTCACATCAGCAGCTTCCTCGCGCTTGCTGACTACTGACGCACGGCGATGCATGCCAGGCAGGACCAGTGTAACCGCGGCAAAGGCAAACGCCGCCAGTACGCCAGCCATCTGCGAATAGAGACTTGCTGATCCTGTCACGTCAAATGACAAGACAGCCTGCCCGCAGGCGTCCAATACGATCACCCCGCTACGCGCCATCCTGATGCTCTGGCTGCTGCTGAGTCGCAGCCGGAAGGAAGACTGTTACAGGTGCGGCTATTGAACGGGCCAAAGACTCAGACCGAAAGATCACAGTGGGAACTGCCTGATTGAACCACGGGCTTCTACCGAATCGTCCGGTGTTCAGCCACGAGAGTAACGAAGTGGCCTACCGCCGTCATCAGGTTAGGCTCAAGTATTCGAGCCCTGTAACAACCTGTGGTGCCGCTTGTCCCTGCGTTCAGGGTCACACATCGAGACAGCTCAGCGCCTCCTGGTACCTCGGGCAAGATCTCGAACGGCTGATCCTCCTAACGACCAGCGAGATCAGGATGGGGCAACGGCTACTACGCTGACCTGCATGAACCGCGGCGAAGGCGACGACCTGGCGAGCCTCGTACGTCTGCCGTCGCCCCTGGTCGAGCTGCGGGATGAGCGGCTGGAGCTACGCGGCGTCGAGCTGTGGCTCAAGCGGGATGACCTCATCCATCCCGAAGTGCCAGGGAACAAGTGGCGCAAGCTGCGGTACAACCTCGAGGCGGCCCGCGACCAGGGCTTCACCCGGCTCCTGACCTTCGGCGGGGCGTTCTCCAACCACATCCGGGCAACGGCTGCGGCCGGTTACTACCTGGGCTTTGAGACCGTCGGGGTGATCCGGGGCGAGGAGCACCTGCCGCTCAACGACTCGTTGGCGTACGCCACCAGCCGCGGCATGGTGCTGACGTATCTGGACCGCGCCACCTACCGCCGCAAGACCGAACCGAACGTGCTGGCCCGTCTCATCGCGGAATTCGGGCCCTGCTACGTCTTGCCGGAGGGCGGCTCGAACGGCCTGGCGGTGCGGGGCTGTGCCGAGCTGGTCGCCGAGATTGCGACGGACTTCGATGTCATCACCTGCGCCTGCGGCACCGGCGGCACCCTGGCTGGGATCGCGGCCGGCCTCGGTGGGGAGCAGCGCGCCCTCGGCTTTGCGGTGCTCAAGGGTGGCCAGTTCCTCGACGACGAGGTGCGGCGGCTGCAGCACGAGGCGTTCGGTGAAGCGACCTCGAACTGGGCCATCGAGTACGACTTCCACTTCGGCGGCTACGCCAAGCGAAGCTCCGAGCTGGACGCCTTCATCGCCGACTTCACGGCGCGCCACGGCATCACGCCCGACTGGGTGTATGAGGCCAAGATGCTCTACGGCCTGTTCGCCCGCATCGAGGCCGGGGCGGTTACGCCCGGCACCCGGATCGTCGCGGTGCTGAGTTAGCGACGTTCGATCAAACCTTGGCGTGATAAGCCCGCTGGGCGGCCAGCGACGTGTCGGTTTCGCAGCGGCTGAGGTGCCAATCACCACTGTTAATGGCGAAGTCCCGGCCAAAGCCGAGCCACATACCGCTCATCCGCCGCCCGACCGGATCCACCACCAGCTGCAGCGTGCCGTGGTAAGTGGCGCCCTGGTAGTAGCCACCGGGTGAGGTCTGCTCCCGCCAGGTGCCAGTGGCCACGGCCATGTCCTTAGCCAGCTCCAGTCGTAACCGTGAGCCGGTGGTGTGCGGCAGGCTCATGCCGACCAACCGACTGCCGTGCTGGCGCAACACGACGTAGTGCTCGCCGGTCAGGGTCTTGCGCCGCCCAGTGCTGGGGTAGTGGTACTGGCTGTGCCAGATGCCGGACAGATCGTCGCCCGCCGGAGCGTTCTCGGACAGCGAGTCGGCGGCGGCCGGGTCGGGTGCCAAGGCCCATCCGGCGGAGGCCAACGACAGGGCGGCACTGACCTTGAGTAGGAGCGACCGCCGGCTGACCGGGTTGCCGCCAGCCTGCGTCCAGGTGGATGCCAGCCGCGCCAGCTCAGGGGCGTCTACCTGGTCGAGCCGCGCCACGAACTCCTCCAGGGTGTCGGCCCGCGCGGGCTGGTCGAGCACGGCCAGCTGCTGGTGGGCTTGATGCACCTCGTCCGAACTACGGAAGTCGGCGGCGTCGGCCACAAGATCAGCGACGCTGCACTCGTACAGCTCGGCCAGGCCGCCAAGCACGGCCAGCGACGGCGCGTGCCCAGTGTCGCCGGGCCACAGCTCCCAGTAGGAGAAGTTCTTGAACGTCTTCGGATCGGTCGGCCAGCGGGCGTTCCACGCCTCGGCGGCGTCGCGTTGGCTCCAGTCCCGCACGAGCCGCAGGGCCACGCGCATGTTGACGTGGTAGCGCTCGGCAAACACCCGCGCAATCTCGACCTAGGTCTTTGACTGAGCCCGCAGTTCGGCCGACAATTGCCGCTGCTCCTGCCGCAGGCTGCGCGTGACAGCTGGCATCTGGTTACTCCTCTGAGGCGGGATTTCGCGCGGACGGTACCCGAGTCGCCGACATCCTACAGAATATCCCGGTTGAACGGGGACACCTTGCGCCTCAAGATCACGGGCCAGTGGGGTGGATTGGCCGTCTGAACTGCGGTTCTGTGGTTCCAGGCACCCCGGCGACCGGTTGACCGCCTCTCGCCTCCCGAGGCCTGGGCGAACTCCGCACGCACCATCCCCGTTCACCCGACGATGGCCCCGGCCGCTGGGGTGCCGCCCACGCATAAGACCAGCGCAAGCGAAGGCGGAAAGACCATGCACGGAGCCACCGTGGTGCAGTTCCCCCGCGCCAGAGCAGCCAGCCAGCCACTCAGCCCGTCGGCTCGACCGAATCCGCTCGCACCAGAACCGGCCAGGCTGTACCTGCTGGCCGTGCTGTATCTCGTTCTCCACGCGCCCGAGCCCGATGCCTCCGCGCTGAACGACCCCTGTCTGGTGTGCGACCAACCCTGGCCCTGCGATTCAGCCCGTCTGGCATACCGGCTGCTCGAGGGGTTCTAAATGCACCCCGGCATGCCGCCGAAGCTCGAGGCGCTGGCCGACGTGCTGCTGGCCCGTCCCTTCGTCGCCCCGCCGGCCGTGGACCCGCTCGTGGCGTACGGCTACATCAGCACCCGGACGACGATCCCGCGGCCCGACACGACTACGCCGCCGTGCTCGACCTGTGGTGCTACACGGAGGGCTGGGTGTTCGGGGCTTGGTTCGCTGACCGCTCCGCGGCCGCGGATGAAGCGCCCCGGCCCGGTTTCACCGGCCTGGTCGACGTGTTACCGGTGTATCCCCGCACCGTCGTGCTCATTGTGGAGTCAGCCTCCTTGTCGCCCCATCCCGGTACGGCCCTGGCCATGCAGGCCGTCATCCGGCGCACTGGAGCGACCTTGCGGGTGCTGGATGAGGAACTGGCGGAGGCGCTGGCATGAACCGCCAAACCGCCGAGCTGGTGCGCGCCTTGACTGGGTTGGGCAAGCATCTGCCCGAGTTCATCACGGAGTTGCTGGCAGGCCGCCTGTCCGTCGAGCGGCAACACGAATTCGCCGGCCTCTTGGCGGAGCTGGCCGAGCAACTCGACCTCCACGCCGACGACCGCGAGCGGGGTGTCATCCGGCTGCCCCGAGTGGAACTGCTGGGACCAGACGAGTCACTCAAGCCGGACAGCAGTCCCGACTCGTCATGAGCTGGTGGGGCGCCTACGCCCTGTGTGTTCTCGCTCTGCCGTTGGGGCTCGTCATCTGCTGGACGGTCTGCGACCGGCGTCAGCGCCGCCGTCGCGCAGGGTCTGCCACACGGAACCTGCCGGACTGGTCAGTGGCCGCAATCCAGCAGCGGATTGCCGACGAACGAGCGGCAGCAGCTGCGGCCAGTGCCCCGACCGAAGTTCTGCCCCGGATTCAGCCGGCCCAGGCCGACCCACCCACCGACCGGCTGCCACGGGTCGGCTTGCCAGAACGCGCGCGGCGCTACGTCCAACGCCCGCCAAGCCCGTATCCCCGCCAGCCGCCACAGCCGCCCGACCGCGTCCTCATGCAGCGCGTGCTGGATGGCCTGCGCAACCTGCCAGACCAGCCATCTCGATCACCGCGGCGCTGGCCCTCGTCCGATCCGGATGCCTCAAGCCCTCCGGCTTGAACTCAACAGGCCGGAGTTTTTGCTCACCTACAACGAGAAAGAGACATTGAAAGCCCAACTCACAGCCGTGGCCACTGGCCTGCTGGCTCTGACTGTCGCCAGCACCGGCACCGCCAGCGCTGCTGTCCAGCCGAACATCGTCGGGGGCACCGAGGCCACCGGTGACACCTCCTGGATGGCCTCGCTCCAGTACGATGCCCCGGACTACGGGCGCTTCGCCCGGCACTACTGCGGCGCCGTCTTGGTCTTCCGCTCCTGGGCCGTCACGAACGCCCACTGCGTCACCGACAACCCCGCTGGCATGAGTGTCCCCACGGCCGCCAAGACCTTCTCGGTTCGCGTCGGCTCCAAGGACCGCACTCAGGGCGGCGAGATGGCCAAGGTGACGAACATCGTGGTGCACCCCGGCTGGCAATGGTCGGCCGGGGCGCCCGCACAGGCGGTGGACGACGTGGCCATGCTGAAGCTCGACCACCCGGTCAACATGCAGCCCATCCAGCTCGCCGGACACGCCGCCCGCCCCGGCGACCGGGTGACGCTGTACGGCTGGGGCTCCGACGAGCCGGACGGCGACACCTCCAACCTGCCGACGCGTCTCCAGCAGCTGGCCACGCGGGTGCTCCCGGCGGCCCAGTGCGCCGACGCGCTGCAGTCCGCCGGGGAAATCTGCACGAACAACCCCCACGGCACGGACGGCCCTGGTGGCGGTGACTCCGGCGGCCCGGCCGTCCAGCTGGTGAACGGCGTGCCGCAACTCGTCGGCACCTGCAGCCGGGCGGCCGCCCGGTATCCCGGCGAGGCCCCGACCGTCTACACCAGCTCGCCGGACTTCCGAAGCTGGTTGTATGACACGGCGCGTGGGGTTCCGGCTGCCGCCTAACGAATGACGACGCCACGCCGTGCGAGAGTGCGCGGCGTGGCGTCTTCGAGGTCACGACCCGAGAATCCCCGACAGCTCTACGAGATCATAATGCTGGCCGCCAGTTTGGAAGTCATCTTGCGGCAAAATTCGCGGCGAGGCTCCGGCGTGCATGGTGTGCAGTCCACGGACCTCGCGGACTAGCTCATCTCGCACCTGCGGGTCATCGGCATGCACCCTGCCGCTGGCGAATCCGGCGACTACTGTCGCGTCGTAGCCGCCATCCTGGGTCTGGAACCGAAGCTCCTCGTAGAGCCGCCGACTCCGCTGCGCTGGCGCCAGGCCCGCAACTTTCGTTCCTGACCGCAAGAGCCTACGGTCGTTTAGAAGCCGCAACGAGTTGGCCGCATTCTCCTTGCCGTTACGAGCCTCAAGCTCAAGCGATATGGCCTCGACGGGTAGACCGTCCGCTATTGCCACCGAAGCTAGAAAAACAGCCTCAGGGATACCGAGTCGAGGCAGGCCTCCCGAGTCCTTGCCCACTGCGCCCGAGAACACGACGTGCCGGACAAGGCCTCGCCCGTAGAGCGATGCGGCCTCCTGTCCCACCCTGGGATCGGCGCAGGAAAAGACGACCAGGAAGTCAACTGGGTTATCGGCAGAGACCGGCTGCCCATGTGGGCCGGCCATCACGGCCGCCAGCCTGTCATAGTCGGCGGCGGACAAGTGATTTTCGCCCACGGTTCCAGCTCCTTCGTTAGTTTAACAACTCGACAAGCCGAGCAACCCTAGCAGCGAGGTGGGGCAACTGTCATTCTTTGCCTGAGACCTGTTGCAACCAGACATGAACCACGTCGGCTTCACCCGATTCAAGGCGCGTTAGAATTTCCCGACTTTTCCCGAATTCCAGCGCTGCCTCTGATGAGCGCGACAACTTGGCGAGAAGCCGACCTTTACACGCCAATGCGCGAGCTTCGGCGATCTCGTTATCATCTTCGCGGAAGTCTTCAATTGCATTGCCGAACCGATCAAGCGCCGCCTGCCCGCGACCTCGCGCGTCCTCCAGTTCCGCGTAACGCAGTTCGGCGTACCCCTTGGTACGCGGATGATTGTACGAGCGGTCTGGCTTGCGCTTACCCGCGAACGCCAGGGCACTCTTAAGGCACTCCTCAGCTTCGCCGTAGCGCTCTAACTGTCGATACACCTCACTCAGGGAGACATTGAGTGAGGCGAGGGCGTTGCTTCTGGCTGGGGAGTCGTCGAAGCCATCGAACAATCCCTTAACCTCAAGGTATGCATGCAGGGCTTGCGTGAACGACTCCGCCCTCTGATCAAGTTTCGCTTGCGCGAGCGTGGCATCGGCCAACTCGCGCCGTACGACCGCCCCGCGACTGAGCAGGACTTCTGATTGAGGTTGAGCGGCACATAGCGCTTGGTAAGCCTGGAGGCTCTGCTTAAAGTATTCAATCGCCTGGCGGCACGCCGCGAGTGGCTCAACACGCGAACGAGACACAGAATCATCGCGTAGTGCATCCTGAAGGTCGCGCACTTGCACAAGGTGCCATCGCCCCATGTTACGCAAGAGCCCGGCTTGAGTCTCGCGGCCTTCTTGAGTATCGAGCCGCAAGGCAAGCCCGTAGCCAGCTTCGTTTACGGCTTGCCAGTCGGACCAATGACTACCCGCTTCGAGGAAGTAGAACAGACTGAAGGCGAGTCGAGCCGCCTGCGGTATTGGCGGCTCGACCGTGCACGCACGCTTAACCAGGTCAACGAGATTCGTTCGCTCAACCTCAAACCAACGCGCCGGGTTCCTCACGCCGCGCTCCGGAGTTTCGGCGTAGCGGTCAACAGCTCGCTTGCCCCGTTGCTTGGGTTGACCTAGGAAGCGCTCGACCGCGTCTGTATCAACCATGGGGTTACGAGGGTTCTTCTCGTTACATGCATAGTTCACGCATTCGCAGTAGGAGGACGCGAGGCGTTCAAAGGTCGCACGGCGCACGTCTGGGGTTTCGTATTCTTTGCACAGCTCACCGGCAAACTCATGGATAAGATCGTGCATATCAAAACGCCCCCGCCGTTCTTCGACCAAGCCGACACTCTTGATACGTAGAGCTATCCTTCCAGCAGTCTGCATTTCACAGTCACTAAGAAGCGAAACCGCATACGTATCAATCTTGTGACTCGACCGCAGGCTAAGTAAACGAAAAGCTCTCCTCTCTACCAATGAGAGCTGATTGTAAGAGGTGGCAAAAACGGCGCGAGGACTTGTGCTCTCGTCGCTGGTCTCTAACGCTTGCAGTCGACTTTCTTCCCATTCCAAGTCGTGAGCCATCTCGGCAAGCTTTAAATTTGGGTAATTCTCAAGTCGCGTCGCTACGACATCGAGCGCCAAGGGTAGACCGGAGCATACCTCAGCAATGCGCCTGACTCCTCTCGGATCACCGTCAGAACGTGATTCGCCAGCAGATTTCCTTATGAAGTATTCGGCGTCTTCCGGCTCCAACTCGGATAGGCGAATCGGCTCCATTCTATGACTAATCGAGAGTCCTTCAAGTTCCTTTCTACTGGTGACAATGACGAATGATGGCGACTTCTTTTCCGGCAGCAGCTCCCGTACATCATCTTCCTGAAGCACGTTATCGAACAGCACGAGCACCTGCCGCTCGGACAACAATGAGGCTAGCCGCCTAGTTCGCCCCCTTGGATTTGCGGGAATATCTTTGACGCCCAGGTCGGCGAGCAATTGCTCCGCAACCTCATCAGGTTGCAGCCGCTGGGAAGAGTAGCCACGGAAATTGATAGCGAAGTAGCCATCCGGAAAACTACCTTGCTCCTCGACGTGTGCCGCCCATGCTTCGGCCAGCGCTGTCTTACCCATCCCCGGCGAGCCGGAAATACCCACAATACCGGAACCGCCACGGCGAAAGTGGCGCAGGCATTGGTCAAGTTTAGCAAGCTCCAACTTGCGCGCTACAAGATTATGACCTCTGACGATTGAACGCTCTCCACCAAGCGCCGCGTCATCGCCCAGACCGACGTCCTGGATAATGCGCTCGATAGCCTTATCATTATTCAAAACTCGATAAATCTGAGTCTTTAACGCACCGACAGTCGGTTCGTAGTAATGATCCTTCCTAAAGGTAACACTACTCCTTCGTCCGACAACCAACTCCGCGGAAGCGAGGATATTTCGCACCGTAACACTATCTAAGGCTTCTCTTCGCTTTATCTCTTTGACACTGGGACTCTCGGGCTTGCTCTCAAGTGTTAGTTTGATAGCAAGCGGCACGTTCTCCGCGGTGCCGTGAACTATTCGATGAATTTCGTCAAATGTCTTTCCGGTGAACCCGAGGCATTCCCGCGCCGCCTTAAGGTGCGGAGTCTCAGCGTCACGTATGGCCTCCTCAAGTACGGCGCGCAAGACATCTGAGAAGGCAGAGGCCTGTCCCGCGACTAACATCAGACGAGGAGGCAGCGCCGCCCGGATGCCAGGACAATCGGGCAGCGAAGTAACTCCATGGCGTGCAAATAGGTCTCGCACATCCTTGTCCACAGCCGCATCTTCCCACGGCATCGCGACACCTCACCTCTAGCAGGAAACCGCTCTCGTTAGTCGCTCAACATCGTGACTTCGTTACAGTTTACTATTGCAAATATGCGGTAAATGTGTTATAAACTGGCGGGGATCGGTTCTTCCTTGCTTAGGAGACCGATTATGCTCGTTGCCAAGTGGGCTCTTGAGAACTTCTACGAATTTCTGGACGACTACTCGCCCTTTGACGATCCAGATGCCGGATTCAAAACTTCTCAGATCGCCCTGTGGGATCATGTCGCCGACTACGTTCAACTGTGGATCGCCTACGGTCACGGGGCGATTACGTGCGCCAACGACTTCGGCGTCTCTCTGACGGTCCTCGCAATGATTGCGGACGACTCCTTCAGAGAACCCGAACGGCTTCCTCGAACTCTGCTGAGTCTTCGAGCAGACGAGAGACTCGATGTTCTGCCGTCAGTGACCAAGATTTTCGTGGATGGCTGTTCCATCTGTGAGCGAGTGACAGATCCCCAGTACTTCGCGCTCTTGTCACACGACCCGGACTACCACATCCGCATGGTGGAACCCGCGAAGGATCGCAACTAGCCCTGCCTGCTCAACTCTCACAACCCATCCGCCAACCGGTCCCCAGACCAGCCCGCTCGTGATCGAGCGGGCTTTCGCTGTCTTTGGCCCGCTTTTATTGATCTTTCGCAAGCCTTTCGCAAAGCTTTGACAGCAGATGGACCTCAGGCGACCTAATGTCCTTTCTGTCAGGCAGATCGCCTGGTAGCTCCGCTTCCGGAGTAAGTCCACAGGAGGTTCAGATGTACTGCTGCACGCCCTCAAGCAGGATCGGGAGGCCGCGATGAACGTCGTGTACTGCTACATCCTCACCGCCGTGCTGGCGGCGCTGGTCGTCTGGCTGTTCACCCGCGCCTACTACCGCGGACGACTGCAGCAGGAGGGCGAGCGCCAAGCGGTCCTGTTGCAGGCTGCGTCGGGCGGCTGCCCGGGGTGCGGCCGGCGGGGTGGTGCCTCGGCCTAAGAGAGGGCGCGGTTGGGGTCGGGCGACCCGGCCCCAACCGCTCAACCAGCAGAAAGGAGGTGTTGTCAGATGCATCGTGGCCTTGGTCGCATGCTCGGGCGGGTGGCCGCCATCGTCGGCGGGCTGCTGGCATTTGGGATCGGGCTCCGACTACTCGTCGGCATCCTGCAGCCGGTGCTCCCGGGCGAGCTCATGAGCGACCTGGCGGCCGGGTTTGACTTGTTCTTCAGCATCGTTCGGCCAGGCCTGGTTCCCCTGATCGCAGTCGGAGCGCTCTGCGCGGTCGGCTGGATCATTCTCGGGGTTCGGAGGTAATCAACAAACAGAAGGGTAGGTGTTGCTTCTCGTGTTCCTTATTTTCTTATTGCTCCCGTTCATCTTCCTGGCACTCTTCTTCGTGACGGTTCACATCGCGGCGATCTTCTGGCCCATCACCATCGTCATCCTGCTCGTCTGGGTCGCCTGCAAGATCTTGCGGTAGTCGTCCGAGCAGCTGTAACTCACTGATTCATCACCCGGCGGTTAGAGCGTGGGCGGGTCAAACGCGCCCGCCCACGCTCTAACCGAACACCTTCATCCCACGAAAATAGGAAGCTGAGGTGACTCATGCCCAAAATCCAGTTCACGACCGGGCTGGTTGAGAGGCCGGATACGCCGGCCGCCAGCCACTGCCCGAGCGATCTCCCGGCCGAAGGACTACTCCAGTCAGGCTCCGCCCCGACCGACGCGCACCTAGCAACTAATGCCCTGCTCGCGCGGGTGCTGCTTGAAGCAGCCAGGCGACGCCAAGATCAACTGCCTGGCTTGACGGAGACTCTTCAAGACCAGGTGCTCATCACCTGCGGCGGGACGACGGCCGCTGTGTACGGCTGGTTCGACGCCAATGCGTGGCAGCACGGTGACCGTCCCGTGCATGAGCTGTTCGTCAATGCCTGTTTCTCCGACCGGCCGCCAGACATCAGCCCGGCGGAGAACGTACTGGTCACGCTCCTGCACGAAGCCGCCCATGTGTACGCCAACGCTAACGACATCCAGGACACCTCGCGCGAGCACCGCTATCACAACCGGCGCTTCGCCCGGCTCGCCGTGCAACTGGGGCTGGTCGTCGAGCCGGACAAACGCGTTGGGCATCGGACGCCCCGGCTGTCAGCCCGCGGCCAAGCCGACTTCGGCGATCTCGTGGTCGAGCTTGGTCTCGGCTTGCTGGTTCAACGGACGCCGCCACGTGGACCGGGCGATTCCGCGACTGCTAGGGCCACGAAGTACGTCTTTGCCTCCTGTCGGTGCGAGGCCACCAGAGGACCGGTGACGGTCCGCATGGCGCGCGGCAGCTGGCGGCCGGGTGCGATCTGGTGTCAGGTCTGCGATACCGCGCTTACACCGAGTCTCTAAAAGAGAGCGACCATAACCGAGTTGAACCCGAGGTCGTAAAGATTCCGAAGTATTCGAATAACAGTAATCCACCCATTCAACAAGGAGGTTCACCATGCCCAGACGCACGAGAAAACAGCTCATTGAAGCCGCGAACGGTAACGAAGATTTGGCGAGGGAGGAGTGTGACGAGGCATGCCGAGTTCTGGCTGGTGAACTTCACCTGCAGTGGCGGCAGAATCAGGAAGGAGCCGCCAATTGACGGTGTCGCAGCGGTACCGAACTATCCTCGCCGATCCGCCGTGGGAGCTGAATCAGCGCGGCAACCGAGGTGCGGAGCGCCACTACCCGCTTATGTCCCTGGGGGCCATCCAGGCGCTTCGCGTTGACAGGCTGGCGGCCGACGACGCCCACCTGTGGCTGTGGGTGACGAATGCGGACTGGCGGCTTCAGGCATCGGTCATGGAGGCCTGGGGCTTCTCCTACAAGAGCTGCCTGACCTGGATCAAGCCGCACTTCCGGCTCGGGCAGTACCTGCGCAACCAGACCGAGCACCTGCTGTTCGGCACTCGCGGTCATGCCCCGATCCAGTTTCGGGGTCAAGGAACCTGGTTCTACGCACCGCTTCAGGAACACTCACACAAGCCGGAAGAGCAGTACGCCATCATCGAACGGTGCTCGCCGGGGCCCTACCTAGAGCTGTTCGCCCGTCGCTATCGACCAGGCTGGCACGCGTGGGGCAACGAGGTGACTGGCGACGTGGCGCTATGAGCAGCCTTACTCTCTATTGCCAATAGCTGATCATGGGGCCTTCATGCCACTGGCGTTTCGCCGGAGATATTGTAATATGTTCGGTTTTGGTTCGGGTTTTCGTACATGGTCGGAACGGTCAACGTTAAGGCACAATAAAAAGCCTGAGAGGCCCACTAGCTAACCGCGCCGACGAGTCGAAGCGTCGATGTGGTGTCATGGCCAGTGGTGCCACCTCAGGAAATGTCACACAACAGAAGCCTCGAAGTGAGGGGCTGTCGCGCATCTTTTATTACATGCCCATCCGTGCCAGTCGTCAAGCACGGCTGGTTTGATGCGCCCACATGCCTCTCTTCGAGCACCACCGAAGGGAGGTTTTGCATGCCCGAGCCACAGAAACCTATTCGCGTCACGGCCCGTGAACGCAGCCATCCAGCCGTCCGGAAGCTGGCTCGGGCCTGCATTGCCATCGCTCGCCAGCAGCTCTGCACGGAGCGCCGCTCCGAGACCGGCACGCAGCCGGCGGACCAGGAGGTGACGCATGACTGACCTCCAATGGTTCGAAGCTATCCCGCCACGGAACGGCACCCTGGCCGACCTGACCGCCATGTGCCGTGTGCTGGCCGGTCGGCCGCAGCACGGCCTTCGGCGACTGCAACCGCTCGTCGTCTTCGAAGCCTGGTTCGCGCGCGACCGGGTGCGCTGGCTGCTCGGCGTCGAGCCGCGCATCGCCGACTCACTGCCGCAAGAGCTCGTCGCCCAGCTGCCGGACTTGGCACTCCTTGAGACGGACACGCCGGACCGGCCGGCGCCGGTCACGGCCCGCGAAGTCCACCTCACCAACAAGATCCACCCCGTGCGGCTGGATACCTCAGCCGGGGTCACGGCTGGGCTGGTCCAGGCACGCGAAAGCTTGCGCCCTGGCGAGTCCTTAGTGCTCCAATGGGTCTGCGGACCATCGCACCGTTCGACTCAGGTGCCGGTCAGTGAGTCGCCACTGGAGTGGTTGGGCTGGGCACCGCCCCGCGAGCCCACTAGCGACGAGCAACGTGGCTGGAAAACCAAGCTGGCCGAACCCCTCCTCGGGGTGCGCGGCAGGTTGGGAGCTGTCGCCGACCACCCGAAGCGGGCCGCCCAGCTGCTGCGTCCGGCGGTCTCCGCGCTGGGCTTGGCCAGTGGCTCGCACACGCGTATTTACGCCTCGCCGCAGTCGAGCAAGACGGCCGACCGCCTGATCCGCGTCATGGGCCGGGTGCGGTCGTTCTCCGGCATCGTCAATGCCAGCGAACTCGCCACGGTCATAGGCTGGAGCCTTCATGGCCTCGACGTACCTGGTGGTCCTGGCGGCTTCGCGGCTCCGCCGTCCGGCCTGCTCCACGACCCCTCCGCCGGGACTCCGGCTCCGGCCAGCCGGCCCCTCGGGCGAAGCACCCACGCGACGGCTCGCGGTCAAGCGGTCTGGCTGCCACGCACCAGCTACGGCACGCACGCCCACGTCATCGCACCATCCGGGACCGGCAAGAGCGCGCTCCTGGCGCACTGGATCACGGCCGAGGCGAAGGCGGGCAGCAGCCTGGTAGTCATCGAGCCAAAGGGCGATCTGGTCCAGGATGTACTGGCCCGGCTACCCGAGCAGCGCCAGGCCGACGTGGTGGTGATCGACCCGGCGACGGATGGCCCGGTAATCGGCTTCAACCCGCTCAGCGGGCCGCGGGACGACGCCGAACGCCGAGCCGACTCGGTGCTGGGCCTGCTGCGCCAGGTCTTCGGTGCGGCCATCGGCGCGCGGTCCGCCGACGTGCTGCTGCACGGGCTGTATCTGGCCTCACGACTAGACGACGGCACGCTGACCGACGTAGGTCCGCTCCTGACGAATCCGAAGTTCCGGCGAACGGTTGCGGCCAAGGTTGGCGATCCGCTAACGCTGGCTCCCTGGCTGGCCTGGTTCAACAGCTTGTCCGACCCAGAGCGCATGCAGATCGTGGCACCCGTGCTGAACAAGCTGCGACCCTGGACGGCTCGGCCGCCGGTACGGCGGTTACTCGGTCAGGCGCACCCGAAGTTCGACCTGGCCCGGGTCTTCGACCGGCCGACCATCCTGCTCGTGAACCTGAACGCGGGCGCCCTCGGACCCGAGACGACGAGTCTCGTCGGCAGTCTGCTCCTGTCGCAACTCTGGGAAGCCACCCAGCGGCAGACCACGCGGCCTGCAAGCGAGCGACGACCGGTATCGGTATTCGTGGACGAGCTGGAGCGGTTCACGGCCGGGCTCGACTTCGCCGACGTGCTGGCCAGGAGTCGGGGCGCGAATGTCGCCTGGACTCTCTGTCACCAGCATCTTGGTCAGCTCAGCCCCGACCTCAAGGCGGCGGTACTGGCGAACATCGGCGCTCGCGTGGTGTTTCGGCCGGCGGCTGGTGACGGCAAGGCTCTGGCCGGTGTCCTCGGCACACCCGTCACGCCGGATGACCTCGAAAGGCTGCCCGCCTACCGCGCCGTGGCGCGCGTCCTGGTGGACGGCTCGCCGAGCCCGGCCTTCGAGGTGGCCACGCCGCCACTCCCGGATGCCTTCAACGACCCGGACGCCTTGCGGCGGACAAGCGCCGAGCAGTACGGCGTCGATCCGGCCGAGCTGGACGCCGAACTCCTGCGTCGCTGGCAGGGCGGTGATCCGCCAGCCGCCCCGGTTGGCGTGCGAAGGGCCAACCGATGACGCGACCCAAGGCCCTCGTAAGGGCTACCGATCGCCCTACCGGTCGCGTCAAGCAAGAAACGCCCTCACCTGCGACAACCCGCCATAGCTGGCCTGGACTCTCTACCGCTCTTGGAGGCGTCCAATGAGCGGCCGTGGACGAGCCCGGCGGGTCGCCGGACGGCTAACGACTCGGGACCTGGCCATCCTCGAATCGCTCCGGGATGTGCGCCTCATGACCGGCTCGATGATCGCTCGCCTGCACGTCGCGGCCAGCACGCCGACGACGAGGGGCCGCAAGACGCGGGCCGTCATGCAGCGGCTGACAAGCTTCGGCCTGGTCGTCCAACTCCACCGACGGATCGGCGGCGTGCGGGCTGGCAGCAATGGCCAGATCTACGGCCTGTCCGGGCTGGGCCACGCCGTGCTTGAACTCGAAGCTGGTGGAGCCCGCCGCCATCGGCTGCGGGAACCGAGCCCGATGTTCCAAGATCACCTGCTGGCGGTGGCCGAGCTGTACACGCAGCTTGTCGAAGCGGCCCGCGCCGGCCCGGATGGAACTCCTCGAGTTCGCCGCCGAGCCGATCAGCTGGCGGCACTTCACGGGCCTTGCCGGAGAGCCGGTCGCGCTCAAACCAGATGCCTTCGTCCGGCTCGTCACCGGCGGCTACGAGCTGAGCGCCTTCGTCGAGGTGGACCTGGCCACCGAGAACCTGACCCGCATCGCCGTCAAGCTCGGGCTCTATGTCCGCTACTGGCACGACGGAGCCGAGCAGCACCGTCACGGCGTGTTCCCGCGGGTCTGGTGGCTCGTGCCTGACGCGGACCGGCGCGACGCTCTGACCCGGCAGGTTCTCCGCCTGCCTGACGACGAGCAAGCCCTGTTCGCGGTCGGCCTGCTGGCTGAAGCCACCGACCGTCTGACCGAAATTCCAAACCATGAAGGAGGTGCCCGATGACCGAACCCCAAACCACACTGCCAACCGGCCGCATCCTCGTCGGGGACCTCCGACAGCGCCTGGCCGAGCTGCCGGACGCCTCGGTGGACTGCGTTGTGACCTCACCGCCCTACTTCAGTCTGCGCGACTACGGACACGAGCAGCAGATCGGAGCCGAGCCGACGGTGGATGCCTGGGCCGCCCAGATCGCTGACATCTGCAACGACCTGGCCCGTGTCCTTACCCCGACCGGTTCGCTCTGGCTGGTGCTCGGCGACGGCTACAGCCGCCACCCCAGCGAAGGTGCGCCGAAGAAGAGCCTGCTGCTCGGCCCATCACGGGTCGCGCTGCGGCTGATCCGGTCCGGCTGGTTGCTGCGCAACGCCGTGATCTGGTCGAAGCCGAACCCGACTCCGAGCAGTGTCCGCGACCGCTTCACGACGAGCCACGAGGTCGTCTACCTGTTCACCCGACAGCCCAACTACCACTTTGATCTCGATGCAGTCCGGGAGCCCGCCAAGACCGCGGCCGCCGGCCCGGCCCGCACGACGGCTCGGACCTATCTGTCGCGCGAGGATGTCCCGACGCTCGGCGGCGGCAAGAGCCCGCGAGTGGATCTCAACCACGGCCTCGCCGCCATGAAGACGGCGGGACTGGCCAGTCACCCATTAGGTAAGAACCCCGGTGATGTCTGGACGGTCCCGACCGGGAGCTATCGCGGGGCACACATGGCCACGTTCCCGCTGGAGCTGATCCGCCGCCCGATCTTGTCAGGCTGCCCAGAGCGAGTCTGCTCGGTCTGCGACCGTCCCTGGCGTCGAGCCGACCGATTGCACGACGGCCGCTGGTTAGCCACGGGCCCGCTGGAGCCGGTCTGCCCGCACACCAGCTGGCGACGCGGGATCGTGCTCGATCCGTTCATGGGCGCGGGCAGCACGGCGCTAGCCGCCGAGACGTATGGCCGGGACTGGGTGGGCATCGAGCTCAACCCGGACTACGCAGCGCTGGCCGAGAAGCGGCTCGCCACCTGGCGGGCCGAGCAGAAAGAGGCGGCTTCATGAGCCGCCGGGCCACTCGTCGGTGGCCTGTGGTCGCTCAGCTCTCGTCCCGCGCGAACGCGCGGGCCTGGGCGATCACACCAACACCGAGGAGGACGCGATGTCCGAACCACGAGGCGGCGTGAAGACGCTCGGGATCAAGGTGCCTGACGCCTTGCACGCCCAGTTCACGCTCGTTGCCCAGCTCGACGGCATCTCGCTGAATGATGCGGCTCTGCGGGCGGTAGAGCTTTACGTCACCACCAAGCGGCAGGAGCCGGACTTCGCCCAGCGGGCCACGGCCGCGCTGGACGAGATCGAGAAGGAGGCCGCCGCCCGACGCGGCGCGATCCAGGGCCTGTTCGGTACGGAGAACCCGGCAGAGGTCGCCGAAGAAAAGCCCGCGGCTGCCCGAGGCCGCAAGGCTGCAGCCGCCGAGTAAACCGCTCGGCGAAGGTACCGGATGGCGGTTATCCGCCATCCGGTACCACCACCAGAAAATAAGGACAGGATTTCCTATCTTGGCACTTCCTAAAAAGACTGAGAAAATGATTACGTAATGACGTTCTTGGCTCTCCAAAGCCAAAAGGAGGATTCCACATGACAGAAGAAGTCTATCCAAAAAGAGCCGTAATCTACCTGCACACAGCCCGCCTTAATGACGGCTCAAGCAAGGCGATAGCTGCTCAACGCCACGCGTGCGAACGGCGAGCCAGTGAATTGGGGCTAACGGTAGCCGGCGAGTACGTTGACCACGGCTCAGGCAAGGCTGCCGACCGCGGTGGCCTGATTATGATGCTCGGCGACCTGAACGATTTGGACTGCGGTTACGTCATTGCCTACGGTCACGCCCAGATTGCCCGTGACGCGACACTCTATGCCAGTATCGTGTGGGCTATTGAGAAGTCGGGAGCGCGACTGGAAATTGCCAGCTCGCCGCACCGCGAGGTCGAGGGCGAAGTCCGCCAGCTCATTAGCTACATCAGCTCGATGCAGCTTGCAGACACCAACAACAAATAACCGAGAGGAGGAACCAATGACCGACCTTGAAGTTTCGAGCGAGAGCCCCTCGCGGGAGACAAATCCCAAGCAGCTGGCCCTCGACGCTGTCCGCAGCCGCCCAACCCGATCCCCTGGTACCCGCGACAAGACGCTGCTACCGCGCCGCGACCTTCCAACGGCCTTGATATACCTGCGCGTCAGCACCAAGGAGCAGGCGCGTACCGGCGGCGGCTCGGAGGGCTACTCCATCCCAGCTCAGCGGGAAGCCTGTTACGCCAAGGCGAAGCAGATGGGTATCACGATCCACGATGAGTACGTGGACGCCGGAGAGTCCGCCAGGTCAGCCGACCGTGAGCAACTACAGAAGATGCTCAAGGATGTTAAGACACTCAAGCCGGACTACATCTTTGTGCACAAGATCGACCGGCTCGCCCGGAACCGTGAGGATGACATCGCCATCAACCTCATGCTGCGCAAGCACGGCGTCAAGCTCGTCTCCTGTACCGAAAACATCGACGACACCCCAAGCGGGCGACTCCTCTACGGCCTCATGGCCGAGATTGCTCAGTTCTACTCAGGCAATTTGGCTCAGGAAGTTATGAAGGGGCTCGTGCGCAAGGCTCAGGAGGGCGGCACGCCGTTCCGCGCACCCCTCGGCTACCTCAACCGACGAGAGATGCGCGGCAGCGTCGAGTTCTCGTGGGTCGAGCTGGACTCGGAACGCGCTGACATCATTCGCTGGTGCCTGGAGCAGTACTCGACCGGCGAGTGGAGCGCCATCGACCTCACGCTGACCGCCGGAGCCAAAGGCCTCACGAGTCGTTCTACACCCACCCGACCGAGTAAGCCAATCTCACTGACCACAATGTACAAAATCCTGGCCAATCCCTACTACATGGGCGTGGTCAGCTACCAGGGCATCCACTACGAGGGCAAGCACCAAGCGCTCATTGAGCCGGACACGTGGCTCGCCAACCAGGCAATTCTGGCCGCTCACAACCACACGGGCGAGAAGGACCGCACCCACAACCACTACTTGCGGTCCACGATCTACTGCTCCGACTGCGGCGGGCGACTCATCTTCTCTCGCAACCGCGGTAAGAGCGGTGAAGCCTACGACTACTTCATGTGCGTCAAGAAGAAGACCAAGACGAACAACTGTAGCCGGCGAGCCATGCGCGTTGAACGCATCGAGGACGGCATCGCCAGCTTCTACGGTCGGTTCCAGGTCCGCCCTGAGTACGCCGAGCAGATCAGGGCGGGCGTACGTGAAGAGCTCGCCAGCCAGCAGATCGAGGCCAGCCGCAGCCTGGAGCGCGCGCTGCGAACGAAGCAACGCATCGAAGACGAGCGCCAGAAGCTGCTCCAAGCCCACTACACCGGAGCCGTCCCTCAGGACCTCTTGGCTTCCGAGATGAAGCGGCTGACCCGAGAGCTGGCGGCGGCGGAAGGGGAGATCAAGGCGGCACGGGTGACCACCGCTGATGTTGAAGCGCTCCTCGACCAAGCACTCGTTGCTGCCAGCCACTGCGAGGTGGCCTACCTCAGCGAGACCGGCCCTATCCGCCGGCAGATTAACCAGGGGTTCTTCGAGAAGCTCTACATCGGCGAAGACGGCACAGTAGAGCGCGCTGAGCTGACGGAGCCGTTCGCGGCCCTGTTGGAGGCCGGACATGCACTTCAGGCGGTCACACCTGGTGCCCTAGCGAACCGAACCAATCCGGCCGATGTTCTGGCGGTCACGTTCGGCGAGACGATTACAGACCGTGCACAAACCAACACGCCCGACATGGGCGTCCATGTCGGGCGGTGTTTGAATAAAGACCTTCTGGTGGAGCTGAGGGGAATCGAACCCCTGACCTTCTCGATGCGAACGAGACGCGCTACCAACTGCGCTACAGCCCCTTGGTTGTGCTCGTAGAGCTTAGCAGTGCCCTACGAGCACCCCGCGCAGGGGGGTCACTCCCCGACGGCCCGCCGGTAAGGCCCGGTCCCGGGCTCGTCGAGCTCCTCGAACGCCGGGTCTTCGTCGTCGAGGTCGACGACGACCGCACTGCGGCGGACGCGGGACGTCGGGGACGGCCGGCGCTCGACCACCTCGCGGCGGACCGGCTCGACGACCTCGACCTCCTCCTCCGGCGCGTGGTCTTCTTCCGCCTCCGACAGCGCGGGAGCGGACTGGCGCCGGGGCGCACGCGTGCTGTTGAAGCGGGCGAGCCGGCGCTGCCGGATCTCCTCCTCGATGCGCACCTGACGGCGCAGGTACACGAGGTACCCGACGAGCACGACGTCGATCGCGCCGTGCCCCCACCAGGCCAGCGGGACGACGAAGCCGGCGACGACGCCGGTGGCCACCGCGATCACGAGCAGGATGACGACGACGCGCTGCCGGAAGCCGTACTTCGCGCGGGCCGCGATCTCGGCGGCCTCGGGGTCGAAGCCGCCGCGGCCGGGCCGGTAGCCGGGCCGGTCGCGTTCGGCCCGCGAGCCGCGGGCCGGCTGCGGGAGCGGTTCGGGCTCCGGCTCATCCGGGTCGTCGTCGAGTTCGAGCTCGGCCTCCAGCTCGGCGAGGTCGTCCTCCACCGATGGCCGGGACTTCCCGGGATCGTCGGACATGGCGAATTCCTCCCGGTCTTCGTTGCGTCCACTGCGCACGACCCTGGCCGCGAGCGCCGAGTCGGCCGTTCTCGCGACCTGCTGCCGCCGTCGCGCGACCATGGGCACGAGTACGACGAGCCATGCCGCGGCGAGCGCGACGATGATCACGGAGCTGGGCATCTCCCGTCACCTCCCCCGATCCTTCCACCACGAATCACGTTAGTCACAGGAGTAACAGATCGGGCGCAGACTCGCCGGGTTCGATCACGGAAAAGCCTCACCGGATTAGGTGAAACTCACAGCATGTGGTAACGCGGCTACCGACCCGGGTGGGTAATCACGTTCAGGCGTAGTCGGCGCGGCCCGCCGCGACCAGCCGCGACACCAGGCCGACCCCGGTCTCCTCGCGGGTCAGGGCGTAGCAGTAGTGGTCCCGCCAGCCGCCCGCAACGTCGAGGTAGCGCTCGAACAACCCCTCCCGCCGGTAGCCCGCTTTGGTGAGAACCCGCAGGCTGGCGGCGTTTTCCGGGCGCACGGTGGCCTCCAGCCGGTGCAGCCCGGCCGAGCTGAAGGCGTGGTCGGTGACGAGCGCGACGGCGGCCGTCGCCACCCCGCCGCGGACCACCTCGGACGACACCCAGTAGCCGATCCAGGCCGACCGCAGCGACGCCCGGATGACGTTACCCACAGTGATCTGCCCGGCGAGGCGCCCGTCCAGGGTGATGGTGAATGGGAGGCACTGACCACGGCGAGCGAGCGAACGCAGGGCAGCCCACTGCGACGGCCACGACCAGAAGGCGTTGCGTTCCGGCCAGGGGCCGACACCGGTGGGCTCCCACATTTCGAGGTGCGCGCGGTCCCGGAGCCGGATCCGGCTCCACTCGCCGGCGTCACGCAGCCGGACCGGGCGGATCGCGACCTCACCCGCGGGCACCCGCAGCGGGCCGAGCCGCGCCGGCCAGCCCGGGTGCCGGCTTTCGACCGGATAGGACACGCCCGACACGGAGTTCATCAGGCCCGTTGCGCCAGGAAGGTGACTTGGACCTGTTCGCCGGCGGGGACGTCGGTCGCCTCTTCCGGCACGTTGATCAGGCAGTTCGCTTCGGCCAGCGACGCGAGCAGGTGCGCACCCGACTGGCCGAGCGGCTGGACCAGGTACTCGCCGTTGGCCTCGTCGCGCAGCAGCTGGCCGCGGAGGAAGCCGCGCCTGCCTTCGGTCGAGGTGATCGGCGACAGCAGCCGCGCGCCGACGATCCGCCGGTGCGGGTTGCGGGTCCCGCGCGCCGCCCGGATCAGCGGCCGCACCAGCACCTCGAACACCACCAGCGCGCTCATCGGGTTGCCCGGGATGAGGAACGTCGGCACCGAGTCCGGGCCGAGCCTGCCGAACCCCTGCACCGAGCCCGGGTGCATCGCCACCCGCGTCATGTCGATCCGGCCGAGGTCGGACAGCGCGGCGTGCACCTCGTCGCCGGTGGCGCCCCCGGCGCCACCCGCGACCACGACGATTTCCGACATCAGCAGCCGGCCTTCGACGACCTCCCGCAGCCGCTTCGGCTCGCTCGGCACGATGCCGACCCGGCTGACCTCGGCGCCCGCGTCCCGGGCGGCCGCGGCCAGCGCGTAGGAGTTGACGTCGTAGACCTGCCCGACCGACGGCGTCCGGTCGATGTCGACCAGCTCGTCGCCGACGGACACGATCGACACCCGCGGCCGCGGGTAGACGAGGACCTTCGCCCGCCCGACCGCGGCCAGCAGGCCCACCTGGGCCGAGCCGATCGTGTCGCCGCGGCGCACGGCGACGTCCCCGATCTGGACGTCCTCGCCCGCCCGCCGCACGTACCCCGCCGACGGCACCGAGCGGTGCACCGTGACCTTGGCCTGGTGCCCGTCGGTGTAGGCGAGCGGCACGACGGCGTCGGCCAGCGTCGGCAGGGGCGCGCCCGTGTCGACCCGCACGGCCTGGCCGGGCTGGAGCCGCCGCGGCTGGCGCGAACCCGCCGCGATCTCCCCGACGACCGGCAGCTGCACCGGCTCCTGCCCGGCGTTGCGGACGTCGACGCTGCGCACCGCGTACCCGTCGATCGCGGCTTGGTCGAACCCGGGCAGCGCGTGCTCGGCGACCACCTCCTCGGCGCAGAGCAGGCCCTGGGCCTCGGAGATCGCCACCCGCACCGGCTGCGGCCGGACGGCCGCGTCCAGTGTCATCGCGATCTGCGCGTCGACCGAGCGGAACCCGGCCTCGTCCCCGGCCACCTCGGGCCGCGCCGCGTCGAGGGATTCCGTCATGGGCGCTCTGTCCCGATCCGTTCCGTGAGCCACGCCCGTAAAGATGGACCGTACTCGGGCGTTTCAAGCGCGAAATCGACCGCGGCGCGCAGGAAACCACCCGGATTCCCCAGGTCGTGGCGTCCACCGCGGTGGACGACGACGTGCACCGGGTGCCCCTCGCTGATCAGCAGCGCGACCGCGTCGGTCAGCTGCAGCTCGCCGCCGCTGCCCGGGGTGATCCGCTTGAGCGCGTCGAAGATCGCCCGGTCGAGCAGGTACCGGCCGGCCGCGGCGTAGGTCGACGGCGCGTCCTCCGGCTTCGGCTTCTCGACCATCCCGTGCACGCGCTTGACGTCGTCATCGCCGGTGTCGCTGACGTCGAAGACGCCGTACGGCGAGATGTCGGCCTTCGGGATGTCGAACGCGCAGAGCACGCTGCCGCCGAACTGGGCGCGGACCGCGCTCATCTTCTCGAGCACGCCGGTCGGGAGCACCAGGTCGTCCGGGAGCAGCACGGCGACGGCCTCGTCGTCCGGGCGCAGGTTCGGTTCGGCCTGCGCGACGGCGTGGCCGAGGCCGAGGGCCTGCTCCTGGATGGCGGTTTCGACGGCGAGGAGGTCGGTACCGCGGCGTACCTTCTCGAGCAGTGCGGTCTTGCCCTTGGCCTCGAGGTTCTGCTCGAGCTCGGGCTGCTTTTCGAAGTACCGGACCACGGCGTCCTTGCCCGGCGAGGTCACGATGACCAGGCGTTGCGCGCCGGCGGCGGCGGCCTCGGCCGCGACCAGCTCGATCCCCGGGGTGTCCACCACCGGCAGGAGCTCCTTGGGCACGGCCTTCGTCGCCGGGAGGAACCGTGTCCCCAGGCCGGCGGCAGGCACGATGGCGGTTCTGAACGTTTGGGTGGTTGCTGCGCCCGTCATGGGCGCAGAGCCTAACGTGAGGTCATGCACCCGCTGGGCAATGAGCACCTGAGCAAGGCGGAGTGGCGTGACCGGGTGACGCGCGCCCGGGCGGGGCAGGCAGCCGAATCCCACGCGCGGGAGGCGTCGGCGCTGGTCAGTGCGGTGTCGAAGGTCACAGTGGGCACCGTGTGCGCGTACCTGCCGTTCGGCACCGAACCGGGGACCACGGCGTTCGTCGACGCGCTGGTGGCGGGCGGTGCGCGGGTCCTGCTGCCGGTCATCCGGTCGCGGACGGATCCGCTCGACTGGGCGGAGTACACGGGCGAGGCCGATCTCGTGCCCAGCCGCTTCCGCGGCATCCGCGAGCCGGGCGGGAAACGCCTGGGTACCGACGCCGTGGGAGCGGCGGAGCTGGTGCTGGTGCCCGCGCTGGCCGTGGACCGGCGGGGGGTCCGGCTCGGCCGCGGGGCGGGCCACTACGACCGCTCGCTGGGCTTCGCCGCGGCCGACGCCGCGCTGCTGGCCGTCGTCCGGGACGAAGAGCTGGTCGAACGGCTGCCGGGGGAACCGCACGACGTGCGCATGACCGGCGCCTTGACGCCCGGTCGAGGTGTGGTCGAACTGCCGATGTGAGCAACCAGGAATTGCCTTCCGGGAAGGTTTTCCCGCACAATCGGGTTAGCACTCAGGTCGGATGAGTGCCAGCAAAGGAGCCGTCAGTGCCTACGTACCAGTACGCCTGCAAAGAATGCGACCACCGGTTCGAAGCCGTGCAGTCGTTCTCGGACCCCAGCCTGACCGTCTGCCCGCAGTGCTCCGGTGCGCTGCGCAAGGTCTTCAGCTCGGTCGGCGTCGTCTTCAAGGGGAGCGGGTTCTACCGCACGGACTCGCGCGACTCGAGCAAGTCGAGCACCGCGGCCACCCCGGCGAAGACCGAGACCAAGACGGAGTCGAAGTCCGACACGAGCTCGGCATCCTCCTCTTCGACCACGACGAAGACGGCCGCCGCGGCGTCCTGACGCCGAGGTTATCCACAACACCCCGGTTGTCCACAGATGCCGGACGTGGCCCTTCCGGCGGCCCGTCCGGCTTCCCTAACGTCGATCTCGTGCGGCACGCCGCCGCACCCGATCCGGCCGAGGGGGCCCCGTGGACATCCTGCAGAAGCTCCGCCCGCTTCACCTGATCCGGCTGCAGAGCCGGCGGACGCGGCTCATCCGCCGCTGGCTCGCCGTCGGCCTGCTCGTGCTCGGCGGGCTGGCGCTCGTCCACCCCGGTTCCGCGCGAGGCGCACCGACCGTCCTCGCGGCACACGACCTCCCGTCCGGCGCGCCCCTGCGCGCTGCCGACGTACGGCTGGCCGAGCTCCCCGGTGAAGCACGTCCCGCGGGCGTGTTGAGCACCCTCGACGCCGTCGACGGACGCCTGCTGGCGAGCCCCGTCCGGGCCGGTGAGCCACTGACCGACGTCCGGCTGGCCACAGTCCCCGAGGCGGGTGATCCCGGCACGGCGACCGTGCCGGTCCGGCTGGCCGACGTGGCGATCGCCGAGCTGCTCCGGCCCGGGCAACGCGTGGACGTCGTCGCGGCGCCGGACCCGGCCGCGCCGGCGTCCGTGCTGGCCGGCGGGGCGACGGTGGTGACGGTCGGCCACGAGGAGCCGTCCACGCCCAAAGGGCGGCTGGTGCTGCTCCGGCTCCCGGAAGCGACCGCGGTGAAGGTGGCGGCGATTTCACTGGAGCGTCCGGTAACGGTTACTCTCCGCTAGCCCGCGCCCGCCGAGACGGGCGAGGTGTCCCCTTCCGGTTCGTGGCTCGTGAGGAGAGCAAGGTGTTCAAAGGCTTCAAGGACTTCCTGATGCGCGGCAACGTCGTCGACCTCGCCGTGGCGGTGGTCATCGGCGCGGCGTTCACGGCGATCGTCACGGCGTTCACCAACGGCCTGATCAAACCCCTGATCAGCACGATCGGCGGCACCGACGCCGCGAACGGCCTCGGATACCAGATCTTCGACAACAACAAGGCGACGTTCCTGGACTTCGGCAGCGTGATCAACGCGGCGATCAACTTCGTCCTGGTCGCGGCGGTGGTCTACTTCGTGATCGTGATGCCGGTCAAGAAGGTCCAGGAGCGCCGCAAGCGCGGCCAGGAGCCGGGTCCTTCGGAGCCGACGGACGTGGAGCTGCTGATCGAGATCCGCGACCTGCTGCGCGCCCAGCAGTCGCACCAGCGCGGCACCGACCGCGACTGAAGGTCAGCGGTCGTGGTGCGGTGGCCGGTTCTCCCGGTACCAGTCATCCGGGAGACCGGTGCGCCGCTCGGGATCGCGCTCATCGGAGGTCGTCTCGGGCAGCACGTCCCCGAAGATCTCATCGACCCGGCGGCGCTGCTCGCTGGTCTGGGGTTTCCGCTGATCGCCCGGCATGACCCCAGTGTCCCACGACGCGTTCTTTGACAACTCCAGAGCGAACCCCGACAACGGCGGGGCACCGCCGGAACAGGACACCGGCCGAACCGGCCTTCGCTCTCGCCCCGCTCGCCTCCGAGCACCCGGGCGCTGCCAGGCCAGGAGCGGCGCGACTCGGCGAGGTCGACCACGAGCGTGCTGCCCGAAACCTCGGCGGGCTCGCACTTCTTCCGCCATCCGCGGAACTGCGCTTCGTCAGCCCGAGACCCACCACGGCGCGAAGTCGTCGCCGCGTGGCCCGCTGAGAGCCGTCGTCGAACCCAAGGTTCTCGCCCAGATGCCTCCCGGCGCCCGACCGAGCCTCAGGCCGGGAACAGCGCAAGCCGCCGTCCCCGGCCCGGCAAACCGGAGATCAGACCTCTTCGAGGCCCGAAAGCTCGTCGATCACGTGCGGCACGAGCGAGGTCAGCGTCGCCATCCCATCGCGCACCGCGGACCGCGACCCGGCGAGGTTGACCACGAGCGTGCTGCCCGAAACCCCGGCGAGCCCGCGGGAGATCCCGGCGTCGACCGCGCCGGCGGCCAGCCCGGACGCGCGGATGGCCTCGCTGATGCCCGGGATGGGCCGGTCGAGCACACCGGCGGTGGCGTCCGGGGTCCGGTCACGCGGCAGCACACCGGTACCCCCGACGGTGATCACCAGGTCGGCGCCGCCGATCACGGCGGTGTTGAGCGCGTTGCGGATACCCGCGGTCTCGGCCTCGACGACCACGACACCGTCGACGATGAAGCCCGCTTCTTCGAGCAGCTCCGTGACCAGCGGGCCAGTGGTGTCCTCGTGCTCGCCGTGCGCCACGCGATCGTCCACGATGACCACGAGGGCCCGGCCCAGCCGTTGTGCACTCCGTTCCATGGCGCCCACCGTAGCCGGTTTCGGCGGCCGGGCGCCGGGAGGTGCCGGGTGAGTTCTGACGATTCCGTGACGTGCCGCCGCGAGCCCCGGCGGGGCCCGGTGAAGCCCCCTAGCGTGGCCGGTGTGCGCGTACTGGTCACCGGCGGAGCCGGGTTCATCGGGTCCCACATCGCCGACCTACTGGCCGATGGTGGTGACGACGTCGTGGTGCTGGACAACCTCCTCCGCACGGCCCACGGCTCCCGCACCCCGCCGCCGTACACGGGCAGGCACCGGTTCCTGCGCGGCGACGTCACGGACGCGGAGATCGTCGCGGAGCTGCTGGACGGCGTCGATGCGGTCTGCCACCAGGCGGCGGTGGTGGGCCACGGCGTCGACCCGTCGGACGCACCGTCGTACGCCCTGCACAACGACTACGGCACCGCGGTGCTGCTGGCCGGAATGCACGCGGCGGGCGTGCGGAAGCTGGTCCTCGCTTCGTCGATGGTCGTCTACGGCGAAGGCCGCTACGCCTGCCCGGACCACGGCGTGGTGGCACCGTCGCCACGCCGCCGGTCCGATGTGGACGCCAGCCGGTTCGAGCCGCGCTGCCCGTCGTGCGAAGCGGAGCTGGGCTGGCAGCTGGTGCCCGAGGACGCGCCGCTGAACCCCCGCAGCACGTACGCGGCGACCAAGCTGGCCCAGGAACACCTGGCGGGCGCGTGGGCCCGCCAGACGGGCGGCACGGTGTGGGCAATGCGTTACCACAACGTCTACGGCCCGCGAATGCCCCAGAACACGCCGTACGCCGGAGTCGCGTCGCTCTTCCGTTCCGCCCTGGCCCGCGGCGAGGCCCCCCGGGTCCTGGAGGACGGCGGCCAGCAGCGCGATTTCGTCCACGTCCACGACGTGGCCAGGGCGAACGTCCTGGCCCTCCGGACACCCGGTCCGGGCGACCTCACCCCGCTCAACATCTGCTCGGGCACTCCGCACACGGTCGGCGACCTGGCGACGGAGCTGGCCCGGGCCTGCAACGGCCCGGCTCCCGAGGTAGTGGGCGGTGCCCGACCGGCCGACGTCCGTCACGTGGTGGCAGACCCCGCCCGGGCCCGCCGGCTGCTCGGCTTCACCGCGGAGATCGGCTTCGAAGAGGGCATCGCCGACTTCGCCACGGCCGAACTCCGGGAGCCGGTCTCACCCTGACAGGCAAGGTGCGCGGGCACCCTCGCCAACGCGGGACACCCGCGCAGGCGAACATCACCCGGCCGGGGCTCAAGGCATCGCGAGCGGCAGGCGCACCTCGAACCGGCACCCCGGACCGTGGTTGTGCACCCCGATCCGCCCACGATGGGCCTCGACCAGCCCCTTGGCGATCGCCAGGCCGAGGCCTCCCCCGCTGGTCGTCCCGCCACGCTCCGGTGTGCGCGCCTGCGTCCCGCGGAAAGCGACGTCGAAGACCCGGTTGATCTCGTCGTCCGGGATGCCGCCACAGGAGTCGTCGACGGCGAGTAGGGCCTCGTTGCCCTCGACGCCGATCTGCACCGCGACCGTCCCGTCCGGTGGGGTGTGCCGGATCGCGTTGGACACCAGGTTCCGCACGATGCGGGCCAGTTCCGGGTCGCTGCCGGTCACCACCGGCCAGGTCGACGCGTTGGCGAGCACCCGGACCCGCTTCCGCTGGGCCACCGGCGCCTGGGCGGCGACGGCGTCGCTCACGACGTCCCGCAGCGGCACCGCGGACATCGTGAGCTCCAGCGCGCCCGCGGTGATCCGAGAGAGCTCGAACAGGTCGCCGACCATCGCGGACAGCCGCCGGGTTTCGCCGCTGATCCGCTGGGCGTAGTCGGCCACCTCGTCGCGTTCGGACACCACGCCGTCGGCCAGTGCTTCGGCCATCGCCTGGATCCCGGCCAGCGGGCTGCGCAGGTCGTGGCTGATCCAGGCGACGAGTTCACGCCGTGACGCCTCGGCGGCGCGTTCCCGGTCACGCGCCTCGCGCTCCCACACGCTGCGGCGCGCGATGGCCCGCCCGAGGATGATCGCCGCCGGCACGGTGACCAGCGCGACGAGCAGGCAGACCAGGAGCATCGTGGTCAGGGCCGAGGTGAACATGAATCCGCTGATCCCCAGGACACCGACCAGCGTGGCGAGCACCGGGATGAGCACCAGCACCGTGAGCGTGGTGGCGAGCGAACCCCGGCGCAGGACGTACAACGCCGCGCCACCCAGCGCCGCGACCGGCAGCGAGAACATCAGCGCGAGCGGCAGGATGTGCCAGAGGTGCGTCAGCATCTCCTCGAAAGACTCACCCGGGCCGATCACGGCTGCTCCCGGTCGTAGCGGTAGCCGACGCCCCACACCGTCGCCACCCGGGCCGGCTTGGCCGGATCGCGCTCGATCTTCTCGCGCAACCGTCGCACGTGGACGGTCACAGTGGACTGATCACCGAAGTCCCAGCTCCATACCTTCTCGAGCAGGTCCGCGCGCGAGAAGGCGACGCCGGGGTGGGCGAGGAAGAACGCCAGCAGGTCGAACTCCCGGGTGGTGAGCGGCAGTTCCCGGCCACCGAGGGTCGCGGTGCGCGCCTTCATCTGCAGGCGCAGGTCACCGTCCACGAGCTCGGCGGCGGCCGGCTCCGGGCGGGGCATCCGGGCGCGGCGCAGCACCGAGGCGACGCGGAGGGCGAGTTCCTTGGGGCTGAACGGTTTGGTCACGTAGTCGTCGGCGCCGAGCTCGAGCCCGGCAATGCGGTTCTCCTCCTCGCCGAGTGCGGTGAGCAGAACGATCGGCACCTGACTCACCTGACGCAGCCGCCGGCAGACCTCCAGGCCGTTGATGCCCGGCATCATGACGTCGAGGACGACGAGGTCGGGCTCGTGGGCGCCGAACTTCGCCAGCCCTTCGGCGCCGTCGCCGGCCATGTCGACGGTGAACCCCGCCACCTCGAGGTAGCGGCGGACGACGTCGCGGACCGTCTCGTCGTCGTCGACCACGAGCACCCGCCCGGCCTGATCGTTCATCACGTCTCCCTCACCAGCCCGTCAGCAGCAGGTGGTTGACCGCCAGCGCCGTCGCGGCCTGCGCGGCCAGCCACCACCGGCGACCGGGCCGCGGCAGCAAGGCCGTCATCGGCAGCAACCACACCCCGAACGGTAGCCAGATGCGTTCGGTCTCGGCCTTCGACAGGCCCGAGACGTCGGCGAAGAGAATGGCGGCCAGCGCCGCGAGGCCGAGCAGGAGCACCGGGTCGGTGAACAGAGCGCGGCGCGGAGACGCGAGGCCCCGCCGGATGGCGGCCACGACGGCGGGGCCGAGGGGGACCACGACTGCCGCGAGGTCGGCCCACACCCAGTAGGAGTAGGGCCGGACCAGCGCGACGCCCTGGTAGTAGCGCTCGACGACCAGGTGGTAGCCGTCGAGCCACCAGAAGCCCGCCCAGGCGAAGCCGCCGACGACGGCCAGCGCCGCGGCGATCGCCACCGCCGCCGCCCGCCACTGCCGGCCGAGGACGGCGACCGCCACCGCGAGCACGCCGAGCAGCACCAGGCCGTACGACAGGAAGATCCCGAAGCCGAGCAGCACCCCGGCGGCCAGCCCGGCCGGCGCGGCGTACCGGCGGCCGTGGGCGAACCCCGTCGCGGACAGCGCGAGCAGCGCCAGCCCGGTGGCGGTCACCCCGGCGAAGAGGCCGTCCGCCGAAACGCCGATCCACACGGCGCCCGGGGTGAGGACGGCGAACGGGAGCACCGCGCGAGCCGCGTCGGGCCGGCCGAGCAGGGCGACCGTGGCCGGGACCGCCACCGCGACCAGGCCGCCGGCGAGCACCACGGCCGTGGCCGCCCACGCACCGCCGTGCAGGCCGATCCGGTCCAGCCAGACGAAGACGAGCGTCGCGCCCGGTGGGTGCCCGGACACGTGCGTCGTCCACGAATTCGGCTGGAAGTCGAGGATGCGGGAGGAGAACTCGCGCAGCATCCGCGGGATGTCGGTGATGCCCGGGACCTCGTGGAGGTACTCCTGGGGGATGGTGAGCCGCCCGGCGAACCCGCGCGCCCAGCCGTCGACCATGGCCAGCGAGAAGATCCAGGCGAGCGAGGCGAGGTAGCCGGCGGCGAGCGCGCGCCGCCACGGCAGGCGGGCGGCCAGTGCCGGACCGTGGAGCACCACCGCGACCGCGACGAGCACGGCGAACACCGACCCCGGGCCGACGTGCGGCAGCCAGTCGGCGAACAACGGCGGCGCGGAGACGAAGATGACCACGCCGGAGTGCGGCCGGTTGTAGTACAGGCCCACCGCGGTGGCCGCGGCGACGAGCACCACCGCCGCGGCGACCGCGACGAGGTCGGCGCGGCGGCCGGAGACCGGGGCTTCGGGTTCGCGGGCAGGCGGCTCGGCGAGCCGGGCTGCCGATTTCGGCTCGCTCATCGCCGCCCACCCTAGGTTCGCGGCGGGCGGTCCGCGCCCTGGGAACGGCAGCCGTAACGACGCGGTAAGAACTCACCGGACGTCATGATTCGGTAAGCGCCGCAAGGGTTCTACCGCGCTCGGGACGGACCTACGGTCGGCGCGTGACTGACTTGGATGTGGATGTCGTCCTCCCCTGCCTCGATGAAGCGGCGGCGCTGCCGGGCGTGCTGGCCGGTCTGCCGCCTGGCTACCGCGCGATCGTGGTCGACAACGGCTCGGCCGACGGCTCGCCCGAAGTGGCGGCCTCGCTCGGCGCCAAGGTCGTCCACGAACCGCGGCGCGGCTACGGCGCGGCCGTGCACGCCGGGCTGGAAGCCGCCACTGCGGACATCGTGTGCTTCGCGGACGCCGACGGGTCCCTGGACCTCGCCGACCTGCCGCGGCTGGTGACCGCGGTCGAACGCGGCGCGGACCTGGCCGTCGGACGCCGGGTGCCGACCGGTCCCGGCGTCTGGCCGTGGCACGCGAAAGCGGGCAACGTCGTGCTGGCCCGGCTGCTACGCGGCCGTGGGCTGCCGGTGCGGGACATCGCGCCGCTGCGCGCCGTGGACCGGCGGGCCCTGCTCGGCCTCGGCGTCGCCGACCGGGCCTTCGGCTATCCCCTGGAGCTGCTGATCAAGGCCCAGCGCGCCGGGTGGCGGGTCAGCGAGTTCGACGTCCGCTACGGCGAGCGCGCCAAGGGCACGAAGTCGAAGGTGTCCGGGTCGGTGCGGGGGACGCTGCGCGCGGTCCGCGACTTCGGACGGGTGCTGGCCCGATGACGCGTCCGTTCGTCCTGCTGGTCGTGGCCAAGGCCCCGGTCCCGGGCTTCGCGAAGACCCGGCTCTGCCCGCCCGCGACCCCGGCTCAGGCCGCCGAAATCGCCGCGGCCGCGCTGCTCGACACGCTCGACGCCGTCTGCGCGGTGGCCGGTGCCTTGCCCGTGGTCGCGATGACGGGCGACCTCGGCGCGTCCGCCCGGCCCGTCGAAATCGGCATGGCACTCCGCCACGTCACGACGATCCCGCAGCGTGGCCCCGATTTCGGTGCCCGGCTGGCGAACGCCCACGCGGACGCCGCCGAAGTGCACGCCGGCCTGCCGATCCTCCAGATCGGGATGGACACCCCGCAGGTCACGCCGGAGTCCCTCGCCGCGGCGGCCGCACCGATGCTGCACGGCGGCCACGACTCCGTGCTCGGGCCGGCCGCGGACGGGGGCTGGTGGGCGCTGGGCCTCGCCGAGCCGCGGCACGCGCAGGTGCTCGCGGACGTGCCGATGTCCCTCGAAGACACCGGCGAGCGCACGCTGCGGGCCCTCACGGCGAGCGGGCTGAGCCCGCAGGAAGGCGCTCTCCTGTCCGATGTGGACACCATGGCGGACGCCCGCGCGGTGGCGGCGGCGCGCCCCGGCGGCCGGTTCGCCCACGCCGTCCGGGCCGTCGGCGGACAGGCGGTGGCGTGATGACGGCCCCGGTGAGCACCGGGCACGAATTCGACCGCGGCCTGCTCGGCCACCGGTGTTGGCTCGAGCTGGCGAACGGCGAGCGGATCGAACTGGCGGTGGAACGGTGGGCGGGACCGTCCGAGGGCGACGACGTCCTGCTCGACGCGTGTTCCGGCCCCACCGTCGATCTCGGGTGCGGGCCCGGCAGGCTCACCGCGGCGCTGGCCGGGCGCGGGATCGTCGCACTGGGCGTCGACAGCTCGCGCACGGCGGTCGGGCTGACCCGGCGTCGCGGCGGGAGTGCGTTGCAGCGCAACCTCTTCGACCGCCTGCCCGGCGAAGGGCGTTGGCGGCACGCGCTGCTCGCGGACGGCAACATCGGCATCGGCGGCGACCCGGTCGCGCTGCTGCGGCGCACGGCCCGGCTGATCGCCGCCGACGGCGATGTCCTCGTCGAGCTGGAACCGCCCGGTCAGGGTCTGCGGCACGAGCGCGTCCGGCTGCGCCCCGGCCACGCCGACGTCGCCTGGTTCACCTGGGCCTGGGTCGGCGTGGACGCGATCGCCGAAGTCGCCGCGCGCGCCGGGTTGCGCGTCGGCTGGACCGCCCACCGCGGGCACCGCTGGTTCGCGCGATTGGAGCGATCGTGAAACTGCCGATCCCCGCGGAAGAACAGTTCCGGGCCCCGGCGCACCACGAGCGCGTGACGTCGAAGATCGGCCTCGCGCTGGCGATCACGTTCACGACGTGCTTCGTGACGGGCTTGCTCAGCCACCTCGTCCAGCACCCGCCCGGCTGGTTCTGGTGGCCCAGCCGGCCAGTCGGGCTCTACCGCGTCACGCAGGGGCTGCACGTGATCTCGGGCGTGGCGTCGATCCCGTTGCTCCTGGCGAAACTGTGGAGCGTCTACCCGAAGCTGTTCGGCCGGCCGCTGGTCCGCTCGCTGCCGCACGCCCTCGAGCGGCTGTCGATCCTGGTGCTGTCCGGGGCGGCGTTCTTCGAGCTGACGACCGGGCTGCTGAACGTCGCGCAGAACTACCCGTGGGGCTTCTACTTCCCGCAGGTGCACTACGCGGTCGCGTGGCTGGCGATCGGCTCGATCCTGGTGCACGTCGCGGTGAAGCTGCCCGTCATCCGCCGCGGGCTGAGCCGGACCACCGTCGAAGAGCCGCCTGCCGAAGGGCTGTCGCGGCGGGGATTCCTCGTCACCACCGGGCTGGCGACCGGCGTCGCGGTCGTGGCCACCGCGGGCGCGACCGTCCCGTTCCTGCGTGGCGTCTCCGCCCTTTCCTGGAAGACCGGCAAGGGCACCCAGCACCTGCCGGTGAACCGCACGGCAGCCGCCGCGGGGGTCACGTGGTCGGCGGCCTGGCGGCTTTCCGTGGTGACCCCGCGCGGCACGACGAAGTTCTCGCTCGACGAGCTGCGCGCGCTGCCGCAGACGACGGCAGAGCTCCCGATCGCGTGCGTGGAGGGCTGGAGCCAGTCGGCCACCTGGCGCGGAATCTCCCTGCCCACGCTCCTGAAAGCCGCCGGCGCGGTACCGGGCACGGCGGTCCGGGTGTCCTCATCGGAGCGTGGCGGGTTGTACGGCGTCAGCGTGCTCCCCGGCGAACACACAGCCGACGAGCTGACGTTGCTGGCCTTGGAGCTGAACGGCGAGGTCCTCGCGCCCGACCACGGCTTCCCCTGCCGGATCATCGCGCCGAACCGTCCCGGCGTGCTGCAGACGAAGTGGGTCACGAAGCTGGAGGCGCTGTGAAAACCGCCCGTGCGCTCCTCGCGCTGCCCGGCCTCGCGGCCCCTGGCCTGGGGTGGAGTGCTGTTCGCCGAGTACGCGCTGCCCCTGCGTCCGGACGTCTTCGGGACGGTGGGCTGGATCGTCGGCGGCCCGGTCCTGAACGACGCGATCATCGCCCCGCTCACGGCGGTGCTCGGCTTCGCCTTGGCCCGCCTCCTCCCACGCCACTGGCGAGCTCCCGTCATCGCGGGCACGGTCATCACCGCCACGCTGGCCGTCCTGGCGTTCCCGCTGCTCTGGCGTCCGTACGGAACCCCGCCGATGCCCGGCCTCCACGACACCAACCCGGCCCCCGCACTGGCCCTCACCCTCGCCACAATCTGGCTGGCAGTGGTCCTGACCGCCCTCCGCCACCGTGTCGTCCCCCCAATCACGCGAGATGCCCCTCCAGTCACACGAGAGGCCCGCCCCGGCACGCCAACCGACCCTCCAGGCACACCGGCCGACCCTGCAGGTACGCAAGCCGACCCTCGGGGCACACCGGCCGACCACGCAGGCCCGCCAACCGACCGCCCAGGCACGCAAGCCGACCCCCCAGGCACACAGGCCAACCCTCCAAGTACGCAAGCCGACCCGCCAAGTACGTCGGCCGACCGTCCCCGTCCCTGACCCCGGGCACAAATGCGGCCACGCGCGACCGGCATCGAGTGCCTGGTCGCGCGTGGCCTTGTGGGTCCGGCCCCGAAAACGGGGGTCGAGCCGAAGTTGGTCTCGGCCGCGCCAGGGCGGCCGAGCGTCTGGGCTGGGAATCAGTTGGGCTGGACGGGCTGGCCGCCGAACGTCAGCTCGACCGTGCGGCCGTCGGCGAGCGTGAACGTCGCCTTCTCGTCCGGGGCGCGGGTGCGGACCGCCGCGACCAGCGTGTCGGACGAGTCGATCGGGCGGTCGTCGATCTTGGTGACGACGTCGCCCGCCTTCAGGCCGGCCTTCTCCGCCGGGCTGCCGGGCTTGATCGCACCCAGCTCGGCGCCGCCCTGCGGGGCGTCCTTGACCTCCGCGCCGATGTACGTCTGCACCGCCTGGCCGGTCTTGATGATCGTGTCCGCGGTGCGCCGCGCCTGGTCGATCGGGATGGCGAAGCCGATGCCGACGTTGCCGCCTTCGGAGGCACCGCGGCCCTGGCCGCCGGACTGCGGGCTGTAGATCGCCGAGTTGATGCCGATGACCTGGCCGGACATGTTCGCCAGCGGCCCGCCCGAGTTGCCGGGGTTGATCGCCGCGTCGGTCTGGACCGCGTCCATCACCGTGGTCTGGTCGCCGCTGCTGCCGCCGGCCCGCACCGGCCGGTGCAGCGAGCTGACGATGCCCGAGGTCACCGTGCCGGCCAGCTCGAACGGCGAGCCGATGGCGACCACCGACTGGCCGACCCGCAGGTCGTCGGACCGGCCGAGCTCCACCGGGGTGAGGTTGGCGACGCCGTTCACCTTGACGACCGCGATGTCGGTCGTCGGGTCGCGGCCGACGACCTTGGCGGCGGCCTTCTTGCCGTCCTGGAACACCGCCTGGATCTGGCCGCCGTTCGCGCCGACCTCGACGACGTGGTTGTTCGTCAGGATGTAGCCGTCGGTGCTGATCACGAACCCGGAGCCTTCGCCGGCTCCCTGCTGGCCGCTGACCTGCAGCTCGACCACGCTCGGCGACAGCTTCTGCGCGACAGCCTCGATCGAGCCGGCGGGCGCGTTGCCGGTCTGCTGGGCCGGCTTGGGCGCGTTGAGCGCGTTGCTGGCCGGGCCCGACGACCCGCTGGTGAAGTACCCGACCGCCCCGCCCGCGACGCCGCCGACCAGCAGCGCGACCAGCGCGACGCCGGCGAGCAGCTTCCCGCCCGAGCGCTTGGGCTCCGGCGCCGCGGCCACCGGGTAGCCGCCGGTGGCGGGCTGCCCGTACGGGTTCGGCGGCGGGTAGACGCTCTGCGGGTTCTGCCCGGACGGCATCTGCGCACCTTGGGCGGACCACGGGTTCGAGGCTTGCCCGCCGTACGCCGGATCGGCCCCGGTCACCGCGTGGTAGGACGGCTCCGAATACTGCGGCGCGCCGCCGGACTCGGGTTGGGCCTGCTCACCGTACGGGTTCCCCGCCCAACCGCCCTGGGCCGGCTGCTGGCCGGTCTCGGGGTGCCTCGGCGCCGCGGGGTCGTGTGCGCTGGGGTCGTTCTCGGTCATGTCCTCACCTTGCGCGATGGTCCTGAGAGGTTCCTGAGCCGAACCTGTGCATCGCAGATGAGTATGGCCGCTCAGCCCGCCGCGCGGAGCCGTTCCGCGATCTGCTCCGGCGTCGCGTCGTTGATCCACACCGCCATGCCCGACTCGGACCCCGCCAGGTACTTCAGCTTGTCCTTCGCGCGGAGCACGGAGAACAGTTCCAGGTGGAGCCAGCCGAGGTCGCGGTCGCGGCGCACCGGCGCCTGGTGCCACGCCGCGATGTACGGCAGCGGCCGGTCGTACAGGGCGTCGCAGCGGCGCAGCACGTCGAGGTAGACGTCGGCGAAGTCGTCGCGCTCGGCGTCGGCCAGCGCAGGGATGTCCGGGACCTGCCGGTGCGGCACGATCTGGACCTGGACCGGCCAGCGCGCCGCCGGCGGCACGTACGCCGTCCAGTGCTCGCCGGAGGTCACCACGCGCGCGCCGGACTTGCGTTCGGCCGCGAGCACGTCGCCGAGCACCGGACGGCCGTGTTCGGCCTGGTACGCGCGGGCGACGTCGAGCATCCGCTCGGTCTTCGGGGTGACGAACGGGTAGCCGTAGATCTGCCCGTGCGGGTGCGAAAGCGTGACGCCGATTTCCTCGCCGCGGTTCTCGAACGGGAAGACCTGCTCGACGCCGGGCACCGCGGACAACCCGGTCGTGCGGTCCGCCCACGCGTCCACCACGGCCCGCACCTGCCCGGCGCTCAGCTGCGCGAAGGAGCCGTCGTGGTTGCTGGTGAAGCAGACGACCTCGCAGCGGCCGCGGCCGGGCCGCACCGGCACCAGCCCGAAACCATCCACAGTGGACGGCTCGCCCACGACGTCCTCGGCGAAGGACGGGAACCGGTTCTCGAAGACGACGACGTCGTAATCGCTTTCCGGGATCTCGCTCGGCTTGCCGGGCTTGCTCGGGCACAGCGGACACAGGTCGGCCGGCGGCTTGTAGGTCCGCGTCTGCCGGTGCGCGGCCATCGCGACCCACTCCCCGGTCAGCGGGTCCAGCCGGATCTCCGACGCGGCCGAAACCGGCGGCAGGTCACGGGTGTCTTCGGCCACGCGGTCCGGCGCGCCGGGCTGGTCGAAGTAGATGATCTCCCGGCCGTCGGCCAGGTGTCGTACAGTGCGCTTCACGCTTCTCGGGCCTCGTCCGTCTCCGCCGTCTCGGCGATCATGAGTTCTCCCGCCCGTTCGGCGAGAATTTCCTTGGCCTCGTCGGAAATCCCGTCATCGGTGACGACGACGTCGGCCTCGTCCAGGTCGGCGATCGTGGAGATCCCGACGGTGCCCCACTTGGTGTGGTCGGCGAGCACGACGAGCTTGCGCCCGGCCTCGACCAGCGCGCGGTCGGTCTCGCTCTCGGTGAGGTTCGGCGTCGTGAACCCCGGCCCGTCGGCCATGCCGTGCACGCCGAGGAAGACGGCGTCCAGGTGCAGCGACCGCAGGCTGTGCACGGCGACCGGCCCGACCAGCGCGTCCGACGGCGTCCGCACCCCGCCGGTGAGCACGACGGTGCGGTCCGGCTGAGTCGACCCGCGGAGCACGTCCGCAACCTGGATCGAGTTGGTGACGATGGTGAGCCCGGGGATGGCGTCGAGCGCCCGCGCGAGCGTCCAGGTGGTGGTGCCGGCGGAGAGGCCGATCGCGGTGCCGGGCCGGACCAGCGTCGCGGCGAGCTCGGCGATGGCTTCCTTCTGCGCCCGCTGGCGCACGGACTTGGCCTCGAAGCCGGGCTCGTCGGTGCTCTTGCCGACGACCGAAGTGGCGCCGCCGTACACCTTTTCGACGAGCCCGCGGCCGGCCAGGACGTCGAGGTCGCGGCGCACCGTCATGTCGGACACGCCCAGCCTGGTCACGAGGTCGCTCACGCGGACCGCACCGGTCCGGCGTGCCTCTTCCAGGATCACCGCCTGTCGCTGACGCGCCAGCACCGTTCACTCCGTCCGTCGGGCCTCAACCACACAAAATCCTACACGATTCAACACAGGATCAGCAGGGCGGACGTGGGTGAACTTCGAAACAACAGGTCAGAGCGCGGGCACCACAACTGAGTTGAACAACACCACCACGGGTAACGCGAACAGGCAACAGGAGATCGGGGCCGGCCTCAGCCGGGCGCCCCCGGCAGCCGGATCGTCATCAACGCGCCGCCCTCGGGCGCCCGCGAGGCGTACACCGCCCCGCCGTGCCGCTCGGCCGCGTGCTTCACGATCGCCAGCCCGAGGCCCGAGCCGGGCAGCGTCCGCGCCTCCGAAGAGCGGTAGAAGCGGTCGAACACCTTGGGCAGGTCCTCTTCGGCGATGCCCGGACCGGCGTCGGCGACCTCGACGACGGCGGTGCCGTCCCCGAGCGGGTACAGCCGCACCCACACCGTCGCGTCGGGCGGCGAGAACTTGACCGCGTTGTCCAGCAGGTTCAGCACCGCGCGCTCGAGCGAGCTGTTGTCGCCGGTGAGCACCCACGGCTGCAGCGAGACGTCGAAGTTGATCTCGCCGGCCCGGCGCCGCGCCCGGTCGAGGGCCCGTTCGACGACGTCCAGCAGCTCGACGCGCTCGAAGCGCTCGCGCGGCTCGTCCTGGCGCGCGAGCTCGACCAGGTCGCCGATCAGCTGCGTCAGCTCGTCGAGCTGGCCGCTGATGTCCGCGACGATGTCGATGCGGTCCTCGTCCGGCAACGGCGGCGCGCCCGGCTTGCTCGCGGCGAGCAGCAGCTCGAGGTTGGTGCGCAGCGACGTCAGCGGCGTCCGGAGCTCGTGGCCGGCGTCCGCGACCAGCTGGCGCTGGCGTTCCTGCGAGTCCGCGACCGTGCCGAGCATGGTGTTGAACGTCTGGGTGAGGCGCGCGAGTTCGTCGTCGCCGCTCACCGGGATGGGCCGCAGGTCGCCAGTCCTGGCGACGCGCTCGGCGGCCGACGTCAGCCGGTCGACCGGGCGCAGGCCGGCGCGCGCCACCGCGGTACCCGCCGCGGCGGCGACCAGAATGCCGGCGCCGCCGATCAGGAACAGCACCAGCGCGAGCTCGTTCAGCGTGCGCTTGGTCGGGCCCATCGACTGGGCCAGCACGATCGCCTCGCCGTGCCCGGTCGGCAGGGCGACCACGCGGCTGTCGGAGCGGAAGTCCGTCCGCAGCGACTCCGCCGAATCCCCGTTCGCGACGGCCAGCTCGTCCGGCCCGAACGGCGGCGGCGAGCTCGACAGCGGGTAGGTCATCACGGCGTGCTGGACGTCGGGTGCCGCGTTGAGCTGGCCGATCTGCAGGTCCGCGCTGGCCAGGAACGCGCCGGGGACCTGCCGCAGCTCGGTCTGCACCTGCGGCGAGTTGGCCGCCGCCTGCGCGCGGGCCAGCAGACTGTCGTCGAGCTGCTGGTAGAGGTTGCTGCGCACGACCATGTACGCGCCGATCGACACCAGCGCGACGGCGCCGGCGACACAGGCGGCGGCCAGCAGCGTCACCCGGCCGCGCAGCGAAAACCGCCGGGCTCCCCAGCGTGTGCCGCGGGGATCACCCGGTTCGGTCACGGGGGCGTTTCCCTCAGGACGTACCCCACTCCCCGCACCGTGTGGATCAGCCTCGGCTCCCCCTCGGCCTCCGTCTTGCGGCGCAAGTAGCCGACGTAGACCTCCAGCGCGTTGCCCGACGTCGGGAAGTCGTAACCCCATACTTCCTCCAGGATCCGGCCACGCGTGAGGACGTGCTTCGGGTAGGAAAGGAACAGTTCCAGCAGGGCGAATTCGGTGCGGGTCAGGCTGATCTCGCGGCCGCCGCGGCGGACCTCCCGCGTGCCGGGGTCCAGCGTCAGGTCCGCGAAGGACAGCACCTCCGAGGCCTGGCCGTTCTGCCCCTCCGGGATGGCGCGGCGCAGCAGCGCCCGCAGCCGGGCGAGCAGCTCCTCGAGCGCGAAGGGCTTCGGCAGGTAGTCGTCGGCGCCGGCGTCCAGCCCGGACACCCGGTCGGAGACGGTGTCGCGGGCGGTGAGCACGAGGATCGGCAGGTCGTCACCGGTGCTGCGCAGGCGGCGGGCGACCTCCAGGCCGTCGAGCCGGGGCATCATGACGTCGAGCACCATCGCGTCCGGCCGGTCGGCGATGATCGCCTCGAGGGCCTGCGCACCGTCACTGGCCAGCTGGACCTGGTAGCCGTTGAACTCCAGGGACCGCCGGAGCGACTCACGGACGGCGCGGTCGTCGTCCACCACAAGGATGCGCATGGCGCTAGTTTTACGCAGCGTGCTGAGACCCGCCTAAGAACACACGCAGAACTCACAAAGGATTTCTCACTCCGGACCGCGCGCGACCGGCGCGTTCCAGTGCCGCCAGAGCGCGACCATCCGCACGGAAACCACGACCGCGGCCGCGACGACGGTCACCGGACCTTCGGGCAGTTGCACAGCGTGACCGATGGCGACAAGTGCCGAGCCGGCCAGCGCGGCCACGGCGTAGATCTCCTTCCGCAGGACGAGCGGGATTTCCCGGAGCAGCAGATCGCGCACGGCGCCACCCCCGATGCCGGTCGTCATCCCGATCAGACACGCGGCGTAGACGGTGGCGCCGGCGTTGAGCGCGATGGTCGTCCCGGCGGTGGCGAAGACGCCCAGGCCGAGCGCGTCGGCCAGGAGAACGCCTCGCCGCAGCCGCGCGACCTGCGGGTGGAAGACGAAGACGACCAGCGCGGTGCCGGCGCAGACGGCGAGGTACGGCCACTTCCGCAGCGTCGTGGGCGGGTGGATACCGAGCAGGACGTCCCGGATGACCCCGCCGCCGAGGGCGGTGGTGAGCCCGACCACGACGACGCCGAAGACATCGAGCCGCGCCCGCACCGCGGCGAGCGCCCCGGACGCGGCGAAGGCGACGAGCCCGACGAACTCCAGCGCCGTGAGCAGCATCTACTGGTCGAGCAGCCCACCGCGGTAGGCCAGCAGCGCGGCCTGCACCCGGTTGGCGGCGCCGATCTTGGAGAGCACGGCGGAGACGTACCCCTTGACGGTGGCTTCGGAGAGGTGAAGCCGCCCCCCGATCTCGGCGTTGGACAGCCCCTGCCCGATCAGGGCGACGACCTCGCGTTCCCGTTCGGACAGAGAGGCGAGCAGCTTCCGGGCGGGCTGAGCGGCGCGTTGTTCGTCCCGGTGCGACTGGACCATCCGCGCGGCCACGCCGGGGTCCAGGACCGCACCTCCCCTCGCCAGGTCCCGGACCGCCCGGAGCAGCGCGGCGGGATCGATGTCCTTGAGGAGGAACCCGTTGGCCCCGAGCCGGAGGGCGAGGCTGACGTATTCGTCGATGTCGAAGGTGGTCAGCATGGCCACGGTGGGCGGATCCGGGAGGGCGAGGATGGCCCGGAGAGCACGAATGCCGTCGTCAGGGGCCCGCATCTTGATGTCGAGCAGGGCAACGTCGGGGTGATACCGCCGGGCGACCTCCACCGCGGATCTGCCATCGCTCGCCTCGCCCACGATCTCGATGTCCTGGGCCCCGGACATCATCGCGCGCAACCCCGAGCGCACCAGTTCCTCGTCGTCGGCGAACATGAGCTTGATCAACGAAGCCCTCCGCAACAGCCGGTGGGAGCGGCTCCCCGCGTCCCGTTAACGAAGGTTACCTACTGTTGTTCAGCAGTTCGAAACCAGACACGACCAGGTGAGGCACTGGTCCGTCCAGGTCAGGTGCGGTCGGCCGTCCCGCTGGGTGTATCCGCGATGTGGGAGAGCCGTGAGAACCACTCACCTGGGTGACGACGTAGGTCGTGCCGCCTCAGCGATCACCCACGACGACGAGCCGCACCGCGCTCCCCCCCAGTCGATGGCCTCCGCCGTTTCGCACGCCCGGCGGTCAGTGACGACGCCGCTTCCGTTTCCCCTTGCCGCCGGCGGATCGGGTCACCCCACCGAGCGGATGTGCGTTGCGGACGGGCCGGACCTGCTCGAACACCTCGGCCAGCTCGGCGAGCCCCACCCGGTCCGGATGACCCGACGCGGCAATCGCTTTCGCGAGGTGCGCTCGTTCATCGGCGGGCAGCTCGGCCAACGTCGAAGCTGTCGCGTCCGGGCCGGCCGACTCCAGCAGCAGGAGGAACTGCTCGGCGATGCCAAGCAGGGCTTCGTGTTCACCGAGGTCTTCGAGAGCCAGTTCGCCGCGCTCGACCAGCAGCTGCGTCGCGATCGGGCCCAAGCCCGGGTCGGCGCGCAGACCATCCAGCACGACATCGCCGTCCGGTCGGGAATCGACGAGGATCTGGAGCATGACGGACGCCCGTGCGCGGAACGGGCACCGGCGGACGGCGTCGAGCAGCAGCGGCAGGCCCGCGTCCCGGCCCCCGTGCGCGGCGAGCCAGCCATCGATCTCCGCCGCGGCCGCCTCCTCGCTGAAATGCTCCGCGACCGCACCCAACATGGCCGCCGGAGCGGCAGCAGCGAGCTCACCCACCACCGGCGCGAACCGGCCTTCTCGCAGCAGCCGTTCCCGGACCGCCCAGGTCGCGAGTGGGGTGAGAGCGACCAGGTCGAGCGACGGCGCCCCGAGAGCGGCTCGCAGCCTGTCCACGACCTCCGGCGGAAACTCGGGGTTGTCCGGCACCAAGTCCATGGCGTACATCGGGTCGGCCGGCCCCGTGGTCAGCTCGACCGCACCGAATCCGGCCAGCTCGGTCAGCAACCGACGGAACTCGCCGACGAGCCCGTCCCGCCAGATCGGCTCGGCCGCCGGGTCGAGATCGACGCAAGCACTCTCCACACAGGCCAGCCAGACGGTTTCGGCGAGCCGGACCACGGGCACCGGCTCGGGCATGCCGTAGACCGTGTTGAGCACGTCCGGCAGCACGAAGTCGAGACAGTCGTCGAGCAACACGACGTAGCCGACGCCCCAACCGCGCTCCTTGACGAGCAGGCCCCGCTCGGGAAGCGCGTCGAACGCCGCCGCCCACAAAGCGAGAGCGTTCTTCAGCAGCGGCGCCGCCTTCGCCACGCGAACCAGCTTGCCCTTGACCACCCGCACGATCCGCGCGCGCTTCGCGAGTTCGAACAAGACGGCGAGGTTCGGCAGATCGGCACTGCTGCGGACACGCTGGACCTCGCCGCCGAGGTCCCACTCGAGCCGGTCGCCGGTATCCAGCAGCGGCACGAGCTCGCGGGCGTCGGCGAGTTTGAGGGTGCCGGTACCGGTCAGCGCCCGGCCGTCACCCACCCATTCGACGAATTTCCGCAGCTTGACCACGAGCGAGGAGCGCTCTGCGGCATCCTCGAGTTCCGGCTTCGCGGGCAACGACACCGGCAGCTGCGGTAGCGCGCGTCCGGTCCGCTCGCTGACATGCCTGGCCGCGAGGTCGGCGAGCAGACCGGCGTCGTAAGGGTGTTTCCCCGCCCTGACCTCGGTGAGGAAGGCGTTCATCGCCTCCGAGTCCGAAGGATCGACTCCGCTCCGGACGGCGGTCATCACCCAGTACTTGCCCACGCCGAAGTTGCGCTCGTCGGCCATCGCGGCCGGAAACCCGGCGGCTGCCTCCGTGACGGCATCTTCGAGGTCGGCCAGGGGCTCGCCCAGCGGATCGGCCAGCTCGGTCTCGTGCAGGTATCGAAGGAACAGCCGCAACGTCCCGGGCACGAGCACAGCATCATCAGCGGTGGCCGACAACGTGCGCGGCACGTACGAGAGGAGGAACTCCCGGACGAGCGCGGCTGTCCAGTAGGCGAGCCGCCCGTCGACCGACGTGTGCCGGAACTGGAGCGCCGAGACGACGCCGTACGGGTCGATCTCACGTTCGTGCGTGTCCGCCCAGGTGACGAAGCGCCGGACCAGGAGGTCCTGACCCGCCTCGAAGCCCTCGTGGTCATCCTCGTCGTAGTAGGTACGCACGCCGGCTCCCGTCATCTGGTTGCCGAAGACGGTAGCGCCGACAACCGGACAGCCATCGAGGTGGCGGTTCGCTACGTTCAGTGATGAGGTGTCGCTGAACGCGGCTTCCTCGCCGAGTGCTCCTCACTTCATCCGGAACAGCCCGCGGGCCCTCACCACCCTGCGCGCCGACTGTCGGGTAACCTGTCCGAGGTACCCAAGCCCTCGTAGCTCAGGGGATAGAGCACCGCTCTCCTAAAGCGGGTGTCGCAGGTTCGAATCCTGCCGGGGGCACAGTCAAGGCAGTATTCCTGGCAACCTCGTGAGTCCGCCGGCGACAACGCCTGGAGATTCAGTCGAACAGGCCGCGGATGTCGTCTGCGTCCAGACTGCCGCCGAAGGCGTTTCCTTCGTCCATGACTCCGGTGAACAAAGCTGCCTTCCGTGCCTTGAGCTCCATCACCTTCTCCTCGATGGTGCCCTTCGCGATGAGGCGGTAGACCATGACGTTCCTGGTCTGGCCGATGCGTGGGTGCGGTCCACGGCCTGCGCCTCGGTCGCGGGGTTCCACCAGGGGTCGAGCAGGAAGCAGTAGTCCGCCTCGGTGAGGTTCAGCCCGAACCCACCGGCCTTGAGACTGATCAGGAACACCGGAGCTTGGCCGCTTTTGAACTGCTTCACCACGGTGGCCCGGTTCCGGGTCTTGCCGTCGAGGTAGCAGTACGGCACTCCAGCAGCTCGGCCGCCACCTGCTCCTTGGTGCGGCGTTTGACCAGTGGCTTGATCCGGCGGCGCAATTGTGCGAGCAGGTCGACATCGCCCTGCTTCTCGATCGGGCGCGCGTAGTACTCGGCGAAGCGGGCCGGGTTCGGGAACAGGCCCGGCGCGGTGATCGACAACAGCGACCGAGCTCCATCAGGCTGTTCTCCATCGGCGTGCCGGTATGGCCAGCTTGAACGACGCCGGCAGCTGCCGTACGCATTGGTAGATCTCCGGCTGGTGGTTCTTGGCGAACTGGGCCTCGTCCATGATCAACCCCGCCCACGGGAGCGCGGCGTATTCGTCGAAGTCGAGCCGGAACAACGTGTGCGAGGTGACGACGACGTCCGCGCCGGCGATCGTTTCGGCCAGTGCGTCGCCGCGGCGGCTCGTGGTGTCCCCGATCGGAACTACGTTCAGGCTGGGCGCGAACCGACCGGCTTCGGACGCCCAGTTCGCCACCACACTGGTCGGTGCGATGACGAGGAACGGTGCGAGCGCGGGATCTTCCTGCTTGGCGTGGCAGATCAGGGCCAGGGACTGCAGTGTCTTACCCAGCCCCATGTCGTCGGCGAGGATGCCGCCGAGCTGGAACTTCCAGACGAACGCCAGCCAGCGGAACCCGTCCAGCTGGTACGGGCGCAGCTGCGCGTCGAGAGTGGACGGCAGGGGCGTCGTGTCGACGTCGTCGATCGATCGCAGCGCCGCCAGCTGGCGCTGCCACGCCTTGGCCTGGCGGCCGACCACGCCGAGTGCGGCGAGCTCGTCCCAGAGCCCGACCTGGTAGCGGCTGATCCGCAGACATCGCGGTACCCGTCCTCCGACAAGGTCCGCCCCAGCGGTGCGCGGACCTCCGATTCGTGGGCTGAAGCACCCGCAGCTGCGCCGCGGTATAGCCCTGATGAGTGAGGGAGCCGCGCTTGTTCCAGCTCAGCGGGCCACCGACCCAGCCGGTCCGGCCCGGCTGGACCAACCGGGCAGACACCGTCGTCGTCCGTCCGGCCGACGACAGTGTCAGTTCGATGGCCAGCGGAATGGTATCCGGCCGGTGGACCAGGTTCGCCGGGGTGAGTAGCGAGTCGAGGGAGGCCGCCCAGCTCGGACCTTCGGCGTCGGTGGACGTCCGGCCGACGCGGTCTGCCGCTTGCGATCGGGCACCGGCGGCTGCTCGTCGGCGACGGCGGTAAGGGCCAGAGCTGCGACGTGCTTGCAGTTGAAGCCCACCGGGCAGGTGCATTCGCCGTGATCGAACCCGTAGGACAGCCCGTCGACGGCGGAAAATAGGCCGACGTCTCGTAAACTTCGCCCCTGCCCAGGCTTTCCGTGCAGGGGGTGCTCCGCATTACTCCATCTCGTCGACAGGACCGCGTTGCGTCGGGCGTAGTCGAGACCTCGCGCGAAGAAAGTCGCACCCACGACCGCTTCGATCTCGTCGGGACCGATGTCGAGCAGAGTGACTCGCTGCATGCCGGCGAGATATCGGCCGGCGTCGGCCGCCCTCCCGCGCCATGCCGTGGCCTGCCGGACCTGCGACGGATGTGGCGGAAGTGGCAAATGGTGCCATGATCCACCCCGTGAACTACTGTTCGTGTTGACGTTGCCGCCGAGCTGCGTGAGCACCGAGGGCTGATGGACTTCGACGAACTTGACTTCCTGCGCCGCAATGATCCGGCGTGGCGATTGCTCCGTGCCGACAACGCGCCGCTCGTGCTCGGTTTCCTCCGCAAGGTCTTCGTCGACGACAACGTCCGGTCGATCTCGGCCACCGAACTGGCCGGCCGGCTGGACGACGAACTGTATGCGCTCAACGAGCGCCTCGGTGAGGGGACCTTCCCCAAACCGGCCAAGGCCTACCTCGATGATTGGGCGGCACCGGGGAACGGGTGGTTGCGCAAGTACTACCCGACCGGCTCGGACGAGGTGCACTTCGATGCCACTCCGGCCGTGGAGAAGGCGCTGACCTGGGTCGACTCGCTACGGGCTCGCTCCTTCGTCGGCACCGAGTCCCGCCTGAACACGATCTTCGAGCTGCTGCGCCAAATGGCCTTCGGAGCGGAGACCGACCCGGACGTCCGGCTGGCCGAACTCCACCGTCGCCGCACTGAGATCGACGCCGAGATCACCCGGGTCGCGGGTGGTGACTTCACGGTCCTCGACGACTCGGCCCAGCGGGACCGCTACCAGCAGTTCGCCGCGACCGCACGTGAGCTGCTGGCTGACTTCCGCGAGGTCGAGGCCAATTTCCGGGGGCTCGATCGGGAGCTGCGGGCCCGCATCGCGGGCTGGGAGGGCAGCAAGGGGCAGCTGCTCGACGAAGTGATCGGCAACCGCACCACCATCGCCGACTCGGACCAGGGGCGCAGCTTCCAGGCGTTCTACGACTTCCTCCTTTCGCACGAGCGGCAGACCGAGCTCACCGAGCTGCTCGAAAAGGTGCAGTCCCTGGACGCGGTCGGCGAACCGGACCCGCGCATGCGGCACATCCACTACGACTGGCTCGATGCCGCCGAGCGCACCCAGGCGACGGTACGGCTGCTGTCGGAACAGCTGCGGCGGTTCCTCGACGACCAGGTGTGGCTGGAGAACCGCCGCGTGATGGACATCCTGCACAGCATCGAGTCGTCCGCGCTGAAGCTCCGGGAGCACCCCACGCCGGCGCTCACCTGCGAGCTCGACGGTACGGCGCCGGCTCTCGCGCTGCCGATGGAACGTCCGCTCTACACACCGAAGGAGAAGGTCCCGCTGGACAGCGCGGGCATTGTCACGGCCAGGGAGGATGTCGACGCGTCCGCCCTGTTCGAACAGGTGTACGTGGATCGCGAGCGGTTGTGCGGCATCGTGCGCCGTGAACTCCGCGAACGCGCCCAGGTCGGGCTGGGTGAGGTGCTGGGGCGGCAGCCACTCGAGCACGGAATGGCCGAGCTGGTCGGCTACCTCTCCCTCGGCGATCCGGCCTTCCAGGTCGTCTTCGACGAGACAACCCGTGAACAGGTGAGCTGGACCGACGACACCGGCACGGAGCGGGTCGCGACCATACCGAGGGTGACCTTCACCCGCACGACGAGCGACAACGGTTTTGTCGGTGGGCACCCTTAGCATGGGCACTGTGTCCACGTCGCTGCGCCGAGACGAGCTCGACCTGCCACTGGTCGTCACGCACCTGATGAAGGGGGTGGTTTACGCCGACAGCCACGAGAAGGCGTGGCGCCACCTGCTGCCACTGCAGGCCCAGGTGCGTGACTACGTCGGCGTAATGGGTCTGACTGTCGTCGTCGACGAAGCGGAGGGTTACGCCTTCCTGCGTTCGAAGCCGGACGACGAAGAAGACGACGGGAAGCTGCCCCGGCTGATCCCGCGACGGGCCTTGTCCTTCCACGTGAGTCTCCTGCTGGCCCTGCTGCGGAAGAAACTCGCGGAGTCCGACGCGTCAGGCGCCGAAACCCGGCTGATCCTCACCAGGGAGCAGCTCGTCGAGATGGTCCGGATGTTCCTGCCCGAAAGCAGCAACGAAGCACGGTTGGTCGACCAGATCGACGCCCAGCTCACCAAGATCGTCGAGCTCGGCTTCCTGCGGCGGGTTGCCGGGCAGGAAGCCGCCTACGAAGTGCGGCGCATTCTCAAGGCGTTCGTGGACGGGCAGTGGCTGGCCGAGTTCGACCAGCGGCTCGCCGAGTACGCCCGGCAGCTCGGCGGCGAAGAGGAGCAGGACTGATGGGCGGCCTGTTCGGCGCGGCCGGTCTCGACACCGAAGGGGCCGAGCTCGCCGGTTACCGGTTGGAGCGCCTGGAAGTCTACAACTGGGGCACCTTCGACCAGCGGGTGTGGACGTTCCGTCCCGCGGGCCGCAACAGCCTGCTGACCGGCGACATCGGCTCCGGCAAGTCCACCATCGTCGACGCGATCACCACGTTGCTCCTGCCTGCGCACCGCATCTCCTACAACAAGGCGGCGGGAGCCGAGGCGAAGGAGCGGCACCTCCGCTCGTACGTCCTCGGCTACTACAAGTCCGAGCGCAACGAAGCCACCGGGGCATCGCGACCGGTCGGACTGCGTGACCGCCGGTCGTTTTCGGTCATCCTCGGCTCCTTCGGCAACCGCGGCTACGACTCGACGGTGACCCTGGCACAGGTGTTCTGGTTCCGCGACGCATCCGTCGGCCAGCCGGACCGCTTCTACGTGACAGCCGACAGCGACTTGACGATCGCGGACGGCTTCGCCGAGTTCGGCGGGGACATCGCGGCGCTCAAGCGCAGGCTGCGCAAGCAAGGTGCTCGCGTCCACGACCACTTTCCCGCCTACAGCAAGGATTTCTGCCGACGACTCGGCATCGAGTCCGAGCAGGCGATGGAGCTTTTCCACCAGACCGTGTCGATGAAGTCGGTTGGCAATCTGAACGATTTCGTCCGTTCCCACATGCTTGAACCGTACGATGCGGCCGGCTGGACGAACCGGCTGGTCGAGCACTTCGAAGATCTGACCAAGGCGCACGAGGCAGTGCTCAAGGCACGCATCCAGCTGACCCTGCTCGAACCACTGCTCGCCGAATGCGACACCTACGACGAGCTCGGCGCACAGATCACAGCGGGCAAAGCCGCGCGTGACGCCTTGCGGTTCTACTGCGCGGATCGCAAGGCAACACTGCTGAACGAGCGGCTGGCCACGATCGCCGGCCACATCGGTGAGCAGGAAGCGAGCCTCGCGGAGGCGAATGACGACCTGGAGCGGTTGCGCCGCACGGAGCGTGCTCTCGAAATCCAGCGCGCCGGCAGTGGCGGCGACCGGATCAGTCAGCTCGAAACCGAAATCGGCGCGGAAGAAAAGGAACGCGACCGGCGGAAGGACCGAAGCGACCGGTATCAGGCGCTGTTGGCCGCAGCCGGCCTGCCCGCGGCCGCCGACCCGGCACAGTTCACCGCCCGGCAGCGCACGGTCGCCGAAAAGCAGGGCTCACTCGACCAGGAACAAGCCGATCTGCAGAACCAGCTCACGGATCTCACCGTCGAGCGCCGCGAGGTCGACGCCGAAGCGGCGGAGCTCAACACGGAGCTGCTGAGCTTGCGGGAGCGGCGCAGCAACATCCCCAAACGCAGCCTGGACGTGCGGGACGCGCTGTGCGCCGCACTGCGGGTCGATCCCGCCGAGCTGCCGTTCGCCGGCGAACTGATCCAGGTTCGCCCGGACTGCGCCGCGTGGGAAGGCGCGGCAGAACGGCTGCTGCACGGCTTCGGGTTGTCGATGCTGGTCGCGAACGAGCACTACGACGCCGTCTCCGGGTGGATCGACGAACGGCACCTCGGCGTCAAGCTCGTCTACTACCGGGTGCCCGAGCGGCTGAGCCAGACCCCGCCCTCGTCGCTCTCGGAGCGTTCCTTGGTCACCAAGCTGGAGATCAAGGATTCGCCGTTCTCGGCCTGGCTGGATCGCGAACTGGCCTACCGCGGCGACTACGAGTGCGTGGACACCATGGCGGAGTTCCGGCGGGCCGCCAAGGCGGTCACCCGGGCCGGGCAGATCAAGGGCGCGCGCGGCAGGCACGAAAAGGACGACGCCCGCCGGATCGGTGATCGCCGGCACTACGTGCTGGGCTGGGACAACCAGGCCAAGATCGACGCGCTGCTCGACCAGGCCAACCGGCTCAACGCCCAGCTGCGCGGCCTGAGCACCCGGACGGACCAGGTCAAAGCCGAGCTGAGCGCCAAGGGCAGGCTCGCCACCACGCTGACCCTGCTGGCCCAGTTCAGCGGGTTCGCCGAGATCGACTGGCAGGCTTCGGTCAACCGCATCACCGAGCTCGCCGGCGAGAAACGGCGTCTGGAACAGCAATCGGACGAACTGAAACGGCTGACGGCCGAGCTGACCGCCGTAGGCAGCCGGATCAAAGCGGCGGAAGAGGCCAAAGGCAAGGCGCAGGCGGAACTCGGAAACCTCGGCGGCCAGCGCAAAACCGCCGAGCAGCAACTGCAGGACACGCACACCACGCTGAACGAGCCGGGGGCCGCGCCCGCGAGGGCGTCCTTTGCTCTCGTGCAGGCACGCGTCGGCTCCAGAAGCCTCGCCGCTCCGGAAGACTGCGACAAGTGCCGCGTCGAGGTGAACGACGAAATCACCGCGGAGATCGATCGGCTCACCGGCAGGCAGAACAAGGTCGCGGCCCGCATCGTCGGGAAGATGGGCGACTTCCACAAGGCGTACCCCCTGGAAACCGAGGAGTTCGACAGCTCGGTGCAGTCCGCGGGCGAATACCGCGCGCTGCACAGCCGCATCGCCTCCGACGACCTGCCCCGGTTCGAATCCGAGTTCAAGACCTACCTCAACACCAACACCATCCGCGACATCGCGGGCTTCCACTCGCAGCTGACCAAGCAGGCCGAGCTGATCAAGCAGCGGATCGAGACCATCAACGACTCGCTGGTCGACATCGACTACAACCCCGGCCGGTTCATCCGGCTCGAGCCGCATCCCACGGTGAACGTCGAGATCCGTGACTTCCGCAAGGATCTTCGAGAGTGCACCAGCGGTTCGCTCGGCGGTGACGACTCGAACCAGTATTCGGAGCAGAAGTTCCTCCAGGTGAAGTCGCTGATCGAACGGTTCCGCGGGCGCGAGGGGCAGACCGAACCGGACCGGCAGTGGACCCGCCGGGTCACCGACGTGCGCAACTGGTTCACCTTCTCCGCGTCCGAGCGGTGGCGCGCGGATGACACCGAGCACGAGAACTACACCGACTCGGGCGGCAAATCCGGAGGTCAGAAGGAGAAACTCGCCTACACGATCCTCGCGGCATCACTGGCCTACCAGTTCAAGCTCGACTGGGGAGTGACCAAGTCCAAGACCTTTCGTTTCGTCGTCATCGACGAGGCGTTCGGCCGCGGTTCCGACGAGTCGACCCGATTCGCGCTCGGCCTGTTCCGGCGGCTGGGTCTGCAGCTGCTGATCGTGACGCCGTTGCAGAAGATCCACGTCATCGAACCGTACGTCGCCGCGGTCGGATTCGTGGACAACAAGACCGGCGACAGCTCGCGGTTGCAAACCTTGACCATCGAGGAGTACCAGCAACGGCAGCTCGCTCACGCTCTCGGCACGACATCCGATCGAGGCGCGTGACGCGATGCCGGGCAGCTGGACCGTTCCCGATGATGTGCTGGGCAGACTGCGACGGCGTTGGGATCGCGGCGAGTTCCTGGCCCAGTTCGCCGTGGGAACCCGATGGGAACCGCTGGCGATCGGGTTGCGGGGGCCGAGCGCGCAGGACACCGCCGCGCATCTTGACCGCTCCCGTGCTTGGGTCGAGCAGTGGCATCGGCTGCGGCACCTTCGAGTCGAGATGAAGACGGTCGGCGGCCGAGTCGCCGGGACCAACGACATCCCCGTCCGGGTCTGGGTCGACTCCTATGAAGAGCTGTGGGCTTTCCTCGGGGTGCGGCCGGACGTGCGAACGTTCACCACCCTCCTGGAGGAGACACGCTCCCGGGCTCCGATCATCGCCGGCTGGATGTCCGCCAAGCCGATGGAAGTGCTGAAACACCGGGACGAATGGCTCCGGCTGGTCGACACCGCGTTGTGGATCGAGGCTCACGCCCATCCTGACATGTACCTCCGCCAGGTCGACGTCCCGGGCGTCGACACCAAGTTCATCGAGCGGCACCGCACCATCCTGGCGGCGTTGCTGGACTGTGTGCTGCCGGAACACCGGGTGGACCGCACCTGCCCGCCATCGGATTTCGCCGGTCGGTACGTCTTCCGGAAGAAGCCCGCCTACGTCCGGTTCCGCCACCTCGCCGCCGGCCACGGATTCAGTGAACTCGCCGTACGGGTCGCCGAGCTGGCCGCTGCGCCGCTCGCGGAACGCACGGTGTTCGTCGTGGAGAACGAGATCACCTACCTGGCGTTCCCACCGGCCGAGAACGCGATCGTGATCTTCGGGGAAGGGTACGCGGTATCCCGGTTGCAGCCGCTCCGATGGCTGGCCGGCAAGAACCTCGTCTACTGGGGTGATATCGACACCCACGGCTTCGCCATCCTGAACAGGGTTCGCCGCTCGTTCGAAGGCACCCGGTCCATGCTGATGGACCGGGCCACGCTCCTCAGCCACGAGGGGCAGTGGGTCGGCGAGGCCAATCCCGCGAGCGAACACCTCGAAGCACTCTTGCCGGACGAGTCCAGCCTCTACAACGACCTCGTGGAGGGTGTACTGGGTAGCTCTGTGCGGCTGGAGCAAGAACGCATCTCGTACGCAGCGATCCAGGAGGCCTCCGACCGATTCCACTGAGCGACACGGAGGCGACTGGCTCCCGGCCGGCAGTGCAATGCCCTCAGCGAGCAGGCACGCGACGACCTCGTCATAGCCACCCAGAGTGCTAGCGTGCCGGGCGACGTGTGCGGTCGGTCCGCCGCCGCGCCGCGGCGTCGAGCAGGTCGGCTACCGTCCGACGGGCCGTGCCGGGGTCGGCCGGAGTGGTGTCAGCGCTGTAGCGGCGCAGCAGTTCGTTCCGCACCCGCACGCCTTCCCCCAGCATGACCCGGGCGAGGTGCCTGTCCTTTTCGGCCGTCGGCAGGCCGGTCACCCAAGCGGCCAGGTCACCGCGATTGTCCGCGAGCGGCGGAGAAGCCTGGGCCGCAACGGCCAGGAGGTCGTCGTCGAGGCGGAGGAAGTCGGCCAGCGCGCGCTGTGCCGCGGTGAGCGTGCCCAAACCGGCCGGAACCGGGGGTTCGAGCTCGTTGTCCGCCTCCCGGTCGAAAGCATCCTCGTCGCGTTCCCAAGCGCCGTAAGCCGCCAGCCAGGCCAGGTAGAGCGGCCGGAGGTCGCCGGTGGCGAGTTCGGCCCGGACTCCGACGATCGACGACAGCAAGTTCTCGGGCTCGTCGTCGAAATCGGACTCACCGGCGTCGTCTTCACTCGCGAAGTCGAGGATGACGAACTCGTCCGTGACCCACGCGCGCGTCTCCCCGGCGCAGTAGCCCTCGACGACCTCCGGATCGAGCAGGTCGGACGGCAGGCGGAACATCACTCGATGACTGCCCCAGTTCGCCACGTACAGATGCGCGTCGTAATACCGCTCCATCAGATGGCACGGATCACCCTTGAAGTCGCCCCAGTGGTACTCGTTCACGAAGCTGGTGGCGCTGATCGTCGCCCGGGTGGAAAAGGACCGGACCGCGGCTTGTTCGCCGTCGTCCAGTGGCCGGTCGATCGCCAGGAACTCGTAGTACTGGTATTCGCTCACAGCTCATCCCGTTCGTCCGCGCGGCGCCGTCGGCCGGTCAGCCGCTTCGAGGACTCCGGCAAACGTCGTGTCACGAGGTGGCAGAGTAGCCATGCCTGGCGGGCCGGTTCACCCCGCGCCGCTCCGAAAGATCGAGCCCGCCTCACGGCTGATCCGCCCACCGGGCCCCGTAAACCAGCCCCGGCGTGAGGTGGCGGAACTGCAGGTGGACCTCCCCCGCCTCGTCCACCCGCAGTGTCCGTCCCCGGTACCGCGGGTCCGCGATGTCCCTCTCGAACGCACCGTCGAGCGCCACCACCTCTGTCGGGGTCTCCCTTCCGAACCGCAGCCTCAGGTCGAACACCTCGCACCGGTGCCGCGGGACGTAGACCATCCGGGTGGCCGGTTCCAGCTTGGACACCGCCGCGAACTCCCACGACTCGCCGCGGCGCAGCGGGACCGGCAACTCCACCTTTCCCTCCGGCGAAAGGGTTCCTCCATACAGCAACGAGCCCTCGGCGAAAGGCAGAGCCGGCTCGAACGAGCGGAGACCGTCCTGGTCCGCCACCACGCGGTGCTGCTCGAACACGCACGACTCCTCGAGCACCAGCGCCAGCGTCAACGACAAGATGTGCCAGTTGCCCGCCGGAGCCACCGGGCTCGTCGGTGCCGCCAGCTCCGCCAGCAGCTCGATCGCCTCGTCCACGCGGCGGCGGACCGTGCGCGGGTCGCGGTCGACGCGCGCCGCCGCCCAGCGCATTCTCTCCTGGTACAGCGGCTGGCGGGCCTCCGGGGTGATCGCGAAGGCCGCCAGTGCCGCCAGGCGGAGGTCCTCGGGCAGGTGCGCGGACAGCTCGGACAGGCGGTCCGTCACCTTCGCCCGGATCGTCACCATTCCGTCCGACTCCGCGACCGCGCACGCCGACCGCAGCGCCGGGCCCACCCGGTCCTCGACGCGGCCGGCCAGCGCGCGGCCCTTTCGCAACGCCTTCAGCTCCCGAACCAGCTCAGCGCGCTCCACCGGCTTCTCCTTCAGTGCGTTTCCATGGCGACCCCCTTTCGGACAGGGTGCGTTCGGCCGGTGGACGGGAAGTGGACAGAACGTGCATCACCGAGGCGCTCAACGCCGTCCCCATGCGGACGCCGTCGCGGCCCAGGTAGCGGCGGAACGTTCCGATGCGGCCCAGCGCCTCCTCGTCCGCGTCGCCGACGCCGAACGTCACCACCTGGGGGCTGCGGGGCCACGCCGGGTCCATCAGCGACGCGAACGCGAAAGGCCAGGTCACCGGGTCCGTCGGCTGGCCGTCGGACAGGAAGAACACCAGTGGGCGGTGGATGCGCAGGCGGTGGCGCTCCAGCGCACGGACGTCCCGGTCGATCGCCGCGCGCAGGAACGTGAACAGCGGGCCGAAGTTCGTTCCCGCGCACGGACGCGGCTCGGGCAGCTCGGCGAGGTCGTCCATCGGGAGGAGGGACTGGACGACCTGCGGCCGCTCCCCGAACCCGATCACGCTGCAGAACACGCGGCCGGCGGCCGACGCGTCCGCGTGGACGGCGCCGCGGAATTCGCGCAGCCCGGCGTTCAGCTCGTCGATGTGGTCGGTCATCGACAGCGAGACATCGCACGCCACGTAACACGGCAACACGTCGGTCCCCATACCCGTTTCTCCTTCACCCCTGATCGACGGGCGGAGTGTGCCAACGCGGTGTGCATCGAACGTGGAACAAATGCGGATTCCCGAAACCCGGACGGCCGATTGCGCGACATCAAAAGAGGACAGCAAGCTGACGCCGGGGAGGCCGCGTGGAGTTTCGGATGCTCGGCCCGCTGGAGGCGTGGCACGACGGCGTGCCGGTGCCGCTGGGCGACCAGCAGCAGCGGTTCGTCCTGGTCGTGCTGCTCCTGCACGCGAACAAGCCGGTGACGCCCGCGCGCCTCGCCGAGATCGTCTGGGCCGACCGCGAAGCCAAGCCCACCCTGGTGCGCAGCTACATCAAGCGGCTGCGGGACGTCGTCGGCGACGCGACCATCGAGACCACGCCCACCGGCTACCTGCTGCGGGTCGGCGAGGACCAGCTCGACACCATGCGGTTCGACCGGCTGCGGGCCGAGGCCGCGGACGTCCGCGCCGACGACCCCCGCCGGGCGATCACCCTGCTGCGCGAGGCCGCGGGGCTCTGGCGCGGGAAGTTCCTCGAAGACATCGACATCGACCGCGTCGGCGGCGCCGAGGTGATCTCGCCGGACGAAAGCTACCCCGACGTCGTCGGTGACCTGGCCGAACTCGAGCTCGAGTCCGGTGACCACCGCTCGGCGCGCGACCGGCTGCGGCCGCTCGTCCAGGCCGACCCGGCCAGCCAGCGGCACGCCGAACTGCTGATGCGCGCGCTGCTCGCCGGCGGCGACCGGGTCGCCGCGCTGCGCGTCTACCACGGCACCCACGACGCCCTCGCCGCCCTGCGGATGGCGCCCGGGCCGGTGCTGCGCAAGCTCGCCGCCCGGGCCGAACAGGGCGATCCGCCCAGCTCGCTGCCGTCGCGGCCCGGCGAGTTCACCGGCCGGGCCGGGGAGATCGCCGTGATCGAGGCGGCCGCCGCGGCCGGGCGGCGGGCGGTCTGGATCAGCGGCGCGCCGGGCGTCGGCAAGTCCGGCCTGGCCGTCGAGGCGGCCCACCGGCTGCGCGACCGCTTCCCCGACGGCCAGCTCCTGGCGCGCCTCAACGGCTTCACCCCCGGCGTCGACGCGACCGACGTCGGCGACGCCCTCAGCGAGCTGCTCGTCGAACTCGGCGTCCCCGCCGAGCAGATCCCGGCCACCGTCGGCCGGAAAGTGACGCTCTACCAGGCGACGCTCTGGGGCACGCGCACGCTCGTCGTGCTGGACAACGCCGCTTCGCCGGAGCAGATCCGGCCACTGCTGCCGGAGGCGGACGGCTGCCTGGCCGTCATCACCAGCCGGCGGATGGGCGACCCCGACACCGGTGAAAACATCCGGCTCGCGCCGTTGCCCCCGGACGAAGCCGCCGAGCTGTTCCACGCGCTGGCCGGGCCGTCGCGGCTGCGCGGCCGGGCGGACGGCGTCGCCGAGGTGGTTCGGCGGTGCGGCTACCTGCCCATGCCCATCCGGGTGGCCGCCGCACTGTTCCGGCGGCACGACCGGTGGCCGCTGGAGCACCTGCTGCGCCTGCTCGAAGAAAACGGGCCGTGGGGCGAGGCCGACGGGGTCGCCGCCGTCCGGGTGTCCTACCGGCAGCTCGGGGAACCGCAGCGCACGCTGTTCCGGCTGCTGGGCAGCCTGCCCGGTCCGGACGTCGACGTCGCCGGGGGCGCCGCGCTGGCCGGCTGCAACGTCGCCGAAGCGCGGGAGCTGCTCGACGACCTCCACGAAGTCAGCCTGCTGGAGGAGGCCACGCCCGAGCGGTACCGGATGCTCGACCCGCTCAAGGAGTTCGCCGCCGAAGAGCCGGCCCCCGAACCCGCGCTGGTGCGGCTGCTGGACTACTACCTCGTCACGCTGGCGGCCGCGGTCCGCGCCGCGTACCCCTTCGACCGGGCGCAGCTGCCGTCGACGACGGACCGGTTCTGCCCGGTGACGCCGGTCTTCGCCGGCGCCGACGCCGGGCTGCGGTGGATCGTCGCCGAACGCGACAACCTCGTGGCCGCCATCCGCTACGCCGCCACGCACTCCCTCCCCGAGCACACCTGGCGGCTGGCCGTGCTGCTCTGGCGCTACTTCAACACGACGAACCAGTTCGAAGACTGGATCGGCACGCTCGAGCTCGCCTGGAAGATCGTCGCCGCCGACCGGGGCAACGACTACGGCCAGGCGCACGTCCTGCTGCGGCTGGCCACCGCGCACGACCGCCGCGGCCGGCTCGCCGAGGCGCTGGAACTCGCCGCACAGGCGCTGCCCAAGTGGCGCCGCCTCGGCGACCCGCGCGGCGAAGCGGCGACGCTGTGCGCGCTCGCCATCCCGACCATGGAGCTGGGGCAACACGACCAGGCGATGGCCCACCTCGAAGCCGCGCTGACCAAGTACGAGCAGACCGAAGACCGGCGGGGCGAGGCCCACGCACTGAGCATGCTCGGCTACCTCAACGAACTGCACGGCAACCTCCGGATCGCGTTGCGCCAGCACGAATCCGCCGCGCGGATGCTGCGGGAGATCGGCCACACCCAGGGTCTGGCGCACGCGCTCAACAACTTCGGGTCCGTGCAGGAACGGCTCGGCCTGCTCGCCGAAGCGCTGACCAGCTACACCGACGCGCACGGCCACGCCGCCGAAGTCGGCGACCGCTGCGTCGAGGCCTACGCGCTGAACAACCTCGGGAACGTGCACCGGCAGCGCGGCCGGTACGCCGAAGCCGTCCGCTACCACGACAAGGCCCGGGAAGTGGCGGCGAACGTTCCGGACGCCGACCTGCGCACCCAGCTGTACCTCGACCGCGGCGCGACGGCGCTGGCCCGCGGCGCCCGCCAGGAAGCCCTCACCGCCGGCAAATCGGCCCTGGACCTGGCCGCCGGCAGCGGGAACCGCGCCTACCGCGCCCGGGCCCACCGCGGGGTCGCCGAGACGCTGCACGCGATGGGCGACCACGAAGACGCCGTGACGCACTGGGCCGCGGCCGAGGACGAGTTCGCCGCGCTCGACCTGCCGGAAGCCGGCGAGGTGCGCAAAGAACGTTCGGCGCTCGGCTGCGCCTGCGGCCCGCGGTGAGCCGTGGGCGGCGGCGTTCCGGCCGCCGCCCACGGCGGGTCCCTCAACCGTGCCAGGGGTTGCCGTCGGTGGTGGGCGTCGGCGTCGGCGTGACGACCGGGGCGGCCGGCGCCCCGCCGTTGCCGTCCGCAGACGCGGTGGTGGCGCCGATCAGCGGCAGGGCCGCGACCGCGCAGACGGCGAGCACCGGACCGGCGATTTTGGCCAGCTTTTTGGACATGGCGAATCCCTCCTCGGGAATGGTGATTTGTTCCAGGCGCTTCGGAGAATTCCGCGCCCACCACCGAGGATTCGCTTCCCCACATTCAGCGACAAGAGGTTTCCTGTTTCATAAACGAACAGGAAACCCCTTCCCGGCTCAGCTCTGCCGGGCCGGCCGGGGCCGCACCGCCGGGATCGAAGCCACCGTCGCCGCTCCGGCCAGGAGCACGCCCGCGGCCACGACCAACGCGACCGGCACCGTCGTCGCGGTCAGCAAGGCGCCCAGTACCACCACCCCGAGGGCCGCACCAGCCTGGCGAGCGGCGTTCAACGCGCCCCCGGCGACGCCGGTCAGGTCGGGCGGAGCCGCGGTGACCACCATCGTCAGCAATGAGGGGATCGCCAGTGACACCCCGAAGCCCAGCAACGCCAGCGCGACCACCGACAGGATCGCCGAGGTCGAGCACGCCTGGACCAGGATGCCTCCGGACATCAGCAGAAAGCCGGTCACCGCCGGAATGCGCGGCCCGGCGCGAGCCACCAGGCGGCCGGCGAAAATCGGGTTGAACGCCATCGGGATCGTCAGCGGAAGGAACGCCAAGCCGGTCATCGACGGCGGATAACCGCGGGTTTCCTGGAAATAGAGCGACAGCACGAACAGCACGCCGGACAAACCGAAGTTCACGATCGCGCCCGCCGCGAGCCCCAGCAGGAACGCGCGAACCCGGAACAGGCGCGCGGGAAGCATCCGGCCCGCCCTCGCCGGGCTCGGCGGGGCCGACCGGGACAGCACCCGGGCGACCGCGGCCACCGGAAGGTTGACCAGGAAGATCGCCCGCCAGCCGAACGCCTCCGTCAGAACGCCGCCCAGGAGCGGGCCCGCCACCAGGCCGGTTCCGCTCACCGCGGCCCACACCCCCATCGCCTTCGCCCGCGCGGACGGCACCGGGTAGGCCGCCGCGATCAGCGACAGCGACGAAGGCACCAGCAGGGCACCCGCGACACCGAGCAGGGCCCGCAACGTGATCAGCGTCGGCGCCGAGAACGAAAGCGCCGACAAACCGGACAGCGCCGCGAACGAAGTGAGACCGAGGGAGAACACCCGGCGGGCGCCGAAGCGGTCCGACCACGCCCCCGCGGGGAGGAGGAAGGCCGCGAACGTCAGCGTGTAGCCGTTCGAAATCCATTGCTGTGCCGGTAAAGACGGGGAAAGAGCCGGGAGCGCGACCGTCACGATCGTCGTGTCCAGCATGACCAGGAAGTAGCCGAGCGAGAGGCCGGCGAGGAGTCTTGCCACACCGGAAAGCCTGGACGCTCGGTGACATCGGTGGAAGCAGGCAGTTACGATGGCGGGTATCGGGAACGCCGATGGGGGATGCCATGGAACTGCGCCACCTGCGCACCTTCCGCTTCGTCGCGCGGACGCTCAACTTCACCCGCGCCGCCGCCGAGCTGCACTACGCGCAGTCCAGCGTCACCGAGCAGATCCAGGCCCTGGAGGCGGAACTCGGCTCGAAACTGTTCGAACGCGGGCGGCGGCTGCGGCTCACCGGCGCCGGCGAACGGCTCGTCGGCTACGCGGACCAGGTGCTCGAGCTCGTCGAGGAAGCCCGGGCGGCGGTCGACGAAGAACGCGGCGAACCCGAAGGCGATCTGACCATCGGCGCGTTGGAAACGCTGTGCGCGCACCGCATCCCGGCCCTCTTCAGCGCGTACCGGGCGAAGTGGCCACGCGTGCGGGTCACCCTCCGGGAGGGCGGCCGCGGCGAGCTCTACCAGGCCGTGCGCCAGTCCGAAGTGGACGTTTGCTTCACCTTCGGCGACCCGCCCGCCGACCCGGCGCTCGCCGGCGCGTCGCTGGGCACCGAACCGCTCGTCGTCCTCGTCCCGCCGGGACACCCGTTGGCGGGCAAGGACGAGCTCCGGCCCGAGGACCTCGACGGCGTCGGCTTCCTCGCGACGCCGAAGGGTTGTGGCTTCCGCGAGATGCTGGACCGGATCGACGGGCCCGTCGTCGAGGCGGAGGTCGGCAGCCTCGCCGCCCTCGCGCGGTGCGTGGCCGCCGGCCTGGGGTGCGGGATCGTGCCCGCCCTGGTCGAGCCCGCAGGCGCGGTCGCCGTCCCCCTGGCCGGAGCCACCACCGCCGTCACCATGACGTGGCGGCGGCGCGACGAACACAAGCCGAGCATCGCCGCGCTGCTCGCCTGCTCCGGCGCGATGACAACGGTTTGACCTGGTTGCCGCCTTCTCAAATGTTCGCGGATGTGAAAGGCTGCTGGACAGTCCGCTTCTGACAACGTTGTCACCTGGGAGGTGCGCGCCCCATGGGGTCGCCAAGCAGACAACTGATCGCCGCCGCGGCCGTCGGGCTCGTGGTCGCCGCCACGACCCAGGCCACCGCGCACGCGGCCGCGCCGGTCGATCCGGCGGGCCTGGTCAACCCGTTCGTCGGCACGCAGAACTTCGGGAACACCTTCCCCGGCGCCAGTGCGCCGTTCGGGATGGTGCAGGTCAGCCCGGACACCGGCGGCCAGGGCGGCTACGACTACCTGCAGAACGCGATCTACGGCTTCAGCCAGACGCACCTGTCCGGCGTCGGCTGCGGCGTGATGGGCGAGCTGCCGATCATGCCGACGACCGGCGCCGTGGACAACGTTGACAAAGACGCCTACAAGTCGGCGTACAGCCACGCCGACGAGCACGCCGAACCCGGCTACTACCGCGTCGGCCTCCAGAAGTACGGGATCGACGCCGAGCTGACGGCGACCGCGCGCACCGGCTGGCAGCGCTACACGTTCCCGTCGACCGGGCAGGCGAACGTGCTGTTCAACACCGGTCAGGCCAACCAGCCGGTCAAGGACTCCGAGATCCACGTCGTCGGCGACCGCACGCTCGAAGGGCGGGTCAAGGCCGGCGGGTTCTGCGCCGGCCACGACGAACACACCGTCTACTTCACCGCCACCTTCGACCGGCCGTTCAGCTCGTTCGGCACCTGGCGCGGCTCGACGCGCAGCGACGGCAGCCGGGACGCCGCGGGCACCGGCGGCAACGGTGCCTGGGCGAGCTTCGACGCGACCACCGACCACGACGTCGTGCTCAAGGTCGGTCTGTCCTACACCGGCCTGGACGGCGCGCGGAAGAACCTCGCGGCGGAGACGTCGAACTACGACTTCGACGCGACGCGTGCCGCGCTGCACCAGCAGTGGGCCGACCGGCTCGGCGCGATCAAGATCGCCGGCGGCACGACCGAGCGGCAGACGGCCTTCTACACCGCGCTCTACCACGCCCAGCTGCACCCGAACCTGGCCGGCGACACCGATGGCAGCTACACCGGCTTCGACGGCAAGGTGCACACCGCGAGCGGCTACACGCCGTACCAGAACTTCTCGCTGTGGGACACCTACCGGCCGCAGAACCAGCTGCTGGAGATGTTGGAACCGCAGGTCGCGCGGGACGTCGCCCAGTCGGTCGTCGCCATCGGCCGGGACGGCGGGTGGCTGCCGCGGTGGGCGCTGGCCGAGAGCGAAACGAACATCATGACCGGCGACCCGGTGACGCCGTTCCTCGTCGAGGCGTGGTCGAAGGGCCTGCTCGCCGGGCACGAAGAAGAGGCGTACGCGCTGCTCAAAAAGAACGCGACGAGCACGCCGCCCGCCGATTCGCCGTACAACGGCCGCTCCGGCGTCGGCTACTACAACGAGCGCGGGTACGTCCCGAGCGGCCTCGAGCTCGGCAAGGACTGCGCGGACAAGGGCGGCGACAACGACTGCGAGCACCCGGCGTCGGCGACGCTGGAGTACGCCGCCGCGGACGCCTCGCTCGCGCTGATGGCCCGCGGGCTCGGCCACCAGGCGGACGCACGGATGTTCGCCGACCGCGGCCAGTGGTACCGCAACCTGTGGGACTCGTCGATCGGCCAGTTCCGGCCGCGCACCACCCAGGGCACGTTCGTCACGCCGTACAACCCGGTCGACGCCGGCCACCAGTTCCACGAGGGCGGCGCCTACCAGTACCAGTGGCTCGTGCCGCAGGACCCGGCCGGGCTCGTCTCGCTGATGGGCGGCCGGACGGCGACCGAGCAGCGCCTGGACTCCTTCTTCGCCTACGGCAACCTGCTGAAGGACCCCGCGGGCACCGCGCGCAAGGACTGGATCGCCAGCCCGTACGACTACTACGGCAAAGCGACCTACAACCCGAACAACGAGCCCGACCTGCTCGCGCCCTACACCTACAACTGGGTCGGCGCGCCGTCGAAGACCGCGACCGTCGTCCGCGCGGCGATGACGCTGTTCACCACCGGCCCCGACGGCATGACCGGCAACGACGACCTCGGCACCATGTCGGCCTGGTACGTCTTCTCCTCGCTCGGCCTGTACCCGACGATGAGCGGCGCGAACTTCCTCGCGCTGTCGAGCCCGCAGTTCGAGTCGGCGACCGTCCGGATCGGACAGTACGGCTCCGCGCAGGGCGGCACCCTCACGGTGTCCGCACCGGGCGCGAGCGACGCGAACCGGTACATCCAAAGCGTGTCGCTCAACGGCCGGGACGTCCGCCAGACGTCCCTGGACTGGTCCGCGCTGGCCCACGGCGGGAAGCTCTCGCACAAGCTCGGGTCGCGGCCGTCTTCGTGGGGAACCTCACCGTCCGCGGCGCCGCCGTCGGTGAACAACGCGGCGGGCGACCAGCGGCGGCACGTCGACGCTTCGCTGCGGCAGACGTCCGTGGTGATCCCGTCGGGTGCCGCGCAGCAAGTGCACCTCGACCTGGACGTGGTGGCGCAGAACCCGGGCCTGCAGCCGGTGACGGTCTCGGTGAACTCGCCGTGGAAGTCCCGGGTCCAGCCGCTGCTTTTGCCCTGGTCGGGACGGCTGCCGGTGCAGCAGACCGTGCCGATCACGGTGAACGTGCCGCCGGACGCTGCCCTCGGGACCTACCCGGTGGAGGTCAAGGTGTCCGGGTTGGGCGCGAACACGGCGACCCGCTCCGCGACGATCGAGGTCCGCACGCCGTCGGCCTGCGCTTCTTCCGGCCCGCAGTGCGCGGTCGACCTGACCCGCGACCGCAACCACGACGGCACGGCGACGGTGACGGCGTCCGACCAGGGCAACTTCGACGGCGGCGGCTGGAGCTACGACGCTTCGCTGCTCCCGGCGGCGGGTCCGGTGGTGTGGGACGGCGTCACCTACGCGGCGCCGGACGCTTCGGGGACTTCGCCCAACTTCGTGGAGGCCCGCGGGCAGTCGCTGCTGCTCCCGGCCGGTCAGCACACGTCGTTGAAACTGGTCGGAGCCTCACACAACGGCCCGGTGTCGACGACGCTGACCGCGCACTACACGGACGGGACCAGCGCTGACCTGGCCTTGACGTTCGGGGACTGGGCCGGGTCGGGAAGCCCGGTGGTGCTGGAGATGCCGCACCGGATCAAGGCCGGGAGCGGGGTCGACGGGCCGCCGGTCCGGCTGTTCGGGATCTCGGGCGCGCTGGACGGTGGGAAGACCGTGCAGTCGGTGAGCCTGCCGAACGACCCGCGGGTGGAGATCTACGCCCTCACCCTGACGTAACACTCAACCGCGGACTTCGGGCGCCTGAGGCGGGCGGTCGAGCTTGCGGAATTCGACCCATTGGCGGCTGGTCTCGTCCCAGACGACCTGGTGCTTGGCGAAGAATTCCGCAAGCCGCCCGCGGCTCAGCTCGGTCGCGGGGGTCGTGACGATGTAGTAGTCCAGCTCGTCGCGGAGGCGGTTGAAGCGGTAGCGCGTCTCCGTCATCAGCACCCAGCGCGAGCGCCAGTTGAAGAAGGTCTCGAGCCCGCCGAGCACGGTGACCAGCGCGACCATCGGCAGCGCGACCGACGCGCGGGCCGGGATCTCCTGGATGCCGAGCACCACGGTCGAGGCCGCGGTGAGCAGGAGCGCGCTCACCCGCACGATGGCCGCTCGGCGGCGGAACTGGCTCTTCCGGCTGTCGACCCAGTCCATGTCGGCCGAGATCAGGTCGCGGAAGCCGAGGAACTGGTCGCGCAGCGGACGGTCCGGATCGCGGCCGGCGACCTCGAGGAAGCCGCGTTCGGAATCGAGGTGGCCGGACCGCCGGGACTGGGACGCCATCGGGCCAGGGTCGTGGAACCTCAGCACTCCGGCAAGGCTGAGGCTTATTCCGGTTAGGCCCCCGCGCCCCGCCCACACACCGCTGAGCAGCGCAGAAGCCATGCCGCGGCCGACGGCTGAATAAGCCTCACTGTCAAGCGACGATCCGCGGTTCGGACGCCAGCCGGGACAGCACGAAGGTGAGCCGGCGGGCCGCCACGTCCCACTCCTCCAGCGCGCTGCCCCGGCCGAGCGCCGCCGTGCGCAGGGACCGGCGCAGTTCCGGGTCCGCGTACCAGCGGTGCAGGGCGTCCGCCAGTGCGAACGGGTCGTCCGGCGCGACGAGCAGGCCCGGCATCTCGCCGTCGGCGTCGACGCCGAGGGCGTCGTGCACCCCGCCCACCTCGGTGGCCAGCACCGGGATGCCCCGGGCCAGCGCCTGGGCGACGAACATCCCGGACGTCGCCGCGCGGGCCGGGATGACCAGCAGGTCCGCCGCGTTGTACGCCGCACCGAGGTCGACCGCGTCGCCGGCGAGCGTGATCCGGTTGCCGAGGCCGAGCCGCTCGATCGACCAGCCGAGCTCGCCGACGAACGCCGGGTCCGCCTCGAGCGAGCCGGCGAACACGCACGACAGCGCCAAGTGGTCGACCTCGCCGAGAGCCTGGACCAGCACGTCGTGGCCGTTGCGGCGGGTCACTTCGCCCACGCAGAGCAGCCGGGACACGCCGTCCGCGCCCGCCGCGAGCGGGGCCGCGTCGGTGCCCGGCTTGGCGACGTAGACGCGGCCCGGGTCCAAGTCGTGGCGGTCGATCAGCAGCCGGGCGAGCCAGGGGCTGGTCGCGACGACCATCCCGGCCATCCGCAGCGTCTCGCGCTCGCACGCGTCCAGCTCCGCGGCGTGCGCCGGGGCGAGCCCCGGCTCGTCGGCGAGGGCCTGGTGCACCAGCACCGCCAGGCGCAGGCGCCGCGCGTGCGGGACGACGATCTCGGGCACGCCGGAAGCGATCATGCCGTCGAGCAGCACGACCGTCCGGTCCGGCAGCGCGGCGAGGGACCGCGCCAATCTCCGTCTCGACGTCGCGTCCGGCTCCGGCCAGTCGCCGGCGATCGGCAGCTCCAGCACCGGCTGGCCGACGGCGGGCAGGTTCTGGCACATCCGCTTGTCGTAGGTGTCGCTGCCCGGCGGCGCGGCCGGGAGGATGAACACCATCGGGTCGGCGGGCCTCATCGCGCGCGCCGGAGCAGGTCGGGTTCGGAAACAGACACGGCTACCTCCAGCGTGGGTCGACGGCGGTGACGGCTCATACGTCACACGCACCCCGGCCCGGGAAGGTTCAGCTCTGCGAGTCAATCTTCCAGACGCCGCCCTCCTGGACGAGCGTGAAGGTGTTCGTGTCGGTCTTGGTGCCACCGCTCTTCGACACGTAGGTGACCCGGGCGGTCACCCGGCCGCCGGTCTCCGAGACGATCGAGGCGCTGACCCGGCTGTAATCGCTCCAGAAGCTCGTGTAGGTGGCCATGGTCTGGTGCTTGCTCGCCTTGAAGCCGTCGGTCAGCAGGTTCCACGCCTGCGAAAGGTTGCCCGGGATCAGCGAGTAGTACGCGGTCAGGGCCTCGCCCGCGGTCTTCGACGAGGACACCGTCGAAACCGTCGGCGAGGCCGGTGGGGTCGACGGAGCCGAGGTCGCCGACGTCGGCGGCGAAGAGGGAGCCGGCGTCGACGGCGGCGCCGGGGGAGCCGCGGACGCCGAGGTGGACGACGTCTGCGACGGCGGCGGGGCGGCGTTGTCCTGCGGCGGCTTCTGCCGCACGACCAGCAGGATGGCCACGACGACCGCCACGCACAGCAGCGCCGCGCCCGCACCGACGGCGATCAGGCCCTTGCGCGCGCCCGGCGACACCGCGGTGACCTCCCCCGCGGGCACGGCGACGGCGGCCGGCACGACCGGCACCGCCGGCGGCTCGGTTTCGGGGATCGTCGGCGCGAGCACCGACTCGCCGGGCTCCGCGTCCGGCAGCAGCGCCCGCAGCTCCAGCTCGACCTCGTCCATCGACGGGCGCTCGGACGGCTCGGTGGCGAGCATCCGCAGCAGCAGCGGTGTCAGCCGGCCCGTCTTCTCCGGCGGCACGATCTCGCCGCTGGAGGCCTTGTAGAGCAAGGCGATCGGGTTGTCGGCGGTGCCGTAGGGCGACTGCCCCTCGACGGCGGCGTAGAGCGTGGCGCCGAGCGAGAAGACGTCGGCGGCGAAGTCGACTTCCTCGCCGCGGGCCACTTCGGGCGCGAGGTACGCGGGCGTGCCGGCGATCTCCCCCGTTGCGGTCAGCTTGACGTCACCGATCGCGCGGGAGATGCCGAAGTCGGTGATCTTCGCCGTGCCGTCCTCGGAGACCAGGATGTTGGCCGGCTTCACGTCGCGGTGCACGACCCCGGCGCGGTGCGCGCCGGCCAGCGCCGAGCTGATCTGCACGCCGACGCGGATGGCGTCGTCCACCGTGGCCGGCTCCTCGCCGAGCACGAGGGCCAAGCTCTTCGACGGCAGGTACTCCATCACCAGCCACGGCCGGTCCTCTTCTTCGAGGACGGCGAACACGGTGATCGCGTGGGAATGCTGCAACCGGGCGGCGATCCGCGCTTCGCGCATCGCCCGGTTCTTCGCCTCCTGGGTGCGTTGCTCGTCGTGGTCGTGCGGCAGCAGGAGTTCCTTGATCGCCACGGTGCGGTCGAGCTTTTCGTCCTGGGCCCGCCACACCGTACCCATCGCGCCGCCGCCGATCGGCTCGAGCAGCCGGTACCGATCGCGGATCCGGCGACTTTCCACGAGCATCCACCATTCTCCGAAGTGGCCCACGAGATCCGGTCAGCATGCCAGGCTGGGCGGCCGACCGGTACCAACGTAACCGAAAACCTTGCGCGGACAGCGCAAACGAGCGCTGTGGCGCCGCCCACGGTGTACCCCGGAATCCTAACGAACAACCCCGTACGCGCGATCAAGTGCGTCCACGATCTCCTTGCGCAGCCCGGCGCCGACGGCGATCGTCGCCGCGGAACCGACCGTGTGCTCGCTTCCGTCGCGGTCCACGACGGCGCCGCCGGCCTCGCGCACGAGCAGCACGCCGGCCATCGTGTCCCACGGGTTGTTGGAAAGGATCAGTGCGGCGTCGAGCTTTCCGTCCGCCACCCAGGCGAGGTCGATGGCCGCCGTGCCGAGCATCCGGATCTTCTGCGCCCGCGCGCCGAGGTCCGACAGCAGCGTCAACCGCGCGCGGTTCTTCTCCTCGGCGAGCTCGCCGATCGCGAAGTCCCCGACGGCGATCATCGCGTCGGACAGCTCCGTCGCGGTCGAAGCACTGACGCGCTTTCCGTTCGCGAAGGCACCTTCGCCGCGCGCGGCCGTGTACGTGACGCCGAGGTACGGCAACGCGATCGCGGCGACCGTGCTGTGCTCGCCGTCCACGAGCGCCAAGGAAATCCCGCAGAGTGGAATTCCGCGGGCGAAGTTCGCGGTCCCGTCGATGGGGTCGAGCGCCCACCAGCGGCCACCGCTCTCCCCGCTGCGGCCGCGCTCCTCGCCGAGGATGCCGATCTCCGGCGTCTCGGCGGCGAGGAACTCCCGCAGCGCGTCCTCGACCGCGGTGTCGACGTCGGTCACCAGGTCGCGATCGCCTTTCGCGGAAACGGAAAAACTGGGGCGCGACCTGACGATCTCCGTCGCCTTCGCCACGGCCTCGCGCGCGACGTCCAGTAGTGCGGCATGCTCGGTCATGCCACCAACCTAGTGAAGGGCCGCGGAGATGACCGACCTGTTCCCGCTCGCCACCACCGCCGACGAGCAGGAGCGGCGGGCGTCGGTCGCGGTGCTGCCGATCGGCAGCTTCGAGCAGCACGGCGCGCACCTGCCGCTGGCGACCGACACGGTGATCGCGGCCACCCTCGCGCGCGCGGTCGCCGAGGCGTACCCCGTCCTCCACCTGCCGCCGATCACGATCTCGTGCTCGCACGAGCACGCCGGGTGGGCGGGCACGGTGAGCATTTCGGCCCGCACGCTGCACGCGGTGGTCACCGACGTCGCCGCGTCGCTGAAGGCGTCGGGAGTGGACCGGCTCGTGCTGGTCAACGGGCACGGCGGCAACTACGTACTGTCCAATGTGGTCCAGGAGGCGGCGGGCGCGATGGCGCTGTTCCCGGGGGTCGCCGACTGGCAGGCGGCGCACACCGCGGCCGGCCTGCGGACGTCGCTGGACGACGACATGCACGCGGGCGAGCTGGAGACGTCGATCCTGCTGCACGCCCACCCGCACCTGGTCCGCCCGGGACACGAGGAGGCCGACCACGTCACCGACCGGGAGCACCTGCTGACGCTGGGCCTGCGGGCGTACACACAGTCGGGGGTGGTCGGCCGTCCTTCGCTGGCCAGTGCGGCCAAGGGACACGTCCTGCTGGACACGCTGGTCCAGCGCTTCGCCGGCGTCCTCGAGGTGCTCACCTCCTCGTGAGTGGTAATTCGGGTTCTAACCCGAATTACCACTCACGAGCCGGCGAAGACCTGGTCCAGGTGCGGGAGCAGGTGGGCCATCCGCTCGGCCTTCGTCCGCAGGTACCGCAGGTTCTCCGGGTTCGGCGGAACCAGCAGCGGGACCTGCTCGCTGATCCGGATTCCGTAGCGCGTGAGCTGCTCGACCTTCTTCGGGTTGTTGGACAGCAGCCGCACCGAGCGGATGCCGAGGTCGGTCAGGATGCCCGCCGCCGCGTGGTAGTCGCGGGCGTCGACCGGCAGGCCCTGCACCACGTTCGCGTCGACCGTGTCGAGGCCCTCGTCCTGCTGCAGCCGCATCGCCTCGAGCTTCGCGAGCAGGCCGATGCCGCGGCCCTCGTGGCCCTGGACGTACACCAGCACGCCCGAGCCCTCCTCGACGATCCGGTCCAGCGCCGCCGCCAGCTGATCGCCGCATTCGCAGTGCGTCGAGCCGAAGACGTCGCCGGTCAGGCACTCGCTGTGCACCCGGGTCAGTGCGCCGAGCGGGGAAATCTCCCCGTACACCAGCGCGACCTGCTCGGTGCCGGTCCGGTCGAGATAGCCGACCGCGCGGAACGTCCCGTGCCGGGTCGGCAGCCGGGTCTCGACCACCCGCTCGACCACGGCCCGGCGCGGCAGATCCCCGACGACCTCACTTACGGTCATGACTGTAACCCCACTTCCGTTTCGATCCCGGTGCCGGCCGCAACGCGCGGAGCGGGCACGGCACCGGTGTGCGGAGCGCGGGTAACGCGGAACCCGGCGACGCTCCGGACGAGCAGGACACCGGCGCCCGGCAGGCTCGCGACCAGCGTGAGCACGCCGTAGACCACAGCGACGGTGACACCTTGGGCGGCCCCCAGACCGGCCGCGCCGAAGAGCAGGGCGCAGACGCCCTCGCGCGGGCCGAAGCCGCCGATGTTGAGCGGGAGGCCCATCGCGAGCAGCGCGAGGACCATCAGGGGCACGAGCTGCCACACCGGCGCGGCCACCCCGGCGACGCGGGCGGCGACGACGAACAGGGCAAGGTGCCCGGCCAGGGTCGCGACGGACAGGAAGCCCACGCTGGGCCAGGTCTCGCGGGTCAGCAGGCCGAGCCGCACGTCGGCGAGGGTGACGGCGAAGCCGCGGCGCCACTTCGACGGGCTGTGGATCCACTTCCCGCCGAGCAGGCGGCCGACGACGAGACCGGCGATGGCGGCGAGCACGACGACCACCCCGGCCCCCACGACGACCTCGCGGAACGCGCCGGGCACGACCGACGGCGACGCGAGCACCACGGTGACCGCGGAAGCGATGAGCACGACCTGGCCCGCGGTGCGTTCCAGGACGACGGCCCGCACACCGCGCGGCACGTCCCCGCTGTCGCGGCCGTGCTGGACCGCGCGGTGGACGTCCCCGAGGACGCCGGCCGGCAGCACGCCGTTGAGGAACAGCGCGCGGTAGTAGTCGCCGACCGCGGTCCGCAGCGAAAGCCGCAGGCCGAGCCGGGTGGCGACGATCTGCCAGCGGCCCGCGCTGAACACCGTCGTCGCCAGGCCGATGGCCAGGGCGGCGAACACGCCGGGCGCGCTGATCCGGCCGAGCCCGTCGAGGAAGGCGGCGCTGCCGAGCTGCCAGACGAGGACGGCGAGGATGCCGGCCGCGCCGAGGATCCGCAGCCAGGCCAGTGCGCGCTTCACGCCGCCACCTCCAGGCTCGGTGGCAGGACCAGCAGGTCGGCGTGGTGGATCACCGCGTGCAGCTCGCCGGCCGCGGCCTGCCCGAGCCGGCGCTGCAGGTAGACGTCGGCGACCGGGCGCAGCTGGGGCAGCTGCTCGACGGCGGCGCCGACCCAGCCCTCGAGCCACTGCCGCTGCAGTTCCGCCTGGTCCGGGCCGAGCCGCCAGGCGGTCTCGGCGCGGCGGACGGTGGCGCCGAGCCGGCGGAACTCGGTCTCGGCGACGTCCACGGCGTTCGGGCCGAGCAGCCGCCTGCCGCCGGTGATCCGGCGCTGGTGGGCGTTGAACGCGACGGCGAGCGCGGGGTCGAGCGGGTCGGCGGGCGAGAGCTCCACCTGGCCGGTCACCGAAAGCATCAGCAGCGCCACGCACCCGGCCTCGACGATCGACGTGGCCAGTGCCGTGATCTCGGTCCTGGTCAGCAGGTCGAGCAGGGCGGACGCGGTGACCAGCGACGTCCCGGCGAGGTCCTCGGCCCGCAGCGCGGTGATGTCGCGCTGCTCGGCGACGACGGTGACCGGGCTGCCGTCGGGCGCGGTCCCCGGGAGGCTCTCCTGCGCGCGGGTGAGCAGTTCGGTGTCGTGGTCGTGCAGGATCCAGCGCTGGCTGCGGGGCAGGCGGGCGGCCAGCCAGCGGCCGAGCGAGCCGGTGCCGCAGCCGAGGTCGCGGATGACGACCTCCTCGCCGGTCGGCAGGTGGTCCTGCAGCGGGTCGAGGAGCCCGATGGCGCGGGCCGCGGCATCCGCGGGTTCGCGCAGGTAAAGCCAGTCCGGCTCGAAGCCACTCATGCGCGCACCTCGCTGACGCTCGGTGCGCCCTGAGCGGGAAACGCTGTGTTGAATGATTCGCTCGCAAGCTCGCTCATGCCGCCGCCTCCTGCCGCAAGAGAATGTCGGCGATCCGGCGGGCGGTGTCGTCCCAGCCGGTCAGGGTCTCGCGGCGCAGCTTCGCCGACGTGCGCAGCTGCGCACGCAGCGCCGGCTCGGTGAGCCAGCGGCGCAGCGCGGCGCCGAGCGCTTCGACGTCGTCGCCCGGGACGAGCATGCCGGGCACCGAGCCGTCCGGCGCGACGCCGACCGTGTCGGGCAGCGCGTCGACGTCGGTGGTCAGCACCGGCACGCCGCGGGCGAGGGCCTCGGTGACGACCATGCCGAAGGTCTCGGCGCGCGAGGGCAGCACGAGCAGGTCGGCGGTGTGGTAGGTCGCCTCGAGCGCCCGGCCGGTGCGCGGGCCGGTGAGCTTGAAGCGGTCGCCGAGCCGGTGCTCGCGCAGCCGCTCGACGTACTTGGTTTCGCGGCGGATCCCGCCGACGCATTCGCAGGTCCAGCGCAGGTCGGCGACGGTTTCCAGGGCCTGGGCGAGCACGCCCTGGCCCTTGCGCGGGGTCACGTTGGCCACGCAGACCAGGCGGGACATCCCGTCGGTGCCGACGGCGAGCGGCGCCGGGTCGACGCCCGGCGTCACCGGGTGCACGCGGTGCGGGGCCAGTCCGTGGTGCTCGATCAGGCGCCGCGCGGCCCACTCGCTGGTCGCCACGACCGAGCCGACGGCCTGCAGCGTCTCGCGCTCCAGCGCGTCGAGCTCGGCGGCGAGCGCGGGCGGCAGGCCGGTCTCGTCGGCCAGCGGCAGGTGCACCAGCACCGACACCGACAGCCGGCGCGCCTGCGGGACGACCACCTCGGGCACACCGCAGGCGACCAGGCCGTCGAGCAGCACGGCCGAGCCGGTGGGCAGCGCGGAGAGCAGGTGGCCGAGGACCGCGCGCGCCTCGGTGTCCGGCCGCGGCCAGCTGCCGGAGACGGCGATCTCGTGCACGTCGACGCCGGCCTCGGCGAGCCGGTCGCACATCCGCCGGTCGTAGGTGTTGCCGCCGCTGGGGACGGACGTGTCGTCGACGTCCCCGGGAAGAATGACGTAAAGGGAGTTCACAGGGCACGCTCGTAACTCGCCCACGCGACGTGCGACTCGTGGAGCGAGACGGTGATCCCTTCGAGGCCGCGCGCGCCTTCGCCGAGGCGTCCGGCGTGGACGGCGTCGGCCAGGCGGTCGGCGATGACCTTCGCGAGGAACTCGGTCGAGGTGTTGATCCCCTTGAACTCCGGCTCGTCGTCGAGGTTGCGGTAGTTCAGGTCGCTCAGCACCGCCTTGAGCTCTTCCGTGGCCTTGCCGATGTCGACGACGATGTTGTCCTCGTCGAGCTCGGTGCGGCGGAACGTCGCATCCACCAGGAAGGTCGCCCCGTGCAGGCGTTGCGCAGGACCGAAGACTTCCCCGCGAAAGCTGTGGGCGACCATCACGTGGTCACGGACGGTGATGCTGAACACCAAGACCTCCGATGCGTACGGGTGGACGTGGTCACTGCGGCTGATACATGACACGGAGGCACAGGGCGGAAAGTTCATTTGCCGCCAACCGGGGTAACACGGATGGGAGATCTTCAAACATGCATTCCCCGCTGACCAGCGCTTCGAACGCCGGATCGGCCAGCAGTTCGAGGGCGACGGCGAGGCGCTGGGCGTAGCTGCGGTCCGGCCGCGCGACCGTCCCGACCTGGCTGCTGCGGATCACCAGCCGCCGCGAATGGAAGTTCTCGCCGAGCGGGACGCTGATCCGGCGGTCGCCGTACCAGGACAGCTCGACGACCTCCCCTTCCGGCGCGAGCAGCGCCAGGGCTTTGGCGAGGCCCGCTTCGGACGCGCTGGCGTGCACGACGAGATCGCAGTCGCCCCGGGCTTCTTCGGGGGTCGAGAAGTCCACGCCGAGCGCGGCGGCGATGTCCGCTTTCGCCGGATCGACGTCGATCAGCTGCACCCTCGCCGCCGGAAAGCCGCTGAGGAGCTTGGCGACGCTCGCGCCGACCATCCCGGCGCCGATGACGGCGATCCGGTCGCCGAGCCGCGGCCGCGCGTCCCACACGGCGTTCACCGCGGTCTCGACCGTGCCCGCGAGGATCGCGCGCCCGGGCGGAACGGCGTCCGGTACCGGCGTCACCGCCGTCGCCGGGACGACGTACGCGGTCTGGTGCGGGTAGAGGCAGAAGACCGTCCTGCCCGCCAGGTGCGCCGGGCCGTGTTCGACGACGCCGACGTTGAGGTAGCCGTACTTGACCGGACCGGGGAATTCACCCTCCTGGAAGGGGGCGCGCATGACGTCGTGCTGGCTCGCCGGGACCCCGCCGCGGAAGACCAGGGTTTCGGTGCCGCGGCTGACGCCGGAGCACAACGTCCGGACGAGCACGTCGTCCGGTCCGGGCTCCGGCAGCCGCTCCTCGCGCAGCTGTCCCGAGCCGGGACTTTGAACCCAGAAGGCCTGTTCCACGTGTTTCTCCTCAGCGGGCGACCGGAGGCTGGTGTCGCCACCCTATGAGCAATTCGCGGAGTCGACGATGATCAAGCACGACCTTCTCCTGCGTTCGGTGGTTCCGGCGCCGGTGCTCGCCGCGGGGGTCTTCGCGGGCGGTTTCACGCCGCTCGCCTGGGCGACCGGAGTCGTCTACGGCGTCGCGCTGGTGCTGCTCACCGAGTGGGGGCTGCGCCGCAGCGGCCGCGGCGCGTTCGGGCCGGCGGACTGGATCACGTTCGCCCGCGCGATTCTCGTCGGCTGCGCCGCGGCGCTCGTCGCCGAGGGGGATTTCTCCCTCGGGTGGCTGGTCGGGCTGGTCGGCGTGGCGTTGCTCCTGGACGGCCTCGACGGCCAGGTGGCCCGCCGCACCGGGACGGCGTCGGAGTTCGGCGCGCGCTTCGACATGGAGGTCGACGCGTTCTTGATCCTGCTGCTCTGCATCCAGGTGTCCCGCACGCTCGGGCTGTGGGTGCTGGCGATCGGCCTGATGCGGTACGTGTTCGTGGCGGCGTCGTGGACGATGCCGTGGCTGACCGCGCCGCTGTACCCGAGCATGGCCCGCAAGACGGTGGCCGCGGTTCAGGGCGTCGTCCTGGTGGTCGCGGTGTCCGGCCTGCTGTCGCTGTCGCTGACGTTCGCCGCGGTCGCGCTCGCCCTGGCCTCGCTGGTGTGGTCCTTCGGGCGGGACGTCGTCTGGCTGGCCCGGCACCGCGTCGAGGAGCACCGGCCGGCCAAGATCGTGGCGCTCACCCGCGCGTCCCTGCGCCGCCCCCTCGGCTACGGCCACAACCAGGCCGCCTGACGCGCCGGCGGGTCAGGAACCTGACTCGCGGGCCGCGCGGGCCCGGCGCTTGCCCTCGTGCATCGCGACCACGCGGGCGATCGGGATCGTGTGTCCCTCTTCGACCAGGTCCGCGGGCAGCACGAACGGCTCCGGCATCTCGTCCGTCCACGGGTCACCGCCGGCCAGCAGGTCCGGGACCGTGTGGACGGTGAAGTCGGCCGGCTTGACGCCGTCGACGTCGGCCCAGCGGACCGGGAAGGACACCGGGGCGCCCGGGCGGTGGCGCGGGCTGTAGACCGAGACGACCGTGGCGCCGCCGGCCCGCGTCGAGTCCAGGAACACCTTGCCTTCGCGGCGCTCGACGACGAACTCCGTCGTGCCCAGCGCCGGGTCGATCCGCTCGGCCCGGGCCGCGACCGCGCGGGTCGCCGCCGCGATGTCCTCGGTGGACTGCCCGGGCGCGAGCGGCACGAAGACGTGGACCCCCTTGGAGCCGCTGGTCTTCACCGCGCCGTCGAGGCCGTCCTTGCGCAACGCCTCCCGCACCAGCTTCGCGGCCCCCACGGCCAGCGAAAACGGGGCGTCCGCCGGCGGGTCGAGGTCGAGGATCAGGTGCGTCGGCCCGCTCGCGGGCTCGCCGCGGAACAGCGACGTGTGGTACTCGATCGCGCGCTGGTTGCCGAACCAGATCAGCGTGCGCAGGTCGTTGCAGAGGCCGTAGGTGACTTCGCGCCGCGAGCGATCGGCCCACAAGGCCCGGCGCTCCACCCACTCCGGGGTGTACTTCGGCAGGTTCTTCTGCATGAACGGCTCCTGGCCGCGCAGCACCCGCACGACGCTCAGCAGCCGGTCGTGCAGCTCCGGCAGCATCCGGGGAGACACCGCTTCGAGGTAGTCGAGCAGCTCCCGCTTGGTGACCCCCGCGCCCGCGAAGACCTCCTGGTCGAGACTGCTCAGCTTGACGCCGTGCCGGACCTCATCGCCACTCATCGACCCACCCTCGCGTCCCTGCGCGAAGCGGTCAACTCTCAAACAAGCGGACGTCCGGTGCGCAGCCGCCACCGCAGATCCTGGAGGCAGACGTTGAACGGGAACCGCCGCAGCGGCCCGGGCAGGATGCGGACGACAGAGCCGAGCGCGGCGAGCAGCGCGTCGAACCGGCGCTGGTCGGCCGCGGTCCAGGGCAGCCGCATCTCGTCGCGGAAGCGCTGCGGGAGGAACCCGGTGGTCACGAACCGGTGGAACCGCCGTCCGGGTACGGCGAAGACCGGCGGCAGGAATTCCAGGTCGACGATCCGGGTCAGGTAGCGGCGGACGGTGTCGTCGATGTCCACCGCGGCCAGCCCCTCCGCCCAGTACCGCTCGAAGGCCGCCCGGTCCGCGGGCCACATCTCCGGACGCACCTGCAGCGTGGTGCCGAGAGCGGCGGCCTCGGCGTAGAACCGCTCCGGCTCGCCGCCGGAGAAGGCGAGGCAGACGTCTTCGAAGCCCTTGTACAGGCAGGCCGCGACCCACAGCTGGAGGTCGGTGTCGAAGGCGTCGTAGGCGACCGGGCTCGACGCGGTCGAGTGCACCTGCGCGTGGGCCCGGTCGACGCTCTTCCGGTAGGCCGCGTGCTCGGCGTCGGTGCCCATCGTCGCGACCGCGAGGTAGGTCAGCGTGGTCCGGGTCCGCTTCACCGGGTGGCGGAAGAGGTTGCCGCTGTCGACCCGGCTCTCCAGGACGCCGTGCCCGACGGGGGCCCGGGAGAGCTGCATGATCACGTTCGCGCTGCCGGCCAGCAGCCCGGCACCGATGACGGCGTCACGAAGAGCGGTCTCGGTCATCACCCGAGGGAACGCCGCTGTTGACGATCTGTCAAGAGTGGTAAGCCGCCCGGGCGAACGCGATCAACGCCCGCGCGGCCGGGCTCAACGGCCCCTCCGTCCGCCACGCCAGCGCGAGCATGCCCCGCAGCCCCGGCCCGGTCAGCCCGATGACCCGCAGCTCCGCCTGGTGGTAGCGGGCCAGCGACTCCGGCACGATCGCCACCCCCAGCCCGCGCATCGCCAGCTGCACCAGGACGTTCGGGTCGGCCGCTTCGAACGCGATCCGCGGCGTCAGCCCCACCCGCGCGAAGGCCGCGTCCAACGCCGTGCGCAGGCCCGTCCCCTTCGGCAACGCCATCAGCGGCAGGCCGTCGAGATCGGGGATCGCGACCTCGTCCCGGCCGGCGAGCGGGCCGGACGGAGCGGTGACGGCCAGGAACGGCTCCTCGAGCAGCACCTGCGTGCCGATGCCGGGCGGCGGGGCCGTCGAGATGCCGACGACGGCGAGGTCGAGGCGGCCTTCGCGCAGGGCCGCCAGCATGGTGTCGGAGTCGGCCTCCGACAGCGTGATCTCCACCGCCGGGTACCGCTCGTGGAAGCCGGCCAGCAGGTCGGGCAGCCCGACCGGGCCCACCGACGTCACCATGCCGATCGCGACCTGCCCGCGGACCAGCCCGGCGAGCTCCTCGACGGCTTCGCGCACCCCCTTCACCGCCGCGAGCGCGGCCCGGGCGTGTGGCAAGGCCGCGGCGCCGACGTCGGTGAGCCGGACCGTCCGGCCCGAGCGGTCCAGCAGCTCCTGTCCCAGTTCCCGCTCCAGGCGTTTGACCTGCGCACTCACCCCGGGCTGGGCGACGTGCAGCCGCTCGGCCGCGCGCGTGAAGTTGCCTTCCTCCGCGACGGCGACGAAGTACGCGAGCTGGTGGAGTTCCATAAGCATTGATTCTAGCCAGGAGAAAAACCAGATCTTGGACTTCTGATCGACTCGGCTCGAAGCTGGAGTCAGCCAAGGAAAGGACCCGAGATGAACCTCCTCCAGCCCGGTCAGGACGGGTACGCCGAAGAAGCCGCCGGATTCCAGACGTCGGTGCCGACCGCACCCGCGGCCGTCGTCGCCGCCGAAAGCGCCGAGGACGTCGTCGCCGCGGTGCGCCACGCCGCCGAGCACGGGCTGTCCGTCGCGGTCCAGGCCACCGGGCACGGCCTGACCGCGGGCACCGACGGCGTCCTGATCAGCACCCGGCGGATGACCGGCGTCGAGATCGACGCCGGTGCCCGCACCGCCCGCGTCGAAGCGGGTGCCCGGTGGGAAGCGGTGATCGGAGCCGCCGGGGAGCACGGCCTGGCACCGCTCAGCGGCTCGTCCCCCGACGTCGGCGTCGTCGGCTACACGCTCAGCGGCGGCTTCGGGCTGATGGCCCGCCGGTACGGCCGCGCCGCCGACCACGTCCGCGCCCTCGACGTCGTGACCGCCGACGGCGAGCTGCGGCGCGTCGAGCCGGGCTCGGACCTGTTCTGGGCACTGCGCGGTGGCCGCGGCGGCTTCGGCGTCGTGACGGCGATCGAGTTCGCCCTCCTGCCGGTCGAGGAGCTTTACGGCGGCAGCCTCACCTTCGACAGCGCCGACGTGCCGTCCGTGCTGCGGGCCTGGCGGACGTGGTCGGCGGCCGCGCCGGACACGCTGACGACGTCGGTGGCCATGATCCGGTACCCCGACCTGCCGATGGTGCCGGAGCCGCTGCGCGGGAAGCACGTCGCCCAGGTCCGGATCGCCTACCTCGGCGAGGACGGCGACGATCTCGTCGCTCCGCTTCGGGCCGTCGCCCCCGCGCTGACGGACACGGTGCGGCGGATGCCGTTCACCGAGTCGGGCTCGATCGCGGCCGAGCCGCGGCAGCCGCACGGCTACCACGGCACCAACGCGACCGTCTCCCAGCTGAACGACGCCATGCTCGACGCGATCGTCGAGCACGCCGGCCCGGGCGCGGCCACGCCGCCGGTGCTCATCATCGACCGGCTGGGCGGCGCGCTCGCCCGCACACCGGAGACGCCGGGCGTGGGCTGGGACTCCTCGGCCGAGTACGTCGTCCGCGCGTTGTCGATGACCGGCGACGACGGCGTCGCGGCGATCCGCAGCGCGCACGCGAAGCTCTTCGACGCGCTGGCGCCGTGGACGACCGGGCGGCTCCTGCCGTTCGTCTACGGCGAGCACGCGCCGGAGGAGGTGGCGGAAAGCGTTTTTCCACCCGCCGACCTGCGGCGGCTCCGGGAGCTCAAGCAACGGTACGACGCCGGGAACGTCTTCCGGGCGGGATGAGGAGGGGACACGGCCGGGGAAGGGCAGCGCCATATACTCGGCCGGCCTTGCCACACCGTTAGGGGAACCGTCTTGCGCACGATGAGCCACGAGGACTACCTCGGCATGCGGCGGTTCCCCGGGCTCGACGGCCTGCGCGCGCTCGCCGCGACGATGGTCATCTTCTTCCACTTCGGCGGGCCGAACTGGACCTGGCTTTCGGGCTGGGTCGGCGTCTACCTCTTCTTCGTGCTGTCCGGGTTCCTGATCACCACGCTGCTGCTGCGCGAGCAGGACCGCACCGGCCGGATTTCGCTGTCGAACTTCTACATCCGCCGCGTGTTCCGGATCCTGCCGCCGTACCTGGTGATCCTCGGCGGAATCGTCGCGTTCGTCGTCCTGCGCGGCGAGTTCTATTCGCGCGACTTCCCGCAGGCGCTGAAGTACTACCTGACGTTCCTCAACGAATTCCTGCCGGCGGCCACCACCGGCACGGACAACTTCTTCAGCGGCTCGTGGACGCTCGGGATCGAGGAGAAGTTCTACCTCGTCTGGCCGTTCCTGCTGGTGGCGATCGGGATCGGCGCGGCGAAGCGCAAGTTCCTGCTGGTCGGCGCATCGATGATCGCGCTGCTGGCGCTGGTCCCGCCGACCACCGGCGGCTTCGTGCTGAACGAATCGCAGACGGCGATCTACCGCTCGACGATCCACTACTTCATCCTGGCGGGCGGCTGCCTGCTGGCGATCCTGCTGCACTACCGCCGCGGGTACGCGCTGCTGAAGCCGTTGACGCACCCGCTGGCGGCGATCCCGGTCGTCGCGGCGTTCGCGCTGCTGCACACGAACTTCGACGACCTCTGGCACGAAACCCGCAACAACCTCTGGCTGCTGGTCGCGTACGCGGCGCTGACGATGCTCCTGCTGATCGTGCTGGTGAGCCCGGGCCCGCTGCGGTGGCTGCTCAGCACGGCCCCGATGCGGTTCGTCGGCGAGCGGTCGTACTCGCTGTACCTGCTGCAGGGTCCGGTGCACTTCGCGGTCGTGCAGGCGGTGCCCGGGCTGGGTCAGCACCGGACGGTCTCGGCGCTGACGGTGTTCCTGGTCGGCCTGGCGATCGCCGACCTGATCCACCGCTGGGTGGAGAAGCCGCTGATCGACGTCGGCAAGCGGCTGATCGCGCGGAAGGAAGCCCGGCGCGCGGAACGGCGGGAAGCCGAGCGTCCCGCCGAGGTGCGCGCCGAGCCCGCCCCGGTCGGGTCCTAGCGCTCCAGTACCACGATCGGGATGAGCCGGTCGGTCTTCGTCTCGTACTCCGCGAAGCCCTCCGCGTGCGCCACCATGCCCGCGTACAGGCGGTCGCGCTCGGCGCGGTCGGCGATCACCGTCGCCGTCGCCTCGAACTTCTCCGTGCCGACCTCGACCGTCACCTTCGGGTTGGCCACCAGGTTGTGGTACCAGGCCGGGTTCTTCGGCGCGCCGCCCATGGAGGCCGCGATGACGTAGCGGTCGCCGTCCTTCGTGTAGACCAGCGGGGACAGGCGCTCCTGGCCGCTCTTCGCGCCGATGGTGGTGAGCAGGAGCACGTTCTTGCCCTCGAAGTAGTTGCCGACCTTGCCCTCGTTGGCCCGGAACTCCTCGACGACCTGCTTGTTGAACTCGTTCATGTCGGCTGGCGCGGTCATGCGATCCCCTTGTTTCTGGCCGGTAGGCTCAAGCGCGAGCGAGGTACGCTCGAGCTAAGTGTTTGCTTTGCAAACAAAGCTACCGACGGGAGGTGAGTGGTGTCAACGGAGGCCGGACCGAGTGTCGAGGACGGCGTGCGGCAGCTCCTGCTGCTCATGCCGCGTCTGGTCGGCCGGGCGAAGCGGACGCCGGTGCCGGCGGAGCTGGACGGCTGCGCGCTGGCGCCCCGGCACCTCTCCCTGCTGTCGTACCTGCTCTTCGACGGCCCGATGACGGTCACCGAGCTGGCCACCCGGCTCCAGGTGGCCCCGACGACGGCGAGCCTGATGGTCGGCGACCTCAGCCGCCAGGGCGTGCTGAACCGCGACGAAGACCCGGCCGACCGCCGCCGCACGATCGTCAGCATCGCCGAGGACAAGCGCCCGGCGGTCGACGCCTGGCTCGCCCGCGGCGCCCGAGCCTGGAGCAACGCACTGGCACCGCTGACCCCGGCCGAGCGTCAGCTGGTGATCACCACGCTGGAAGCCTACGAACGCGGCACCTGCGACGGGCCGGCCTGCTAGGCGTCGCCGCGCTTTTCGCGGGCCAGTTTGCGCTGGGCTTCCGCGCGTTCCCGGCACTTGCGGAGGAATTCTTCGTCGTCCTCCGGGTTCGTCGCCGCGAACCGGCCCGGCCGGTCGTACTCCGGAAAGGCCGGCGAGTCGCGCTCGTACCGGCCGCGCGCCCGGGCCACCTGCTCCGGACGGCCCGCCACCAGCCAGATGATCGAGCCGACCAGCGGCACCACCAGGACGAGCAGCAGCCACAGCCCCTTCGGCAGGTTGCGGCACGACGATTCGTCGGTCGTGATCACGTCGACCAGGCAGAAGATCCACAACCCGAACGTGACGATGCCGAGCAGGCCGTTGAAGTACAGCAATTCCCCGCCTTCCCCCGAGAACGAATGCGGTAAGTCTTAGCAGAACGCCGAAACCGTTCGGCCGCGGGCCACCCGCAGCACCGCGGGCAGCCGGAGATTCGGCGCCGGAACCCAGGTCGTTTCCGGTTCTGTCAGGTCGAAACCCGTCAACGCCTCGAGAACTCCGGCAGCGAGGGCCGAGGCGTGCCGCGGACCCGGACACGCGCGCGGCCCGGCCCCGAACGGCGTCCCGGCGAGGGACACCGTGACGTCCTCGCCGCCGATCCGGCGGCGCGTGGCCAGCACCGGCTGCTCGGCGGGTTTTCCGGTCAGCGCGGCGAAAAGCCCGTTGCCGATGAGACCCGCCGTGGCGTCGCAGGCCTGGACGAGCAGGCCGATCCGGGCCGCCGCGAGCTCGGTCGGCCCACCGCAGGCCTCGACCAGCCGGGTCAACGCCGCCTCGGCCGCCGCACCCGGCGCCACGTGCGGGTGGTAGGCCGCCGCGACTCCGGCGACGTCGGCCCAGACGTCCGGCAGGCCCAGCGCCTCGGCGAGCACCCCGACCGGCACCGGCCGCGCGATGCCGGCCATCACCTCGACGATTTCGAGGTCGGCGACGATCCGGCGAGTACGGTCGAAAGCCTTGTCCCGCAACGAGTCCGCGTCGACCGAAGCCAGCAGGCCGACCGCGAGCGCCCGCCGCCGGACGTGGTCGGCGCCGTTGCTGAAGCGGGCCACGGACGCGCGCAGCCAGGCGACGCTCCCCGGCGGAACGTCGAGCGGCACGGGCGGAACCGGAGCGGAAAGCGAAGTCATGCCGCGAAGTTAGCCGCGGAAAACGTCGGCGTGGACCGAAGCTTCAATGACGTCCGAGGCTTCGCCTCCGGCCGGGGGCTCCGCCCCCGAAAGCCATCAGAGCACCGACCGGGCGGGGAACCAGGTCGCCTGCGGGCCGCCGCAGCGCGCCGGGCGCGGGACGTCGTGCTGGAACCACCACGCCTCGGTGACCCGGCCGTCCGGCAGCCGGTACGTCGGCGGGCCGGCGACGCGGACGAGCCCGGCGGCCTGCAGCGACCGCGCGCTCGCGATGTTGCCGACCTCCGCGCCGGCGCGCACCCGCGCCAGCCCGAGGTGGTCGTGCGCCAGCGTCAGCCCGGCCGCGAAGAGCACCCGCCCGTATCCGCGGCCGCGGTGGCCGGGGGCCAGGTAGCCGCCGGTTTCCGGGCCGCCGTCCTCGCCGGTGTGCACGCTCACCAGCCCCACGCAGCGGTTGGCCTCGAGGTCGATCATCACCAGGTCGACGGACTGCGGATCGGGTGACGACCAGTCCGGCCCGGTGCCGGGCACGACCCGCAGCGCGTCCGCCCGCGCCGGCTCGGCGACGATCGAGTCGCGCTGCCAGCCGAGCCACCGCTGCGCGGCCGGATCACTCCCCCCGGCCACGGCGGCGGCGTACTCCCACGCGGTCGGGGTGCGGAAGAGGAAACGGCCGTCGCGCAGCACGTGGCCCTGCCGGTCGCAGGTCCGCTTGGTCATCAGGCGGCCCCGGCGGGTGAGCCGGTCGAAGATCCCCTTGGTGGCTGGCAGCATCGCGGCGAAATCGTAGCGGAGCGAACCCGGCGGGGTTGCTATCGTGGCGCGATGACGGCCGTACCCGAGGCAACGGAACTGGACGGCTCCGGCCGGTCCGCCCAGCCTCGCCAGCTCATCGTGACGGTGTACGGCCTCTACTCCCGCACCGAGGGCGGCTGGCTTTCGGTCGCTTCGCTGATCGACCTGCTGGCCGCCGTCGGCGTCGACGAGCCCGCGGTGCGCTCGTCGATCTCCCGGCTGAAGCGGCGCGGGATCCTCGAAGCGGTCCGCCGCGACGCGACGGCGGGCTACGAGCTGTCCGACGAAGCCCGCGAAATCCTGCGCGAGGGCGACGAGCGGATCTTCCGCCGCGGCCGCGCGACCCCGGCCGACGGCTGGCTGCTCGCGGTGTTCTCGGTGCCGGAGACCGAGCGCCACAAGCGCCACCTCCTGCGCACCCAGCTCGCCCGGATGGGCTTCGGCACCGCGGCCTCCGGCGTCTGGATCGCCCCGGCCCACCTGCACGCGGCCACCGAGGAGGCACTCACCCGGCTCGGCCTCGCCGGCTACGCCGACCTGTTCCGCGCCGACCACCTGGCGTTCGGTGACATCACCGCGAAGGTCCGCCAGTGGTGGGACCTCGACCGCCTCGACGAGCTGTACACGACGTTCCTCGACGAGCACGGCCCGGCGCTGCGCCGCAAGTCCGTGACCGACGAGCAGGCCTTCGCCGACTACGTCCGCGTGCTGACCGGCTGGCGGCGGATGCCCTACCTCGACCCCGGGCTGCCGGCGGAGTTCCTGCCGGCCGGCTGGTCGGGGATCCGCGCGGCCGAGCTGTTCTTCGAGCTGCACGCCAAGCTGGAGACGCCGGCCAGAGCGTACGTCGCGAGGGCGATCAACCTCGGCTGAGCACCGCGAAGCCCTGCACCTCGACCAGGGCCTCCTCGTCCCACAGCCGGGACACGCCGATGCCCGCCATCGCCGGGTACTCCGTGCCCGCCAGCCGCTTCCAGACCCGGCCGATCTCACGCGCGTGGGCCCGGTAGTCGGCCATGTCGACGATGTAGATCGTCACGCTGCACAGATCCGATGGCGAACCACCGGCCGCGCGCAGCGACGCCAGCAGGTTGCCGAGCGCGCGTTCGAACTGCTCGACGACCCCGTCGCCGACGATCTTGTTCGACGCGTCCAGCGCGGTCTGGCCGGCGAGGAAGACGACCCGTCCCTCGGCCACCACCGCGTGCGAGAACCCGGACGGCTTGCCCAGCTCCGGCGGGTTGATGCGTTCCATGCCGGACACGGTACGCCATCTTTCGCGTTATTGACGGTCGTAGTCGTCGCGACATACCCTGGACGGCGTGCGAATCGCGGTCATCGGTGGCGGCCCGGCGGGTCTGTACTTCGCCGCGCTCGCGAAGCAGCTCGGTCCCGGCCACGAAATCACCGGCTGGGAGCGCAACGCGCCCGACGACACCTTCGGCTTCGGCGTCGTGTTCTCCGACGAGACGCTCGGCGGCATCGAGCACGCCGACCCGGCGGTGCACGAGGCGATGAAGGCCGAGTTCGCCCGCTGGGACGACATCGACGTCCACTACCGCGACACGGTCACCACCTCGGGCGGCCACGGCTTCGCCGCGATGAGCCGCAAGCGCCTGCTCGGCATCCTGCAGAGCCGCTGCGGCGAGCTCGGCGTCGGCCTGCACTTCCGGGAGGAGGCGCCGGCCGACCTCGCGGGCTACGACCTGGTCATCGCCGCCGACGGGGTCAACTCGGCGGTGCGCGCGCGGTACGCCGAGACGTTCCGGCCGAGCGTCGAGACCCGCCGGTGCCGGTACATCTGGCTGGGCACGGACCTGGTGTTCGACGCCTTCAAGTTCTACGTCATCGAGACGCCGGCCGGGATCATGCAGATCCACGGCTACCCGTACGGCCGCGAGGGCAGCACGTTCATCCTCGAGGTCCAGGAGGACGTCTGGCAGCGGGCGTTCGGCCCCATCGCGGCCACATCGCTGAAGCCCGGCGAGAGCGACGAGAAGTCCATCGCGCTGATCCGCGAACTCTGCGCCGACGTCCTCGACGGCCACCAGGTGCTGGCGAACAACTCGAAGTGGGTCTCGTTCGGCACGGTCCGCTGCGAGAGCTGGGTGCACGAGAACGTCGTGCTCCTCGGCGACGCCGCCCACACCGCGCACTTCTCGATCGGTTCCGGCACGAAGCTGGCGATGGAGGACGCGCTGGCGCTGGCGGCGTGCCTGCACGAAAACGACGGTGTCACAGCGGCTTTGAAGGCCTACGAACTGGAACGGCGGCCGGTCGTCACCTCGACGCAGCGCGCCGCGCAGGCCAGCCTCGAGTGGTTCGAGAACATCGCGCAGTACGCCCACCAGGAGCCGCCGCAGTTCGCCTTCAACATCCTCACCCGCAGCCGCCGCGTCACCTACGACAACCTGCGCCTGCGCGATCCCGAGTTCGCCGCCGAGCTCGACACCTGGTTCGCGCGGAAGCTCGGGACGACGTCGCGGCCACCGATGTTCCAGCCATTTTCCCTCGGCGGGCTGGAGCTGCCCAACCGGATCGTCGTCTCCCCGATGGACATGTATTCCGCTGTGGACGGTGTGCCGGGCGACTTCCACCTGGTGCACCTGGGAAGCAAGGCACTGGGCGGGGCCGGGCTGGTGATGACCGAGATGGTCTGCGTCTCCCCCGAAGGCCGGATCACGCCCGGCTGCGGCGGGTTGTACACGCCGGAACAGGAAGCCGCGTGGAAGCGGATCGTCGACTTCGTGCACGCGCAGACGCCGTCCCGCATCGGCGTCCAATTGGGACACTCCGGGCGCAAGGGCTCGACGAAACTGATGTGGGACGGCATCGACGAGCCGCTGCCGACCGGCAACTGGGAGGTCTGTGCGCCTTCGCCGTTGCCCTACTCCGAGCGCAACCAGGTGCCACGCGAACTGTCCACTTCGGAACTTTCGGAGATCCGTTCGCAATTCGTGGCGTGCGCCGAAGCCGCTGCCCGCGCCGGGTTCGACGTCCTCGAACTGCACTGCGCGCACGGCTACCTGTTGTCGTCGTTCCTCTCGCCGCTGACCAACCGGCGCACGGATTCCTACGGCGGCTCGCTCGAGAACCGGCTGCGCTTCCCCCTCGAAGTCTTCGACGCGGTCCGTGCCGTGTGGCCCGCTGCCCGGCCCATGACCGTCCGGATCTCGGCGACGGACTGGTGCGAAGGCGGCATCGACGCGGACGACGCCGTCGAGATCGCGCGGGCCTTCGCCGCCCATGGCGCCGCGGGCATCGACGTCTCGACCGGGCAGGTCGTCAGCGAGGAGCGCCCGCAGTACGGCCGCAGCTACCAGACCCCGTACGCCGACCGGATCCGCAGCGAAATCGGCGAAGAGTACGGGATCGCGGTGATCGCGGTCGGCGCGATTTCCTCCTACGACGACGTCAACTCGCTGATCCTGGCCGGCCGGGCGGACCTCTGCGCGCTGGGCCGCACGCACCTCTACGATCCACAGTGGACGTTGCACGCGGCCGCCGAACAGGGGTATCCGATGCCGTGGCCGAAGCCGTTCGCCGCGGGCAGCCGCAAGCCGCAGACGGGCCGCTCCGACGGGCCGGAGCCGCGGCTCGACCTCGTCCGGTCCGGGCCCACCGGAACGGCCCATGCCCGCTGGCGACCGGGAGCTTCGTCATGACTTTCGCCCTGAACCCCGAGCAGCGGGCTTTCGCGCTGGAGGTCCGGCGGCTGGCCGAGGACCAGCTGCGCCCGCTCGCCGAGTCCGGTGTGGAGGGTGCGGTCAACCGCCCGCTGCTCAAGGCGATGGGCGCGCTGGGCTTGCTCGCGCGGCTCTTCCCCGGCGTCGCGTCGGGCGCGCCGTCGAGGCAAGCGGCCGCGACGGACCTGTGCATCCTGCGCGAGAACCTCGCCACGGTGAGCACGGAAGCCGAAACGGCGCTGGCGTTGCAGGGCCTGGGCAGTTACCCGGTGCTCCAGTCCGGAAGAGACGAACAGGTCGCGAAGTGGCTGCCCGCGGTGGCGGCCGGCGACGCGGTGGCGGCGTTCGCGCTGACCGAGCCGGATGCCGGCTCCGACGCGGCGGCGCTGTCACTGGCCGCGGAGTCCGACGGCGACGGCTGGCGCCTGACGGGGACCAAGATGTGGATCTCCAACGCGCCCGAGGCGGACTTCTACACGGTGTTCGCGCGCACGACGCCGGATGCGGGCTCGCGCGGGGTGAGCGCGTTCGTCGTCCCCGCCGACCGGCCGGGCCTCGGCGGCGAACACCTCGACCTGGTCAGCCCGCACCCGATCGGCACCGTGACGTTCGACGGCGTCGAGGTCCGGCGGGAGGAGCTGCTCGGCGAGGAGAACCGCGGCTTCGCCGTGGCGATGCGGACCCTCGACCTGTTCCGCCCGAGCGTCGGCGCGTTCGCCGTCGGGATGGCGCAGGCGGCGTTGGACGCGGCGGTTTCCCACACGAGTTCCCGCGAGGCCTTCGGCGGGCCGTTGCTCAAGCAGCAGGCGGTGGCGCACACGCTGGCCGAGATGGCGACCCGCACGGAAGCGGCCCGGCTCCTCGTCTACGCGGCCGCGGGAGCGTACGACGCGGGCGAGCCGAACCTCGGCGGCCGGGCGGCGATGGCGAAGCTGTTCGCGACGGAAGCGGCCCAGTTCGTCGTCGATTCCGCGGTCCAGCTGCACGGTGCCCGCGCGCTGCGGCGAGGGCACCTGCTCGAGCACCTGTACCGGGAGGTCCGGGCGCCCCGCATCTACGAAGGCGCGTCGGAGATCCAGCGCACGATCATCGCACGATGGCTGGCGTCGGGTGCCGGTCGAGCCACCACTGGCTGAGCAGCAGCAAGGTCACCACGCTCAGCGCGGCCGAAATGGTGCCCGCGCTCATGATCATCGTCTCGAGGCTCCCACCGCGCGGCAGGACGATCAGGAACCCGATCGGCGACAGCGCCCGGGACATCAGCGTGTTCATGCACATGGCGAAGCTGCGGATCATCCACTTCCGGTGGTCGGCGTACCGCCGCTGCCGCACCGCCCGCCACCCGGCGACGGTGAACCCGAACCACAGCGCGGCCGCGATGACGTCGAGCGTCGCAACGACCGGCCCGAGGACGGTCACCGCCCCGACGACGGCGGCCAGCACGGCCGATGGCAGTGCCCCGCCGAAGACGTAGACCCGCCCGATCCGCCGGTGCGCGACGGGGTGCGTCCGGCGCAGCCACGGCCAGATCTGCAGGATGACCCCGACGATGGCCACGGACCCGAACCCGATGTGCGCAACGAGAAGCCAGTAGTGCGCCCCGAACCCGGCGGGCGCGGGCACCCGGGACCGACCGGGATCGAGGGTCAGGTAGGGCGGCAAGGAGAAGGCGAGGAAGACGGCAACAACGAGTGCGAGCGGCGCCACCCAGGGCCGCCGCCACCACTTCGGCGTCGTTCGGACGGGTCTGATCTCGGTCTGGACGGTCACGGCTCCTCCCGGGGGTTTCCTTCCGACGCTAGGGAAGGCCCCCGGGAGGAGCCATGGGGCGAGCCACCGCCATCGTGGTGGGGCTCACCCCACCGCCGTTCAGCTGCCCCGCACCCGCCGCACGGTGTCGCGGTAGAAGTACCCGCTCTGCTTGATCGTCCGCTCCTGCGTCTCGTAGTCCACCCGGATCAACCCGAACCGCTTCGCGTACCCGTACGCCCACTCGAAGTTGTCCAAAAGGGACCAGGCGAAGTAGCCTCGCACGTCCGCGCCGGCCTGGCGGGCCGCCGCCACCGCCGCGATGTGCGAGGCCAAGTACGCCGTGCGGCCGTCGTCGCGCACGAAGCCGGACGAGTCCGGGTCGTCGTCGAAGGCCGAGCCGTTCTCCGTGATGTACATCGGCAGGCCAGGGTAGTCACGGCCCAGGCGGGTCAGCAGCTCGGTGAACTTGCCCGGCAGGATCTCCCAGCCCATCGCCGTCGTCGGCTCGCCGAACGGGATCACCCGCGACGCCGGGGCGCCGTCCGCGTCGACGGCGGAACCCGAATCGTCCACGCCGGAGAACTGCTGGCCGAAGTAGTAGTTCACGCCCAGGAAGTCCAGCGGGGTCGAGATCACCGAAAGGTCGCCGTCCTGGATCGGGAGGCGGACGTCCCGCGCGGCCAGGTCCTCGACCACGTCCGCCGGGTACCGGCCGTGGACCAGCGGGTCCAGGTAGATGCGGACGCCGAGGCCGTCGGCCTGGCGGGCCGCCCGGACGTCCTCCGGGGAGTCCGTCGCCGGGTCGGCCGTGCACATGTTGAGCGTGATGCCGAACTGCGTGTCCGCCGGCGCCGCCTCGCGCATGCGCTGCACCGCCAGCCCGTGGCCGAGCAGCAGGTGGTGCACCGCGTGCAGCCCCGCCGCGTAGTCACGCCGGCCCGGCGCCATCACGCCGTGGACGTATCCGTGCATCGCCGAGCACCACGGCTCGTTCAACGTCGTCCAGTGCCGGACGCGATCCGAGAGCCGGTCGAACACCAGCATCGCGTAGTCCGCGAACCGGTACGCCGTGTCGCGCGCCGGCCAGCCGCCCGCGTCCTCCAGCTCCTGCGGGAGGTCCCAGTGGTAGAGCGTCAGCCACGGCGTGATCCCGCGGCTCAGCGTCTCGTCGACGAGCCGGTCGTAGAACCCGATGCCCGCCTCGTTGACGCCGCCACGGCCGTGCGGCTGGACCCGGGGCCACGCCACGGAGAACCGGTAGGTGTCCGCGCCGAGCTCGCTCACGAGCCCGATGTCCGCCGGCATCCGGTGGTAGTGGTCGCACGCCACGTCCCCGGTGTCGCCGTTGTCGATCGCCCACGGTTCCCGGCAGAACGTGTCCCAAATGGACGGTGTGCGCCCGTCTTCGGCGACCGCCCCTTCGATCTGGTACGCGGCGGTGGCCACGCCCCAGCGGAAGTCCGGCGGCAGGGTGTCGATCAGCGCCTGCTGTTCGGCGGTCGCGGCGGTGGTCTCGGTCAAGGCAGCACTCCTCCAGTGGTACCGGACAGGTCGGACGGCGTTCAGGGAGCGGTGACGGGGTGCAGCCAGCACGCCACCTCGCGCGCCGGGTCGCCGGGCGTGCCCAGCAGCGGCACGCGGTCGGGGCACGGCTCGAAGGCCTTGGGGCACCGCGGGTGGAACGCGCAGCCGGACGGCATCCCGCGCGTGTCCGGCGGCGAGCCGGGGATCCCGGCGAGCTCGCGGCGCGGCCCGCGCAAGGCGGGGAACGAGTTCAGCAGGCCGTGGCTGTACGGGTGCAGCGCGTCCCGGTAGAGGTCCGACGCCGGCGCCTGCTCGACGATCCGGCCGCCGTACATGATCGCGATCCGGTCCGAGAACTCCACCAGCAGCGAAAGGTCGTGCGTGATGAACAGGACCGAGAAGCCCAGCCGCTCGCGCAGTTCCACCAGCTGGCCGAGGATCTGCCGCTGCATGACGACGTCGAGCGCGGTGGTCGGCTCGTCCATGATGACGATCCGCGGCTCCAGCGCGAGCGCCATCGCGATCATCACGCGCTGCCGCATCCCGCCGGACAGCTGGTGCGGGTACGCCTCCAGCCGGTCGGCGGAAATCCCCACCAGCTTGAGCAGGTCCTTCGCGCGGGCGATGCGGCCCGCTTTCGTGGTCCGCGGCTCGTGCGCCTTGATGACGTCGACGAGCTGCGTGACCACCTTGTGCACCGGGTTCAGCGAGTTCATCGCGCCCTGGAACACAATGGACGTCTCCGCCCACCGGAAGTCACGGAGCTGCTTGTCGGTCAACCGCAGCACGTCGTACGGCTCGCCGTCCGCGGGGTGGTAGATCACCTCGCCGCCGCGGATCACGCCCGGGGGCGCGAGCAGCCGCGTCAGCCCGTAGGCCAAAGTGGACTTCCCGCTGCCGCTTTCCCCGGCCAGGCCGAGGACTTCGCCGCGGTGCAGCGTCAGGTGCACATCCCGGACCGCGCGCACCGCCTCGTCGCCGACGCCGTAGTCGACGTCCAGGCCCTTGATCTCCAGCACCGGGTCCATCATGGCCGTTCCTCCCGCCCGAGCACGGGCGTGAAGCCCACGCGCATCCGATGCGTCCGCCCGTCGGCGCCCTTCACCCGTGCCTTGCCGCTGCCGCGCAGCCGCGGGCTGACGAACTCGTCGATGCCGAAGTTGAGCAGGGACAACGCGGTGCCGAGGATGGCGATCGCCAGCCCGGCCGGCACGAACCACCACCACGCGCCCTGGGCCAGCGCCTGCTGGCTCTGCGCCCAGAACAGGATCGTGCCCCAGTTCCAGTTGGACAGTCCGGAGACGCCGACGAACGCGAGCGTGATCTCGGACATCACCGCGAAGATCACCGTGCCGACGAAGCTGGACGCGATCACCGCGGTCAGGTTCGGCAGGATCTCGAAGAAGATGATCCGCCAGGTCGACTCGCCGGTCGCCCGGGCCGCTTCGACGTATTCCCGGCCCCTCAGCGAAAGGGTTTGGGCTCTCAGCACTCGCGCGCCCCACGCCCACGACGTGAAGCCGATGATCACCGCCACCAGGATGTCCCCACCGGTGGGCACCGCGCTGCCGATGATGATGATCAGCGGCAGCGCGGGGATCACGAGGAACACATTGGACAGCGCCGACAGCCCTTCGCCCGGCGTGCCGCCGAGGTAGCCAGAGGTCACGCCGACGATCACCGCGAGGATCGTCGCCACGACCCCCGCGGCGAGGCCGACCAGCATGACGCTGCGCGTGCCGACCACGACCTGGCTGAAGATGTCCTGGCCGAGGTGGGTGGTCCCGAACCAGTGCCGGGCCGACGGCGATTCCAGCAGGTCGCTGCTGCGCGCCGACGGGTCGTAGGGCGCGATCCAGTCGCCGATCACCGCGATCACCAGGAAGAAGACGATGACGGCGAGGCCGGTGACCGTCTTGCCGCCGGTGAGGAACCGGAAGCGGCGCCGTCGGGCGACCGCTTCGAGCGGGAGGGCCTGGGCGGCCTTGACGTCCGCCGCGGGTACGGCCATGTCAGCCCTCCTTCCGGGTGCGCGGGTCGAGCGCGAGGTAGGCGACGTCGGCGAGCAGGTTCGCCACCAGCACCGACAGCGTGATGATCAGGAAGATGCCCTGCATCAGCGGGTAGTCCTGCGAGCCGACCGCCTGGAACAGCTGGTAGCCGACACCGGGGTAGGAGAAGACGATCTCCACCAGCAGCGTGCCACCGACGATGAAGCCCAGCGCCAGCGCGAAGCCGGACACGCTGGGCAGCAGCGCGTTGCGCGCGGCGTAGCCGACCATCACCCGGCGTTCCGGCAGGCCCTTGGCGTGCGCGACGGTGACGTAGTCCTCCGAAGCGACGGTGACCATCATGTTGCGCATGCCCAGGATCCAGCTGCCCATCGAGCTGATCAGGATGGTGAGCGCGGGCAGCAGGCTGTGCTGGATCGCGCTGCCGATGAACGAGCCGTCCCAGCCGGGCACGGTGCCCGGGTCGTAGCCGCCGGACGACGGGAAGAAGCTGCCCGGGCCGGCCAGGATCGTCAGCGCGATCAGGCCGAGCCAGAAGTACGGGATCGACGAGAGGAACGTCGTCACCGGCAGCAGGCCGTCGACCCACGAGCCGCGCTTCCAGCCGGCGACCACGCCGAGCCCGGTGCCGATCGCGAACCCGACGATCGTGGTGATGCCGACCAGGATGATCGTCCACGGCAGGCTGTCGCCGAGCAGATCGGACACCGGCGTCGGGAAGAACGTGAACGAGATGCCGAGGTCGCCGCGGAAGAGCTGGCCCCAGTAGTGGAAGTACTGGGAGATCAGGCTTTCGTTCTTGTCGAGTCCGAACAGGACGTACAGCGACTCGATGGCGTCCGCGCTGATCATGCCCTGGTTCTTCGCGATCAGCGACTGCACCGGGTCGCCCGGGATCATCCGCGGGATGAAGAAGTTGATGGTGACGGCGGCCCACGCGGTGAAGACGTAGAAGCCCAGCCGTTGCAGCAGGTACCTCATCGGGCGGCCCCGTCGTAGAGCCAGCAGGCGGCCCAGTGGCCGGGCGCGTCGCCGACGTCGAACCGCGGCGGCAGGTCGGTCCGGCACCGTTCCATCGCGACCGGGCAGCGCGGGTGGAACCGGCAGCCCGGCGGCGGGTCGAGCAGGCTCGGCGGTTCGCCGGACCCGCGTTCGGCCGGGGCGTCCCCGGGCGCGCCGGCCAACCGGTCCGGGTCGGGGGCGGAGTCGATGAGCAGCCGGGTGTACGGGTGCGCCGGCCGTTGGGTGATGGTCTCGCTGTCGCCGCCTTCGACCATCCGGCCGGCGTACATCACCATCGTGTCGTCGGCGAAGTAGCGCGCCGACGCGATGTCGTGCGTGATGTACAGGATCGCCAGGTGGAGGCGTTCCTTCAGGTCGCGCAGCAGGTTCAGCACGCCGAGCCGGATGGAGACGTCCAACATGGACACCGGCTCGTCGGCCAGCAGCGCCTCCGGGTCGGCGCCGAGCGCCCGGGCGATCGCGACGCGCTGGCGCTGGCCGCCGGACAGCTCGTGCGGGAACTTGTCGACGTACCGCTCGGGCGGGGTCAGCTGGACGCGCGAGAGCAGCTCGTGCAGCGACTTCTCGAGGTCCTCGCCCGCCCGGCCGTGGATCTTCAGCGCCCGCGTCAGGTGGTAGCGCACGGTGTGCACCGGGTTCAGCGACGCGAACGGGTCCTGGAAGATCATCTGCACCCGGCGGGCGTAGGCGCGGAACGCCCTGCCGTGCTTGACGTTCACCGTCTCGCCGTGCAGCCGGATGTCGCCGCCGGTGCGCGGGTGGAGACCGGCGAGCAGGCGCGCGACCGTCGACTTGCCGGAACCGGACTCGCCGACCAGCGCGGTGACGCGGCCCCGCCGGAGCGTCAAGGTCACGTCGTCGACGGCCTGGATGCTGCGTCGCGGGCCGGTGAGCGCGGCCCGGCCGCGGCGCCGGACCGGGAAGTGTTTCGTGAGGCCCTCGGCCTCGAGGACGACGGGGAGGTCCCCCTCCGACCCGACGGCGACGGGGTCGGAGGGGGACTGCTCGGTCGTCACAGCTGAATCCGCCATCGTCAGGCCGCGGGCTTGAGGTGCAGGACGATGTCGAGCGCGTTGCGCAGCGTCGGCTGGGCCGGCGCGTACGGGTTGGCGTCGTCGGGCCAGCCGACCCAGTTCTTCGTGCTGTACTCGCCGCCGGAGTTGGCCGCCGACGTGGGGATCATCGGCTGCTGCTCGATCATGATCTTCTGCAGCGTCGCCATGGCCGCGGTGCGGGAGGCGTCGTCCTCGGCGTTCGCGTAGGTTTCCAGTGCCTTGGTCGCCTCGTCGTTCTTGTAGCGGCCGTAGTTGCCGTTGATGCCACCCTGGCCGGTCGGCTTGTAGCGGTTGCCGTCCATCACGTCGCGGTACATGTCGTACGGCGTCGACCCGTCGTTCGTCCAGTGCATCAGGCCCTCGAAGTCACCGGTGTCGACCGACTTCATCCAGGCGTCCTGGTTCATCTTCTCGACCGTGGCGGTGATGCCGATCTGCGCCAGGTTGTCCTTGATGATCTCGAGGTCGGTGATGTAGTCCGACCAGCCCGACGGCACGGTGAGCTTGATGGTGACCGGCTTGCCGCCCGGATCGGCCAGCTTGCCGCCGTCGAGCTGGTAGCCCGCGCCGGTCAGCAGCGACTTCGCGCCCGGGACGTCGACCTGCACCGACTGGCCCTTGTACTGCGGCGCGATGAACGGGTCGCCCGCCGGGGTCGGGATGCCGGTGACCTGGTCGTTCTTCGGGTAGAAGTAGCCGGCCTCACCCTGGTTGAAGATGTCGTCGCGGTTGATCACCTTGTTGATCGCCTGGCGCAGCTTCGGGTCGTTCCACGGCGCCTTCTCGGTGTTGAACCACAGGCCGTGCACGGCCAGCTGCGCGGGGAACCACAGCTTGTAGTGCTGCGGGTCCTTGTTCGTGTAGACGGCCTTGTAGTTCGGGATGAACACGAAGCTCCACTCGGAAGCCCCGTTGACCAGCGCGTTGACCTGCGCGTTGTTGTCGGTGTAGGAGGTGTAGCGGATCTCCTTGACCTTCGGCGCGTCCTGCCAGTAGCCGCTGTCGCGCCGCACGACGATCATCGTCTGCGGGGTGGCCGACTTCAGCGTGTACGGGCCGGTGCCGATCGGGTTCTTCACGAGGTCGAGCGCCGGGTCCTTGACGTCCTGCCAGACGTGCTTCGGCACGACGAGGGTCTGCAGGATCTTGACCTGGTTGACGAACTGCGAGCCGTCGAAGGCCAGGGTCACCTGGTTGCCGGCCGCGGTGATGTCCTTGTACGGGACGGCGTCGACGTTCAGCGCCTTGTTGTCGCGCAGCAGCTGGAAGGTGTAGGCGACGTCCTCGGCGGTCATCGGCTGCCCGTCGGAGAACTTCACGTTGTCACGGACGGTCAGGACCAGCTTCTTGTAGTTGTCCGACCAGTCCCACTTGGTGGCCAGCCAGGGCTTGCCCGGCTCCTGCGGCTTGACGCGGTTGAGCATGACGAGGGGCTCGTAGATCATCCACCGGTAGCCCATGTTCGACAGGGCGGAGGTCTCCAGGAACGGGTTGTTGTTCTCCGCCTGCGGGCCGTCCGGCTTCCCGACGTTGAGCACGGCGTCCGGGTTGCCCTGGGCGGCGTTCGAGCTGCCGCCCGAGCACGCGGTGAGGCCGCTCAAGGCCGTGATGGCTACTAGCGCTGCGACGATGGAGCGCTTGACTCGCATCGGTTCCTCCTGGTCATCGACGAGTGTCTGCTGTCGACTGGTAGCGAGCCCCGACCGCCGGCGACCGAACGACGTCCCGAAGTCAACCCGGGTGACTCGGGTCACGTCAATAACACGGCGGTAACTTTTTGTGCCTAAGTTTAAGTACTGAAAGAACTGGCGGTCTGGACCTGTTGATCGAACTACTCCTTGCAACGCAAGGGTTTCAGCCGGCGCGCCCACCGTTCGCGAGCAGCTCGGCGATCGGCAGGGTCGCCGCGCCGAGCGCCACCGCTTCGGGCCCGAGCCTGCCGAGGACGACCTCGGTGCGCTCGGCCAGGTAGCCCAGCGCGTGCCGGCCGACGGCGTCGCGCACCGCGGGCAGGATCGCCGGTCCCATGATCGCCCCGGCCGAGCCGGAAAGCACCACCCGATCGGGGCTGAGCAGGTTGATCAGGTTCGCGATGCCGATGCCCAGGTACTCGCCGGTCTCGGCGAGCACGTCGGCGGCCGGGCCGCCGCCTTCCGCTTCGGCCACGATCCGGGCCAGCTCGCCGTCGCTTTCGTCTCCGATGACCGGTTCCCGGCCGGCGCGGGCCGCGTAGTTCCGGACGACCGCCTCGGTGCCGACGTAGGCCTCCAGGCAGCCGTGGGAGCCGCACCGGCAGGCCGCGCCGGCCGCCTTGACGACGGTGTGGCCCCACTCGCTCGTCGTGATGCCGGGGTGCGAGCGCCCGGCCGTCGCGACGGCGGCCCCGACGCCGACGCCGAGCAGGGCGACGATGGCGCGCTCGGCGCCCCGGCCGGCGCCGCGCCAAGCCTCGGCCTGCCCCAGCGTGCGGGCGCGGTTGTCCAGGTGGAGGGGCGCTTCGATGTGCGGGTGGATCAGCTCGGCGAAGTTCACGCCCTGCCAGCCGAGGGTGGGCGCGTGCACGATCCCGCCGTCGCGGACCGCGCCCGGCACGCCGATGCCGACGCCGAACACCATGTCCGGATCGCCGCCTTCGAGCACCTCGGCGATGCCCGTGCGCACCAGACCAGCCACTTCGTCCGGGTCGAGCCGGGTGCCGACCAGCGGGTGGCGCACGGTCCCGAGGGTGCCGAGCGCGCAGTCGAAGAGGCCGACCTCGACGTGCGTCTCGCTGACGTCGACGCCCACGACGTGCCCGAAGTCCGGCCGCACCGCCAGCAGCGTCCGGGGCCGCCCGCCGTCCGATTCGACCGATCCGGCCTCGGCCACGACGCCGTCCGCGATGAGTTCCGAGACGACGTTGGTAACGGTGGCGGCCGACAGTCCCGATTCAGCTACCAGTTCCAGTCTGCTGACGGGACCGCGGAGGTAGAGCGAGGAGAGCAGTGCCGCGCGGTTGTGCCGCCTGAGGTCACGGGTTGTCTGGCGCACCACCTGGGTCACCGGGAGGATTCTGCCAGACACACCCAGTTCGAGCCTTAGTTCACTACTTAATACATAGCCACAACTTACGGTGATCAGGCATCCTGTCAGAGAGCCGGTGAGAGTCAGATGGGTTGCCCATGGCGAGCAAGCGCACCACCGTCCGCGATCTGCGGAGGCACAACCGATCCCTGCTGCTGTCGAAACTGTACTTCGACGGCCCGCTGTCGAGGCACGAACTGAGCCAGCTCACCGGATTGAGTGCCGCCACGGTGAGCAACGTGACCGCCGAGCTGGGCGAAGAACGCCTGATCACCGAAGCCGGCCAGGTCGAGTCGGACGGCGGACGGCCGCGCGTCCTGCTGCGCGTGGACCCGGCGTACGGGCACGTCGCGGGCGTCGACATCGGGGAGACGGGGGTCAAGGTCGAGCTGTTCGACCTGGCGATGAACCGCCTGGCGACGGTCGAGCACCCGCTCCCGAAGGCCCCGGACCCGGCGACCGCGGTCGAGCAGGTGACGTCCGGGCTCCGGGAGGTGTTCGCGAGCGCGGGGATCGACGAATCGGGCGTGCTGGGGGTCGGCATCGGCGTGCCCGGCGCGGTCGAGCAGGGCACGGAGGTGCTGGTCCACGCCCCGACGGTCGGCTGGGACGGGGTGCCGTTCGCGTCCCTGCTGCTCGATGCCGGCGTCCGGCTGCCGCTGTTCGTGGACAACGGCGCGAAGACGCAGGGCCAGGCGGAGATGTGGTTCGGCGCGGGCCGCGGGGCGAGGCACGCGGTGATAGCGCTGATCGGCTCGGGCGTGGGCGCGGCGGTGGTGACGGACGGCACGACGTACCGCGGCTCGACGAGCAGCGCGGGCGAGTGGGGCCACACGACGATCGCGTACGGCGGTCAGGAGTGCCGCTGCGGCGCGCGGGGCTGCCTGGAGGCGTACATCGGCGCGGGGGCGGTCCTGGCGCGGTACCGCCGGGCGCGGGGCAAGGACATCACGGGCGAGGACGAGCAGGCCCAGTTCTCAGCCCTGCTGTCGGCGGCCCCCAAGTCCAAGACGGCGGCCCGGGTGCTCGACGAAACGGCGGGTTACCTGGGCGCGGGCATCGCGAACCTGATCAACTTGTTCAACCCGGAGCGCATCGTGATCGGCGGCTGGGCAGGCTTGGCCCTGGGCGAGCAGCTCCTACCCCGAATCCGCTCGGCGGCGGGCGAGCACGCCCTGCGGCACCCGTTCAGCCAGACATCGATCCAGCTGGGGTCGTTGGGCTTGGACGCGGTGGCGACCGGCGCGGCGACCCTGCCGGTGGCGGACCTCCTGGAGCAGGGGGCGACCTCGAGGATCGCCAAGCCGGGAGCTCCGAATTCCGACGCGGCCTGAGGGCGAGGTTTGCGCTGCCGGGCGTGGTCCGTGGCGTCGACGGGCCGCCTCGGCAGGACCCACCCTCCCTGGCAGGGTTCCGGCAAAGCCAGAGGGCCCTTCAGGTGGCTCACCGGCATGAGCGGCAGGCTGCCACCCGGACCTGCACCCCACCCAGACCTCCCCCGCCACCCCGCGTGAGCGGCACGCTGCAAGCCCCGACCTGCACCACCAGACCTCCCGCAACCCCGATCCGAAGCCCCAACACGGCCGGCAGTGCCGGGTCAAGGCACGCTTTCCCGCCTTGACGCGGTACTGCCGGCCGTAGTCACAATCCCGGCTTCGGGGTGGCGGGCACCCACCTGCCCGTCGGCCGAAGAGACCCGGGCCACCTAGGACGGAGAAGAGGCACCAAGCCGCGCGCATGCGATTTTTTCGCCGCGGACCAGGCCCCCAGGAGACCCAGACATCCCCCGCCGCACCCAGGGGGGCGTCCCCAGGTCCATTCTATCGGCCCCCACCGGCAAAAACCGCCGATCGCCGCCCGAGGGGTCGAGCTGTCCACAGCCCCGCCCACTTGTGGACAAGGCCCAAGCCAAGGCCACCGGCGCAGCCGCCCGAACTCCCTCACCCGGGTGACGCCATCAACCAACCCTTAATTCGGGTTGAAAAAAATGACCGCGCGAACGGTTGCCCGGCTTGTCTGGACCATGCATACTTTGTTGCCAGGCACAACAAAGCCCGATGCACGGTCACACCTGCCGCCGCCCCGGCAGGCGCGGCCTTCTCCCCCCTCCCCGCGTTCCGTGCTGCGCGCGGAACGCCGGTCCCCACGGTGAGAGAGGCGACAACGATGTCCACCTCCAAGAAGAACCGCTGGGCGGCACTCCTCGCCGCCTGCGCGCTGCTCGTCCTCGGGCAGCAAGCCCTCACGACGGCCCCGGCGGAAGCAGCGGCCACCTTCACCGATGACTTCAACGGCCCCGCGGGCGCCGCCGTCGACGGGTCGAAGTGGCAGCTCGAAACCGGCGACAACGTCAACAACCACGAGCGGCAGTACTACACCTCCGGCACCAACAACGCCCAGCTCGACGGCCAGGGCCACCTCGTCATCACCGCCAAGAAGGAAAACCCCGGCAACTACAACTGCTGGTACGGCCGCTGCGAGTACACCTCCGCCCGGCTGAACACCGCCGGCAAGTTCAGCCAGGCCTACGGCCACTTCGAGACGCGCATGAAACTCCCGCGCGGGCAGGGCATGTGGCCCGCCTTCTGGATGCTCGGCGGCGGGAACTGGCCCACCGACGGCGAAATCGACGTCATGGAGAACGTCGGCTTCGAACCGAACACCGTGCACGGCACCATCCACGGCCCCGGCTACTCCGGCTCCGGCGGCATCGGCGCCGCCTACAACGGCCCGAACTTCTCCGACGACTTCCACACCTACGCCGTCGACTGGGCGCCCAACCAGATCAAGTGGTACGTCGACGGCAACCTCTACCAGACGCGCACGCCGTCGGACCTGAACGGCAACCGCTGGGTGTACGACCACAACTTCTTCCTCATCCTCAACCTCGCCGTCGGCGGCTACTGGCCCGGCGATCCCAACAGCAGCACCCAGTTCCCGCAGCAGCTCATCGTCGACTACGTGCACGTCACCAACACCTCGAGCAGCGGCGGCGGCCGGACCGGCACGATCACCGGCATCGGCGGCAAGTGCGTCGACGTCGCCGGCGCGAATACCGCCAACGGCACGCCGATCCAGATCACCGACTGCAACGGCAACGCCGCGCAGAGCTGGACCGTCGGCACCGACGGCACGATCCGCGCCCTCGGCAAGTGCATGGACGTCAGTGGCGCGGGTACCGCCGACGGGACGGCGGTGCAGCTCTACGACTGCAACGGCACCGGCGCCCAGCAATGGGTCGTCACCGGCGCACGGGACATCGTGAACCCCAACGCCAACAAGTGCCTCGACGCCACCGGCAACTCCAGCGCCAACGGCACCCGCCTGCAGATCTGGACCTGCGGCGGCACCGCCAACCAGAAGTGGACCACTCCCTGATCCCCGGGGCCGGGAGCGCGTAGCTCCCGGCCCAGTCCCCAAGGAGAACCGAAGTGCGGCGAATCCTCGTCGCGCTAATGGGGTATGCCCTGTTAGCGCTTTCCTCCTTCACGGCCGGGCCGGCTCAAGCCACGGTGAACGCCGGCCCCTCGGCGAGCCAGCTGCTCGCCAAAACCCAATCTTGCCAACAGATCTCGAACGGAAAGTATTCCTACGACGAAGGCGGCGCGGCCACCGTTCCCGTCTGCCAGGCGAACGGCGCGGTGTTCTTCAAGGCCGACATGGACATCGACTGCGACGGCGTCCGCACGACGCAGTGCAACGAGAACACCGACTGCTGCTTCTACCCCGACACGGCGTTCCACACCTCGACCGACCAGCCGCTCAACGCGGCGCAGCTCCCGTACATCGTCCTGCCCCAGCCGACGTCCACTTGGGACTACCGCAACCACGGCATCGACGGCGGTTCCGTCGTGGCGGTGATCTACAACAACCAGGTCACCTACGCCGTGGTCGGCGACACCGGCCCGACGAGCATCATCGGTGAGGCCTCCTACGCCACCGCCGTCAGCCTCGGCATCAACCCCGACCCGAAGAACGGCGGCACCGAAGGTCCGGTGACGTACATCGTGTTCCCGAACACGCACGTCGACCCGATCGAGAACCACGCCAACGCGGTCAGCCTCGGCGAACAGGTCGCGACGCAGTTCGTGGGCGGCACGACGACACCGCCCACGCAGAACGCCGGACCGATCACCGGCATCGGCGGCAAGTGCGTCGACGTCGCCGGCGCGAACAACGCCAACGGCACCGCCGTCCAGCTCTACGACTGCAACGGCACCGGCGCTCAACAATGGACGGTCAATTCGGACGGTTCCGTCCGGGCGCTCGGCAAGTGCCTCGACATCACCGGCGCGGGCACCGCGAACGGCACGCAGACCCAGCTCTGGGACTGCAACGGGAGCAACGCCCAGAAGTGGACGGCCAACGGATCACAGAACCTCGTGAACACCGGCTCCGGAAAGTGCCTCGACGCCACCGGCAACTCCAGCGCCAACGGCACCCGGCTCCAGATCTGGACCTGCGGCACCGGCGCGAACCAGAAGTGGACTCTACCATGAGAAAGCGTTCTCTCCTCGCGGCCACAGCCGCGATAGCGCTCACCGCGGCCGGCTTCGCCGCACCCGCGCAGGCCGCGGGCGAAACGGTCAACGTCTGGCTCACCACGACCAGCGACTCCGGCGGTCGCCAGGTCACGCGCGGCCTCCAGCAGCAGACGCCGGTGGCCTTCGCCGCCGGCACCGGCAGCGGCGGGGTGACCATCAACGTCAACGAAAACACCACCTACCAGCAGTTCGAAGGCGGCGGAGCGTCCTTTACGGACACCGCGGCGTGGCTGATGAACTCCAGCGGCGCCCTCTCCCAGGCCACCCGCGACGACACCATGCGCAAGCTGTTCGACCCGAACACCGGCATCGGGCTGAGCTTCATCCGCAACCCGCTCGGCGCGTCCGACCTGGCCCGCTACAGCTACACGTTCGACGACATGCCGGCCGGCCAGACCGACCCGAACCTGACGCACTTCTCGATCGCCCACGACCAGGCCGACGTGCTGCCGCTGACCAAGCAGGCCAAGCAGCTCAACCCGCAGGCCAAGGTGATGGCGTCGCCGTGGAGCGCGCCGCCGTGGATGAAGGACAACGACAGCTACCTGCTCGGCTGGGTCGAATCGCAGTACTACCCGGCCTACGCGCAGTACTTCGTCAAGTACCTCCAGGCCTACCGGGACGCGGGCGTGCCGATCGACTACGTCTCGATGCAGAACGAGCCGACGTGCTGCGCGAGCTACCCGTCGACCAACTGGAACGGCGCGGGCTTGGCGTACTTCGCGAAGAACAACCTGCTGCCGGCGCTGCAGAACGCCGCGCTGTCCACAAAGGTACTGGCCCTCGACTGGAACTGGGACACCTACGCCTCCTACGGCGCGCCCACATTGGACGACTCGGCGATCCGCAACCACCCGAACTTCGGTGGCGTGGCCTGGCACGGCTACGGCGGCGACATCGCCCAGCAGACGACGACGCACAACCAGTACCCGAACGTCAACGCCTACTCGACCGAGCACTCCGGCGGCACCTGGATCTCGAACCAGCAGGCCGAGGACATGAACAACATCGTGGACTACACCCGGAACTGGTCGAAGAGCTTCGTCAAGTGGAGCCTCGGCGTCGACCAGAACATGGGTCCGCACAACGGCGGCTGCGGCACCTGCACCGGCCTGATCACCGTCCACAACGGAGACTCGCGCAGCGGGCAGGTCGACTACACCGTCGAGTACTACACGATGGGTCACCTGACGAAGTTCGTGAAACCGGGCGCGTACCGGATCGACTCGAACGACAACTCGACGGTCCGCAACGTCGCCTGGAAGAACCCGGACGGCTCGAAGGCGCTGATCGCGTACAACTCGAGCACCGGCAACCAGAGCGTGCGGGTGAACTGGGGCAACTCGTCGTTCACCTACACGCTGCCCGGCCACACGTCGGCGACGTTCACCTGGAGCGGCAACCAAGGGTCAAGTGGCGGCAAGACCGGCCCGATCACCGGCATCGGCGGCAAGTGCGTCGACGTCGCGGGCGCCAGCAGCGCCAACGGCACCGCCGTCCAGCTCTACGACTGCAACGGCACCGGCGCTCAACAGTGGACGGTTGGAACCGACGGAACCCTGAAGGCGCTCGGCAAGTGCCTCGACGTCACCGGACAGTCCACGGCGGACGGTGCACAGCTCCAGCTCTGGGACTGCGGCGGCACCGCGAACCAGCGCTGGGCGGCCACCGCGGCCAAGGACCTCGTCGGCGCGGGCTCGAACAAGTGCGTCGACGCGACCGGCAACTCCAGCGCCAACGGCACCCGGCTGCAGATCTGGACCTGCACCGGTGCCGCGAACCAGAAGTGGAACGTGCCCGCATGAAGAAACTCGCAGCATTCGGTGCTCTCGTAGCAGCGGCGTCGGCGCTGGTGCTCGCTCCGGGCGTCGCGCAGGCGGCGACCGGCCCGATCACCGGCATCGCCGGCAAGTGCGTCGACGTCGCCGGCGCGAGCAACGCCAACGGAACAGCCGTCCAGCTCTACGACTGCAACGGAACGAACGCTCAACAGTGGACGGTCGGCAGCGACGGTTCCCTGCAGGCACTGGGCAAGTGCCTGGACGTCACGAGCGCCGGCACCGCGAACGGCACGACGATCCAGCTCTGGGACTGCAACGGCTCGGGCGCCCAGAAGTGGACGGCCAACTCGGCCAAGAACCTGGTCAACACCGGTTCCGGCAAGTGCCTCGACGCCACCGGCAACTCCAGCGCCAACGGCACCCGCCTGCAGATCTGGACCTGCGCGAGCACGGCCAACCAGCAGTGGACCCTGCCGAGCGGCGGCACCACGCCGCCGCCCGGACCGGGCGTGATGGCCGTGGCGCCGTACCTCTACAACGGCTGGGGCGACCCGCCCAACCCGGCGACCATCCAGAACGCCACCGGCGTCAAGTGGTTCACGCTGGCCTTCATCCTGTCCAACGGCTACTGCAACCCGCAGTGGGACGGCGGCCGGGCGCTCACCGGCGGCGTAGACCAGAACACGATCAACACCGTCCGCGCGGGCGGCGGCGACGTCATCCCGTCGTTCGGCGGCTACTCCGGCAACAAGCTGGAGTCGTCGTGCGGCAGCGCGGGCGAGCTGGCGGCGGGCTACCAGAAGGTGATCAACGCCTACGGCCTCAAGGCGATCGACATCGACATCGAAGCCGACGCCTACAGCAACCCGGCCGTGCAGCAGCGGACGGTCGACGCGCTGAAGACGGTCCGGGCGAACAACCCGGGCATCAAGCTCTACGTCACGTTCGGCACCGGCCAGTCCGGGCCGGACAACAGCCTCGTCAACCGAGCGGCGCAGAGCGGGCTGACCGTCGACGGCTGGGTGATCATGCCGTTCGACTTCGGCGGGGCGGGCCAGAACATGGGCACGCTGACGCAGCGGGCGGCCGAGGGGCTCAAGAACGTCGTCAAGAGCGCGTACGGCTACGACGACGACACCACCTACCGGCACATGGGCATCTCGTCGATGAACGGCATCACCGACAACAACGAGACGGTCACGCTCGACGACTTCACGACCATCCTGGGCTACGCGAACGCGCACCACCTGGCCCGGCTCACGTTCTGGTCGGCGAACCGCGACCGCCCGTGCCCCGGCGGCTACCCGAACAACGACACCTGTTCCGGGGTTTCGCAGCAGGCGTGGGACTTCACGAGGATCTTCGCCCGCTACGCCGGCTGACCCCGGCCGCCCGGCAAGTCCGTGAAGGCCGCCGCGAGGCGGCCTTCACGGCGTAGGGCTGCCGGGCCGCGGCCCTGGGGAAGCGGCGACCCGGCAGCGTGGGGTCCCGCCTGCCGCTGGGGGTCTCCGGCGGCGGAACCGTCCCGAGGCTATCGACCGCGCGTCGCGAACGGCTCGGGCTCGGGCCGTCCGGGCGCCAACCCTGCCCAAACGCCCCAAAGGCCACCTTGGGCGCTTGGCTACTCGGCCGCGATGGCCGCGCGGGCCGCCTCGGCCCGGTCGGCGTACGCGCCCACCAGCTGTTCCTCGGCGTCGTCGAGGTACTTCATCAGCAGCTGCTCCGCACCCGGGCCGTCGCCGGCCTCGATGCGGTCGAGGATTTCGTGGTTGCGCGGCAGGTAGCGCTCGTGGAAGCGCCGCGGCTCGGCCATGATGTGGAACACCAGCCGCAGCTCGGCGGTCAGCCTGCCGACCAGCTCGTTGACGCGTTCGCTGCCCGACAGCGCGGCGAGCTCCTGGTGGAACCACACGTTCGCGGTGCCGAGGTCCTTCCAGTTGCCGGTGCGGGCGGCCTCGTCGCCGATGTCGACCTTCTCTTTGATCCGCGCGAAGGACGCCGGCTTGGCTTTCAGCCCGCGGACCGCGGCGCACTCGATGATCTTGCGCACCCGGTAGATGTCGACGACGTCCTCGACGCTCGGGATGCGGACGAAAACCCCGCGGTTGAGCTCGTGGGCGAGCAGCCGCTCGTGCGTGAGCAGCCGGAACGCCTCGCGCAGCGTGTTGCGGGAGACGCCGAGCGCGTTGCCGATGTCCTGCTCCGACAGCCGGCCGCCGGGGAGGAAGAACCCCTCCGCGATGCGCTTGCGGAGGACGCCGGCGACCCGCTCGGCCGTGCTCTTGCGCGTGACCAGGCCGCGATCGGCTTCCAGGCCCGGGACAACGCTGTCTTCGATGACCACGTGAACAAGGTTACCCGCCACTCGGGGGACGATCCAATCGGCATCTTGTGGAATTGTTCAACAATCTCTAGCGTGTGAGGCACGCCACGATGAGAGACACTGGCCAGGAGGTGCCCCATGACTGCCACAGCTACCGAGGCCCGGCCGTTCGACTGGTTCCGCACGCTCGGAAAACGCGGACGCCGCGCCTTCCTGGGCGCGTTCGGCGGGTACGGCCTGGACTCGTACGACTACCAGACCCTGCCGCTCGGGCTCGCCGCGATCACCGCGTTCTTCGGCATCTCGAGCGGCGAAGCCGGGCTGCTCAGCACGACGACGCTGGTCGTGTCGGCCATCGGCGGCGTCGGCGCCGGCATCCTCGCCGACCGCATCGGCCGCGTCCGGACGCTGCAGATCACCATCGCGATGTACACGATCTTCACCGTGCTCTGCGGCTTCGCACCCAACTTCGAGACGCTGCTGGTCTTCCGCGCGCTGCAGGGCCTGGGCTTCGGCGGCGAGTGGGCGGCCGGCGCGGCCCTGGTCGCCGAGTATTCGCAGGCCAAGTACCGCGGCCGGACCGTGGCGTTCGTGCAGAGCGCGTGGGCCGTCGGCTGGGGTCTCTCGGTGATCGTCTACACGATCGTCTTCAGCTTCGCGAGCGACGACGTGGCCTGGCGGATCATGTTCTGGACCGGCGTCATCCCGGCGCTGCTCGTGCTGTGGGTCCGCCGCAGCGTGCAGGACGCGCCGCGCGCGGAGGAACGCCGTGTCACCGAACGCACCCGCGGCTCGCTCGGCAAGATCTTCCGGGCCGACCTGCTGCGGACGACGTTCTTCGCGTCGCTGCTGGCCACCGGCGTCCAGGGCGGGTACTACGCGATCAACACCTGGCTGCCGACCTACCTGAAGAAGACGCGCGAGCTGACCGTGATCGGCACCGGCGGCTACCTCGTCTTCCTGATCACCGGCGCCTTCGTCGGGTACGTCTGCGGCGGTTATCTGACCGACCTGCTGGGGCGCAAGAAAACCTTCATGACGTTCGCGCTGCTCTCGGCCGCGCTGATCGTCGCGTACACGCAGATCCCCAAGGGCGCGAACGGCCTGATCCTGGTGCTGGGCTTCCCGCTCGGCTTCTCGATGTCCGCGATCTTCAGCGGCTTCGGCGCGTTCCTCGCCGAGCTGTACCCGACGGCGCTGCGCGGCACCGGCCAGGGCTTCACGTACAACTTCGGCCGCGCGGTCGGGGCGATCTTCCCGACCATCGTGGGCTACCTCGGCGTCGGCGGCGCGATCGTGTTCGGCGCGATCGGGTACGGCATCGCCGTGCTGGCCCTGCTCGGCCTCCCGGAGACCCGGGGTATCGAACTCGTCGATTGAGGGGGGATTCTCATGACGACCTTTGACGAACCGGCCACGTACACGCCCGCGCAGGCGCGAGCGGCGTTCCGCACCGGCACCGCCCACCCCACCACCGGCTGGGCCAACGGCTTCACCCAGACCAACCTGATCGCCGTGCCCGAGGACTGGGCCTACGACGTCCTGCTGTTCTGCACCCGCAACCCGCAGGCGTGCCCGCTGCTCGACGTCACCGACCCCGGCGACCCGGAAACGCGGCTCGCCGAGGGGGCGGACCTGCGCACCGACCTGCCGCGCTACCGGATCTGGCAGAACGGCGTTTTGGCCGGCGAGGTCTCGGACGCGACCGGCCTGTGGCGCAGCGACATGGTCGCTTTCTCGATCGGCTGCAGCTTCACGTTCGAGACGGCGCTGGCCGCCGAAGGCGTCCCGCTGCGGCACGTCGACCAGGGCCGCAACGTCGCCATGTACGTGACGAACCGGCCGTGCGAGCCCGCCGGGCGGCTGTTCGGCCCGATGGTCGTGTCGATGCGGCAGATCCCGGAGGACCGGGTGGCCGACGCCATCCGGATCACCCGCGCGATGCCCGCCGTGCACGGCGGCCCGGTGCACATCGGCGACCCGGGCGCACTGGGCATCGACGACCTTTCGCGGCCGGACTTCGGCGATCCGGTGGACGCGGAGCCGGGCGACGTCCCGGTGTTCTGGGCCTGCGGGGTCACCCCGCAGGCGGCGCTGATGGCGTCGCGGCCCCCCTTTGCGATCACCCACGCACCGGGGTACATGTTCATCACCGATCGGTACGACAGCGAATACCGGGTGGGCTGAAATGGACCTGAACAGCGATCTCGGCGAGGGCTTCGGCGCCTGGAAGATGGGCGACGACGAAGCCATGCTCGACATCGTGACCAGCGCGAACATCGCGTGCGGCTTCCACGCCGGCGACCCGTCGGTGATGCGGCGGGTGTGCGGGCTGGCGGCCGAGCGCGGTGTCGCGATCGGTGCGCACGTCGGCTACCACGACCTGGCCGGCTTCGGCAGGCGCGCGCTCGACATCGCACCGGACCAACTGGCCGACGAAGTGCTCTACCAGATCGGCGCGCTCGACGCCTTCGCCCGCGCGGCCGGCAGCCGCGTGACGTACGTGAAGCCGCACGGCGCGCTGTACAACACCGCGGCGGTGGACGCCGAGCAGGCCGCCGCGATCGTCGAGGGCCTGCGCCGGTACGACCCCGCGCTCGCGCTGCTCTGCCTGCCGAACTCGGAAATGCAGCGGCAAGCGGAGAAAGCGGGAGTGGTGGCGTACGCGGAGGCGTTCGCGGACCGGGCCTACACCGCGGACGGCAAGCTCGTGTCGCGCAAGCAGCCGGGCGCGGTCATCCACGACGCCGACGTGGTCGCCGCCCGCGCGGTCGGCATGGCCACGGGCGGCGTCGTGACGGAGAACGGCACCAAGCTCGACGTCCGCCCGGATTCCCTGTGCGTGCACGGGGACACCCCGGGCGCGGTCGAGCTGGCCCGGCGGATCGAGGCGGCGCTGACCGAGGCCGGCATCCAGCTCGGCGCGTTCACCGGATGACCGTCCGGTTGCTGCCGTGCGGGCGGCGCGCGGTCCTGGTGGAGACCGGCGACGTGCTGGGCTTCCAAGCGGCGCTGACGCAGTCGCCGCCGGACGGGGTCGTGGAACTCGTCCCGGCGGCGCGGACCCTGCTGGTGCGGTACGACCCGTCGGTGACGGACGCGGAGCGGCTGGGCGCGCTGCTGCGCCGGGTGTCCCCTGTGGACAGCGTGGCGGCCGGGACGGGCGAGGTGGTGATCCCGGTGGTGTACGACGGCGAAGACCTGGCCGAAGTCGCCGAGGAAACCGGGCTGAGTGTGGCTTCGCTGGTTTCGCGGCACACCGCGGGGACGTACGTCTCGGCGTTCTGCGGCTTCGCGCCGGGGTTCGCCTACCTCACCGGATCGGATCCCGTGCTGCACGTGTCGCGCCGGTCGTCACCGCGCACCCGCATCCCGGCGGGCTCGGTGGCGATCGCCGGCGAGTACAGCGCGGTCTACCCGAGCGCGTCACCGGGCGGCTGGCGGTTGCTGGGCCGCACGGACGCGCCGGTGTGGGACGTCGAACGCGACCCGCCGAACCTGCTGCCGCCGGGCACCCGGGTGCGGTTCACGGCGGTGCGGTCGTGAAGCTCGAAGTCGTCCGGCCCGGGTTCGCGACGACGGTGCAGGACCTCGGCCGCCCGGGCCACGCGGCCCTCGGCGTCGGCCGGTCCGGCGCGGCCGACCGCGAGTCGTTCCGGCTGGCCAACCGGCTCGTCGGCAACCCGGCCGGGGCGGCGGCCCTGGAGGTGACGCTCGGCGGGCTGGTGCTGCGCGCTTCGGGCGTGACGACGGTGGCGGTCACCGGCGCGGCCTGCCCGCTCTCGAAGGGCGGGCCGAACGGGCCGATCACGCTGTGGCCCGGAGAGGAGCTCTCCCTGGGCACGGCGGTGTCCGGTTTGCGGTGTTACGTCGCGGTGCGCGGCGGGATCGACGTGCCGCCGGTGCTCGGTTCGAGGGCGACGGACACGCTCGGGAAGCTCGGCCCGCCGCCGGTGACGGCCGGGATGCTGCTGCCGATCGGCCCGGCCCCGCGGGAGTTTCCCGCTGTGGACCTCGCACCGAGGGCATCCCTCCCGGCGGAACCGGTGTTGCGCGTGACGCCGGGCCCGCGCCGCGACTGGTTCGCCGCGCCGGACGACCTCTTGTCCACTGTGTACACGGTGTCGCCGGATTCGGACCGCGTCGGCATCCGGCTGACCGGGCCGGCGCTGTCCCGCGCGCGCCACGACGAGCTGCCGTCGGAGGCGTGCGTGCCGGGGTCGCTGCAGGTGCCGCCGTCGGGCCGGCCGATCCTGTTCCACGCCGACCACCCGACGACCGGCGGTTACCCGGTGATCGCCGTCGTCGAGGAGGCCGACCTCGACCTGGCCGCCCAGCTGCGGCCCGGCCAGACCGTGCGCTTCCGTCCCGCGTCGTGAGTGGTAATTCGGGTTCTAACCCGAATTACCA